>JBDSLU010000261.1:0-31992 GCA_039916225.1 Vicinamibacteraceae bacterium
GTTCCTGAGACGACCAGCGGCGCCCCCGATGGACTCGCCGGCGCGTCCGCCGCGGCGGCTGTGCCGACGACGATGCCGACGACGATGCCGTCGACGGCGCCGGCGCCGGCGAGCTGGCGCCGGTCCGTCGCGTGGCCGGCGGCGGGAGCGGCGACGACGGCCGCCGCGGCGTCGGTCCCGGCGTCCTCGGCCAGCTCCGCACGGGCGCGCGTCGCGCCGACCGTGAAGGTGAAGACGCTGCCGCGACCGGGCTCGCTCTCGAGCGTCATCGCGCCGCCCATCAGGCCCACGAGTTTCGAGGCGATCGCCAGGCCCAGCCCGGTTCCGCCGTATCTGCGCGTGATCGAGCCGTCGACCTGGGTGAAGGCGTCGAAGATACTGGCCTGACGTTCCTGCGGCACGCCGATGCCCGTGTCGCGGATCGTGAAGCGCAGCACCAGCGCCTCCGGATCATGGCTGCCGGGCAGGACACTGGCCGTCACGCAGACCGAGCCGGCGTGCGTGAACTTGATGGCGTTGCCGACCAGATTGACGAGCACCTGACGGAGCCGCTCCGCGTCGGCGACGACGACGTCCGGTCCGCTGCCCTCGACCGCCGCGGTGAGGGTGAGGCCCTTCTGCCGCGCTGGCAGGTCGAAGAGGTGCGAGGCGTCGGCGACGAAGTCGCGCACCGAGAACGGATGCGGCTCGAGATCGAGATGCCCGCCGTCCATCGTCGAGAAGTCGAGAACGTCGTCGATCACGTGCAGGAGCGAGTCGGCCGACGACTTGACCATCGCCAGGTAGCGTCGCTGCTCTTCGTCCTGCGGCATCTCGAGCAGCAGCTCGGTGACGCCGAGCACGCCGTTCATCGGCGTCCGCAGCTCGTGGCTCATGTTGGCGACGAACTCGCTCTTGGCCCGGCTGGCGGCTTCGGCCGCGTCCTTGGCCACGCGCAGTTCGCCGGTCTGCTCACGCACGCGGCGGCGCAGCGTCATCGTCCAGGTCAGGGTCAGCAGCACCGCGGTGGTCAGCCCGCCGAGGGCCGACAGCACGCGTTCGGTCGTCAGCCACGGCGGCGTCTCGACGATGGTGATCGACGACGGCGATCCCAGGAGCAGGCGATACTGCACCGATGTGGGGCGTGACCCCGGCTGCATGGGCATCGCCACGACGCCCGTCGCGTCGACGACGCTGCCGACCGGCGGCGCCACCAGGCTGGCCCCGGCGGCCGCGTCCAGGTAGGCCGACACCGTCGCGGTGCCGGCCTGGAGGACCAGCACAGTCTCGGACGGCGTCGCATAGACGCGGGTGACGGTGCCGCGGATGCGCACCAGCTCGCCATCGCGGTCGCCCTGCAGGCTGCCCGGCTCGCGCACGTCGACCGGCGGAGGCAGTGCCTCGGTGCCGATCCGGCGCAACTGTGCGTCTTCGAGGATCGGGGTGAAGCCGCCGGCCCGCGGGAAACCGACCGCATCGACGACGTCGCCGGCGTGGGCGAGGCCCGTCTCGCGGGTGAAGACCTGGATCGCGCTGGTGTCGTCGCGCACGTAGAGCCAGGCGCCCTGCGCCGCGAGCACGGTGCCCGTGATGCGGGTCAGCTGGCCGGCCCGATCGCGGGACTCGAAGCTCATGATCTCGCGGGCCGCTTCGACCGGCAGCGAGAACGGGTCGACGGAGGCCGGCGCCTCGACGACGACCTGCGCCAGCGCTGGCACCTGGAAGTGAGTGCCGACGATCTGGCGGCGGGTGTTGTAGCGCGCCCCGACCACGGCGACGATCCGCAGCCGGGCGTTGACGCCGAACCCTGGCGGCATGACGCCGGACGCAGGCAGGGGCACGAAGGCGTCGAAGCGCTCCCGGCCCATCGACAGGTCGACGCGGGCGACGCCCTCGTCGGTGCGGACACCGCGGACGATACCGCTGGCCTCGACCAGCTGGCTGTCGAGTGCGCCGGTCACGAGCATCTCGACGGTGACCGCGCGGGCCGCCGGCAGCTCGCCGGCGCCGCGGACGCGAATCCGCGTCGCGCTGACGATCGGGGCGAAGTCGCCGGGTGCCGTATGCCCGGTGATCTCGAGCAGGTCGCCGGGGTGGATGTCCTTTGGCGCGTCGGTGATCTCGGTGGCCAGGACGAAGATGCCGGCGGTGCCGTCCTGGACGAAGAGCGCGTTCCAGTCGGCGTGCACGAAGGTGGCCCGTCCGGTGATGGCGACGTCATGCGCCGCCGCCGCGTCCGAGGGCCGCAATGAACGTACGCCGGCGGCGGTCGTGATGCGGCGGCGCTCGGTTGGCGGCGGGTACTGCGGGCCGACCGGCTCGATGTCGGCGTCGGCATCGACGATGAGACGGCCGACGGCGTCCGTCTCGGTCAGCCGGCGGGGCTCGCCGACCACGCCACGGACGCGCACCATGTTGCCCATGTGGCGCCGCAGAGTCGTGAAGGGCACGTGCGGCACGTGGATTTCGACGTGTCGGCCCTGCAGCGAGAGGTGGATCGACGGGACACCGCCAGCGACCGCGACGCTCTGCACCCAACCGGTCAGCTCGGCGCGGCGGCCGACGGCGCGCCCCGTCGTCACTTCGATCGAGGCGATGGGCTGGGCGGCGAGCGGCGTTCCGGCCGTCGACTCGATCACCCGCAGCACCGCGAACCTCAAGTGTCCGTCGACACGCCGGGCCCGGGCGTCGACCACGATCCGGCGGCCGGGCGTCAGCCCGCTGGCGTGTTCGAGCACGACGCCGCGCGGGCCGTCGCTGGCGAAGACGAGGTCGCCGACGCTCGAGACGCCGGTAACGGTTCCGCTGATCCGCACCGTGCTGCCGGGCGCCACCCGACCCGATTCCACGTTGGTGACCAGAATGTCGAGCGGCACAGTGGGGCTGCTGCAGCCGGCCGCGACAAGGGCCGTGAAGCCCACGGTCGCCAGCGAGGCGCGGAACACGAGCTGTCGTAGCAGTGGCGACATCACGCGGCGGGCGGCTCCGCGCGGTGGGGCCGCGCGGCCTGAATCGACGAGAGCACCCGGGCGATCTCAGTCAGGGAAATGGGCTTGGTGACGTACTCGTCCATGCCGGCGCCGAGGCAGCGTTCGCGGTCGCCGGGCATGGCGTGGGCGGTCATCGCGACGATCGGGATGCGGACGCCCGAGCCGGCCTCGAGCCGCCGGATCTCCCGGGTCGCGTCGAAGCCGTCGAGGTTCGGCATCTGCACGTCCATGAAGATCACGTCGTAGTCGTCGGCGCCCCATTCGGCGATGGCTTCGCGGCCGTCCGAGGCGAGGACGCAGGCGTGGCCGAGGCGACTCAGCATCGCCGCGGCCAGCTTCTGGTTCACCACGTTGTCCTCGGCGACGAGGACGCGCAGGCGATCCGCGGCAGTGGCGACGGGCACCTGGCGCGGACCGGCCATGACGGCGGCCTCGGGACGCTGGCCGGCGGCGGTGGCCAGCGCCTGGCGCAGCTGCGACTGCCGGACCGGCTTGATCAGATGGGCCGCGACCTGCAGGTCGCGGCAGCGATCGAGATCGCCGGGCGGGCGATCGGACGTCAGCATGACCACGACCGTGCCGGCCAGGTCGTGACGCGACCGGGCGACCTCGAGCATCGTGAAGCCGTCGATGCCGGGCATGTGCACGTCGACCAGGAGGAGGTCGAACGGCGTGCCCGCCAGCCGCGACGCGTCGAGGGCGGTGAGGGCGGCCTTGCCATCGGCGGCCAGTGTCGGCACGAAGCCCCACAGGCGAAGCGTTTCGTCGAGGATGCGGCGGCTCGTCTCGTTGTCGTCGACGACGAGGACACGCTGGCCCGGCGTCGCGTCGGTCAGCGTTGCCGGCCGCGCCTCGACGCCGTCGGCGGCGCCGGCGGCGACGGTGAACGTGAAGATGCTGCCGTGTCCTTCGCGGCTGGTCAGCGCGATCGTCCCGCCCATCAGCGAGACGAGGCGGCCGGAGATGGCCAGGCCCAGGCCGGTGCCGCCGAACGAGCGGGCGACGCCGGCGTCGGCCTGCTCGAAGGCGTTGAACACCTTGGCCTGCTTCGCGTCGGCGATGCCGATGCCGGTGTCGCGGACCGCGAAGACGAGCGTCGGCTGCGCGGCGGATGCGCCGGCGGCCAGCGAGACGTCGATGGCGATCTCGCCGGTCGCCGTGAACTTCATCGCGTTGCCGGTCAGGTTGACCAGTACCTGGCGCAGGCGCTCGGCGTCGGCCACGACCTGGTCGGGAACGTCCGGGGCGACGCGGTAGGTCAGCTCGAGGCCCTTGCGATGCGCCGGCAGCGCAAACATCTGCGCCGTGTCGGCGACCAGTTCTCGGACCACGAACGCGTGCGGGCTCAGTTCGAGCTTGCCAGCCTCGATCTTCGAGAAGTCGAGGATGTCGTTGATGATGAAGAGCAGCGCGTCGGCCGAGGTCTTGACGATCTCGAGGTACTGGCGGTGCTCCGGCTGCTGCGGCGCGTCGAGCAGCAGCTCGGTCATGCCGAGCACGCCGTTCATCGGGGTGCGGATCTCGTGGCTCATGTTGGCCACGAATTCGCTTTTGGCGCGGCTGGCGCTCTCGGCGGCGAGCTTGGCCTCGCGGAGGGCCGCGGTCTGGGTGAGGACGCGGCGCCGCAGGGTGACGATCCAGGCCAGAGACACCGCGACGAGCGCGGCGAGCCCGGCCACCATCCATACCACTCGCGCGCCAGTGAACCACGGCGCCGGCTCGATCACCTCGATGCCGGCGGTGCCGGCCACGAACAGACGCAGACCGCTCGGCACCAGCCGGTTGCCGGCGCGGGTCGTCTGCACCGCGGCGACGCCCGACACTTCGACGACGCTGCCCGGTTCGAGCGCGGGACTGGCGGTGCCGCGATGCTCGAGCAGGGCCGACAGCGCGGTCTGGCCCGCTTCGATCAGGAGCACGTCCTCGTTCTCGCCGACGACGTGCTGGAGCAGCACGCCGCGAATCCGGACCAGCTCGCCGTCGAGCTCGTTCTTCAGCAGATCCTTGCCGGGCAACAGGTGCGCTTCCGGCAGCGCCGACCGGCCGACGCGCTTGACGGCGGCGTCTTCGAGCGTCGGACCGTAGTCGCCGGGCTGCGGGAAACCGACCACCTCGACGGAGTCGCCTGGCGACAGCTCCGTCGGCTCACGCGGGTGCACTTCGAGACCGCCGGCCTCGTCGCGGATGAAGATCTCGTTGCGCCGGGCGACGAGCACGGTGCCCTTGATCCGCATCAGGTGACCTGGGCGCCCGGCAGGGGCGAAGCCGAGCACGTGCGAGGTGGTGCGGAGCGGCAGCGCGTCGATGCCGTGGCCGGGCCGATCGACCCGGATCAGCGACGCAACTGGCACGAACAGCTGGGCGGCGATCATCTGCCGCCGTGTGTTGAAGCGCGCCCCGACCACCGCCGTCACGTGAATCTCGGCGTCGACCGCCAGGCCCGGCGGCAGTGGCTGCGCGCCGAACGACGGCACGTAGGTCAAGAAGCGCTGGTTGTCGTGCGAGAGCCCGATGATGAGGTGGTCCTGATCGTCGCGGGTGATGTCGCGGACGACGCCGTCGAACTGGACCAGCTGACTGTCCTCGAGGCCGGCGAGCAGACGGCTCAGGTTGGTCGGCTGCCCGGTCGGCATCGGACCGCGTCCGACGACCTTCAGGTGCCGGGCGACGATCATCGGCGCGAACTCGCCTGGGCCGCTCTCGCCTTCGAGCTCGACGATGTCGCCCGGCCCGCACTCGGGCAGGGCGTGTTCGAGCTGGCTGATGAAGACGTAGATGCCGGCCGTGGCGTCCTGGATCATCAGCATGTTCCAGCGTCGATCGATGAGGGTGATCGTTGCGCGCAGCTTGATCGGGTGGGCGAGGGCAGCGTCGCGCGGATCCATCCGCCGAACTTCATCGACCGTGGTCAGCGCGCGGCGATCGCCACCGGCGTGCGCGCCGGCCTCGAGGGGCACGAGATCGGCGGCGGTCGACACGCCAAGGCGGCCGAGCGGTTCGCCGTTCGGGCTGATGCGAGCCGGCCAGACCGTGCCGCTGACTTGGACCTGGGCGCCCAGGAAGCCGGTCAGGAGCGCCCGGCGGATGCCACGGACGTCGATGTCGTACTGAATCGCGCGGCTGGTCGCCGTCAGGCGCAGCCGGTCGCCAGCCGGCGTCAGGCCTTGCAGCTGCGCCTTCAGCTGGACGCGCTGGCCCAGAAACCGCGGCAGGTGCAGCTCGCCGGCTTCGATCAGTGCTGGCTCCGGCAGGACGCCGGGGGTCGCGGACACGATCCGCGACACTGTCATGGTCGGCACGGCGCCATCTGCCAGCCGGAGCTGGCCCTCGACAACCGCCCGCGAACCGGGCGTGGGCCGGGTCTTCCAGGCGACGTGCTCCAGCAGGATGCCGCGGGCGTCGTCGGCGAGGAGGGTCAGATCGGCAGCGGGATCATCGTCGGTGACGATGCCGGAGACGGTCACGGCACTGCGAGCCCGCCCTTGCTCCAGCTCGGTCACGGCCGCCTGGACAGTCTGGCCGGTGCCGCCGACGGGGTGTCGGGACGTGCAGGACGTGCTGATGGCCAGCACGACCGTGACCAGGACGGTCCCGATGACACCCATGCCGGACCACCGGTTGGGCACACGCGCGAAGGGCTGGGGGGCAACCATGGTACGCAGACTTCTGAAGTAATCGACCCCCCGCCAACCGACTAGAATGTCGATTCACTTTTATTGATCCGCTCGCGGAAGGGGACCTACGTGCCTTCATTCGACCGACGTCGCCAGTTCCAGTGGACGAACCTCTCGATCGTTGCGATGGCCATTGGTGTTGCCAGTGTGGCCAGCCAAGCGCCGACGCCGACGGTCGGGACCTTCCTGAATCACGCCGACGTGGGCTCCGTGCTGCATCCCGGCTCGGCCGTCTTCGACCCGGCAACCCAGACCTACACGGTCTCGGGCAGCGGCGAGAACGTCTGGGGCACGGCGGATGCGTTGCACTTCGTCTGGACCAAGGTCGAAGGCGACGTCGCCATCGAGGCGGACGTCGCGTTGGTCGGCGCCGGCCGGAACGCCCATCGCAAGGCGATGCTGATGATTCGGGAGGGGTTGGACGCCGACGCGGCCTACGTCGACGCCGCCGTCCACGGTGATGGACTGACCTCAATCCAGTTCCGCGCCGCCAAGGGAGGCCCGACGCAGGAGGTCCAATCGAACGTCGCCGGGCCCGCGCGCGTCCGCATCGAGCGCCAGGGCGACTATGCCCGCCTCTACGTCGCCGAGGCCGGTCAGCCGCTGCGGTTCTCGGGCGGGGCCGCCCGCGTCGCCTTCAGCGGGCCGCTCTACGTCGGCATCGGCGTCTGCTCGCACGACAAGGACGAAGTCGTGCAGGCCACCTTCCGCAACGTCGTCGTCCAGCCGCTGACCGCCTCCGCCAAGCCGCCCGTCCTCTACAGCACGCTCGAAACGGTGCCGCTCGGGACCGCGTCGACCGATCGCCGGGTGCAGTACGTGAGCACCACCCGGTTCGAGGCGCCCAACTGGTACCCGGACGGCAAGGCGTGGCTGGTCAACTCAGGGGGCAAGCTGCTCCGCATCCCGATGGGCGGCGGCACGGCGGACACCGTGAACACGGGGTCGCGCACCCGCAACAACAACGATCACGGCATCTCGAAGGACGGGTCGACGATTCTCATCAGCGACCAGACGGAAGGCGCGACCGCCGAGCGCGGTGGCCCGTCGCGGATCTACACGCTGCCGCTGGGCGGCGGCGAGCCGACCCTGGTCACCAGGAATGCGCCGTCCTACTGGCACGGCATCTCGCCCGACGGGCAGACGCTGGCCTACTGCGCGCAGCGCGACAACGAGTTCGACGTCTACACCACCCCCGTCGGTGGCGGCGCCGAGACACGGCTCACGACGGCCGCCGGCCTCGACGACGGCCCCGAATACTCGCCGGACGGCCAGTGGATCTACTTCAACTCGGTCCGCACCGGGCTGATGCAGATCTGGAAGATGAAGCCGGACGGCACCGAGCAGACCCAGGTGACGTCGGACGCGTTCAACAACTGGTTCGCGCACCCATCGCCGGACGGCCGTTTCCTCGTCTTCCTGTCCTACGACAAGAGCGTCTCGGGCCATCCGGCCAACCAGGACGTGCGGCTGCGGCGGATGACGGTGGCGGACGGCCAGATCACGACTGTCGGCCGGTTTTTCGGCGGGCAGGGCACGCAGAACGTGCCCAACTGGTCGCCGGATGGGCGCAGCGTGGCGTTCGTGAGTTACCAGCTCGTCCCGCAGTGGTAGGCGACAGGTAAGCCACAGTGGTCAGACGACTTGTGGCGAGCGATTGGACGCTGTTCTGGAGTAAATTTGCGGCCCGAGCCCGCCGTAGTTCAACTATCGAACATTCTTCGGACCGTCGAGGTATCAGGATGCGCATGACGATGCTCCGCTCGAGCGGGCACAAGATGGGTGTGATCCAACGGTCGTGGCTCGTCGCTGGCGCCCTGGCGCTCGCGACCGCCGCGCCCCAAGCGCAAACGCCGCCGCAGACGCCCCCAGCCACCTCGCCGGCGGCCCCGGCCGCGGCCCCCGCGGCAGGCGCGCAGCCTCCCGCCCAGCGTTACCAGCCGCCGGCCAACGGCCGGAAGCGCATCCTGATCATCGCCCAGACCGTCGGCTGGCATCACGACTCGATCTCGGACGCGCTCGCCACGCTGGTGAAGATGGGGCTCGACTCGAACCTCTACGACGCCGAGATCCGCACCGACGTCGAGTGGGTCACCAAGAAGCGCCTCAACCCGATGCGCAAGAACCTGGTGCAGTACGACGCCATCGTCTTCTGCAGCACCACCGGCGAGCTGCCGCTCAGCGACGAACAGAAGGCCGACTTCCTGTCGTTCGTCCGCGACGAGGGCAAGGGCTTCGTCGGCATTCACGCCGCCCTCGACACGCTCTACCAGTGGCCGGAATACGGCGAGATGATCGGCGGCTGGTTCGACGGCCACCCCTGGAACACCTTCGACGCGCCGGTGATCATCGAGGACCCGAGCTTCCCGGCGATGAAGCACTTCAAGGGCTCGGCGCTGGTGCTGAAGGACGAGATGTACCAGCCGAAGTCGTGGTCGCGCGAGAAGGTCAACGTGCTGATGCGTCTCGACGACAGCAAGCTCGATTACGCCAAGGCGCCCAGGGCGCGCGCCGATCATGATTTCGCGCTGGCGTGGTCGAAGATGTACGGCAAGGGCCGCGTCTTCTACTCGACGCTCGGCCACACCCGCGAATCGTGGCAGGACCCGCAGATCCAGACGATGTACCTCGAAGCCATCCGCTGGGTGCTCGGCGGCAGCGAAGGCAGCACCGCGACGCACGCGAAGCGATAGGCGAGGCATGGCACGCATGGCAAGGACGAGATCGATGAAGACGCGGAAGCGCACGCCACGGGGGCGCGGGGCCTGGTGGTCGATGGTGGCCGCCGCAGTCGTGTTCGGGGCCAGCCTGTCGGTCATGGCGCAGCAGCAGCGGCGGCCAGCCGTCGCCGGCGCTGGCCAGGGCGGTGGCATCAACGGCATCGGATCGAGCGAGGTCGGCGCCGACTTCTCGGCGAAGGAGCCGGTCAAGCCGCTCTCCCCGAAGGACGAGCAGGCGCGCTTCATCCTGCCGCCCGGCTATCACCTCGAGCTGGTGATGTCCGAGCCGCAGATCATCAGCCCGGGTGCGATCTCGTTCGACGGCAACGGCCGGATGTTCGTCGCCGAGCTGCGCAGCTACATGCTCGACGCCGACGCGACCGCCGAGAAGCAAGCGACCAGCCGCATCAGCATGCACGAGAGCACGAAGGGTGACGGCGTCTACGACCGCCACACCGTGTTCGTCGACAAGGTGTCCACGCCGCGCTTCGTCACCCCGCTCGATGGCAACGCCATCCTGACGATGGAGACGGACACCGACGAGATCTACAAGTACACCGACACCAACGACGACGGCGTCGCCGACAAGAAAGAGCTCTTCTACAAGGGCGCCGGCCGCATCGGGCAGAACCTCGAGCACCAGCCGAGCGGCTTCATCTGGGGCATGGACAACTGGATCTACAGCACCTACAACGCCTTCCGTCTCCGTTGGACGCCGGGCGGCGAGGTGCTGAAGGAGACGACCGCGCCGAATGGCGGCCAGTGGGGCCTGACCCAGGACGACTACGGCAAGGTGTGGTTCGTCGACGCCGGCGGCGAGCGCGGCCCGATCAATTTCCAGACGCCGATCCAATACGGCGCCTTCAACGTCGACGATCAGTTCGATGACGACTGGCGCGTGGTCTATCCGGCCTACATGGGCGGCCACGCCGATACGCAGGGCGGCATGGGCCGCGTCCGCATGCCGCTCGGCGTCCTCAACCACTTCACCGCGACGTGCGGCCAGGACATCTTCCGCGGTCACAGCCTGCCGGACGATCTGCGCGGCGACCTGCTCTTCGCCGAGCCGGTCGGCCGTCTGATCCGCCGCGCCAAGGTCAGCGTCAGCCAGGGCATCACGCGCCTCGACAACGCCTACTCGGGAGCGGAGTTCATCACCAGCACGGATCCGCTGTTCCGACCAGTGAACATGGTGACCGCGCCGGATGGCACCATCTACATCGCCGACCTGTACCACGGCATCGTCCAGGAATCGAACTGGACGCGGAAGGGCACCTACCTTCGCAAGAAGATCGAGCAGTACGGCTTCGAGAAGGTGATCGACCACGGCCGCATCTGGCGCCTGGTGCACGACTCGAAGAAGCCGGACTTCACCAAGCCGAACATGCTGTCGGCGACGCCAGCGCAGCTGGTCGGCTACCTGTCGCACGCCAACGGCTGGTGGCGCGACAGCGCGCAGCGCACGCTGGTGCTGCGGCAGGATGCGTCGGTGGTGCCGGCGCTGACCGAGCTGGCCAAGACCGGCAGCAGTCTGGTCGGCCGCTTCCACGCGATGTGGACGCTCGAAGGGCTCGGCAAGCTCGACGCCGGGCTGGTTCGTGAGCTCCTCAAGGACGTCAGCCCGCAGATGCGCGTGCAGGCGATCCGCGGCAGCGAGTCGCTGTGGAAGGCCGGCGACACGTCGTTCGACGCCGACGTCCGCGCGCGCGTCAAGGACGGCGACGCCAACGTCGTCATCCAGGCGCTGCTGACGCTGAACGTGCAGATCCGGGCCAAGACCGGTGTCGACGAGGCGGCCAAGGTCGCCGAGATCACCAAGATCGTCGAGGGCGCGCAGGCGACGACCAAGGCGCGCGGCGTCAAGGAGATCGGCGACCTGATGCTGCGGCCGGCGCTGTTCACCGGCGGGGGCGGCGGTTTCCGCCTGATGGCCCCCGAGCAGCTCGCCACGCTGAAGAAGGGCGAAGGCATCTACACCGAGCTGTGCTACTCGTGCCACGGCGCCGACGGCAACGGCGAGCCGCTGGCCGGCGCGCCGGCCGGCACGACGATGGCGCCGCCGCTGGCCGGCTCGCCACGCGTCAACGCCCACAAGGACTACGTGATCCGCACCGTGCTGCACGGTCTCACTGGTCCGGTCGACGGCTCCACGTATTCGAACGTGATGATCCCGATGAACGGCAACGACGACGAGTGGATCGCGTCGATCGCGTCGTTCGTCCGCAACAACTTCGGCAACCAGGCGTCGTTCGTATCGGCAGCCGACGTCGCGCGCGTCCGGGCCAAGACCAAGGACCGCGCCGACTTCTGGACCATCGACGAGCTCGAGTCGGCGGTGCCGAGCCAGATCGTGCCGCACGCCGGCTGGAAGGCGATGGCCAGTCACGTGCCGGGCAACGCGCTGCGCGCGGTCGGCGGACTGACGGCGGCCGGTGGCCGGCCCGCGGCCGGTTCCTGGTCGACGGGCGCGCGTCAGCAGGCCGGGATGTGGCTGACGATCGACATGGCCGCGCCGGCCACGGTCGCCGAGATCCACTTCGACTCGCCGGCGGCCTTCGCCGGCCAGGGTGGACCGGGTGGACCGGGTGGCCCGCGTCCGCCGGGTGCGCCGGGTGGTCCCGGTGGGCCTGCCGGCGGTCCTGGCGGTGCGGGTCCGGGTGCCGGGCCAGGTGCGGCGGGTGCCCCGCCAGCCGCCGGTGCGACTCCGGGTGCGGCTCCGGCGGCTCCGGCTGGCGGTCCGGGTGCGGCCGGCGGCCAGAATCGCCCGGCTGGCGCAGGTCCTGGTGGTGCTGCGGCCGGTCCCGGTGGGTTCGCGGCTGGCGGTCCGCCGACCGGCGTCTCGACGCACCCCCGCGCCTACGAGGTCCACGTCTCGCTCGACGGCGAGAAGTGGGGCCTGCCGGTGGCGAGCGGCAAGGGCGCGCCGGGCAGCACGACGATCGTGCTCGAGCACCCGGTGCGGGCCCGCTACATCCGCATCACGCAGACGGCGACCGAGGAAGGGGCCCCGGCGTGGAGCGTCGCGCGCCTGCAGGTCTACGGTCCGCCGTCGCCGGCGAGCGCCGCGGCCAAGCCGAGCGCCCCGTAGACGACGGCGACAGCTGATTCGTATCCGAGACCGACGAGCCCCGGCGGCGCCTGACGGCGTGCCGGGGCTCGTCACGTACGGCCCGATGCGATCGAACGGCGCGGCCGCGGATTCCTGCGTCGATGGACGCCGATCCGGGGTGTGCTGGGACTACAATCCGCGTTCGGCTCGGGGCGCCCGCCCGCGCCGACAGCCCAGGAGCGCCAGGTGTCCCTCGCCGATTCGACGATTTCCGTGGTCGTGATGCCCAGGACGGCGGCGGACGAGCAGCGGCTCGATCGCGGCCTGAAGCAGATGAGCGCCGAGGATCCGCGGCTGCACGTGCTGCGCGATCCGCAGAGCGGTCACACGCTCATCAGCGCGGTCGACCTGGAGCACCTCGAGCTCGTCGTCGATCGGCTGAAGCGGCAGTTCCTCGTCGAGGCCGGTATCGGCAAGCCGACCTCGACCGGCGACGTGTGGCGCGGCCGGCCCGGCGGCCAGCTCAATTGACGATCGACGGGGTGTAGGTCCACGTCCACGCGCCGCCCGCGATCGTGAACGAGGCCTTGTCCGCGGACACGGTGAGGTTCGTGTCCGAGCCCGCCGGCGCGGCCAGCATCAGCGGCGACGGCACGACCATGCGATCGACGACGTCCTGCTGCCACGGGCGGGTCGTCCGCGGCTCCTGGACGCCCTGGCAGCCGGCGACGACGGCCACGGACGGGAAGCTGCGGATCCCTTTCAGCTCCAGCGCCCCGCCGGCCACCGTGACGGTCTTCACGTCGAGGTGATCGTACGGCCCGTTGGGCGTCGGCGCCGGGCACGACGCGTGCGTGTTGTGCAGCTGGCGAACTTCGCTGGCGGCGTTCACGATCGTCGGCTCACCGACGATCGCCTTCGTCTGCAGGTCCCAGTCGAGGTCGATCTCGACGCGGTCGGTCACCGTCGCCTGTCCGGCCGGCTCGCGGTAGGCGATGACCGCGGGCCCCTGGTAGACGCCCACCATGTGGTAGTGGACGACCTTCGCGGCCGTCCACTTCGCGATCGCGGCGACGTCCGGCGACTGGGCGTGCGCGGGCGCGAGCGGCGCGCTGGCGAATGCAGCGGCGACGAGGAGCGTGCGGCGGAGCATGGCCGGAAGGATGCCACAATGCCGTCGGGCGTCCAACGGAGCTCGACCACCCCAGCCGCCCTGCGTCCGGCCCTGCCGCTCGCCTGCGCAGGCGAGGTCGCTCGGACGCCTTCGGAATCCATCACCGATCGCGCCATGGTCTGTCCATGAAGGCGCAGCACGGCTGAGAAAGCTGCAGATTGCAGGTTTCAGCAGTCCATGCCGCCTTCTGTGCTGAGGGGAGACACACATGGACAGCGACAAGAAGCGGCGACCCCGCACATGGCTGCGGCTGGCCCTACGAGTGTTCTGCGCAGCGGCGTGCCTGGCATGGCCGATCGTGATTGCCGCGCAGGGTTTGACGGGGGCGCTGATTGGCACGGTCAAGGATGTACAGGGCGGCCTGCTCCCGGGTGCGACGGTTCGCGTCAGCTCGGCGGCGCTGATTGGCGGCCCGGTGATCGTGACCACCAACGAGAAAGGACAGCTGCGTTTCCCCGCATTGCCCCCGGGACCCTATGTGATCGACATCGAGATGCCGGGTTTCGTCGCGTATCACGAAGAAGACGTGGCCATCGGAGCTGGCAGCACCATCGAGAGAACGGCGGTCCTGAACGTGTCCGGCGTCACCGAATCGGTGTCGGTCCAGGGCTCGCGGCTCGACGCGCGCGGGAGCGGAGTCGGAGCTCGGTTCGGCTCGGAAGGCATGTCACGCATCCCGACGCGCCGCTCGAGCATGTTCGACGTGATCAGGGCCGCACCGGGCATCTCGGCCACGTCGCCGGGGACGGCCGGCGCGTCACTGATTTCAGCGTTCGGCTCTGGCGTCAACGAGAATGCGTTCCTCATCGACGGTACGAACTTTACGTCTCCGACCAACGGCGTCGCGCGAGCCGAGCCGGGGATCGACTTCATTCAGGAAGTACACGTGCAGTCGGTCGGAGCGTCGGCGGAATTTGGCAACGCGCAGGGTGCGGTCGTCAATGTCGTCACCAGGCAGGGCAGCGACCGGTTTCTGTCTGACGCGGCGTACTACGCGCAGCCAGCCGGCCTGACCAGCCAGCCGGTACGTCTCCCTGTGTCACGGGATCAGCCGGCGAGCGGTTATGAACGCACCCGCTACCACGACGCCACCACGAACCTCGGCGGACCGGTCGTTCGGCAGCGGCTGTGGTTCTTCGCCGGATATCAATATGTCCGCGACTACGACAGCCAGCCGGGCGCTGACCCCGAGTTCCCGAGGATCTACGAGCAGGACAAGGTCTTCGCGAAGCTGACGTGGCGACTCGCGCCGGCGTGGCAGTTGCTGCAGAGCGTGCACAGCGAGCGTTGGGTGAACAGCGAAGTGCCGTCATCGGTCAAGGCATTCGACGCCACCCTTACCCAGCGCGCGTCGGTGCCGGCCATCACTTTCGGCCATCTGACGCATGTGTCGTCGGGCAATACCGTCTGGGATGTCCGCGCCGGACGTTTTGTCTACTCGCAGAGGAGCTCGCCCAGCATTGGCGATCGAGGCACCGCCAGCCATCTCGATGCCGTCACGGGAATCACCAGCGGCGCTCCGCAACAGATTGGCGCGGGCAGACAGATCCGTTGGACGGCAAAAGCGACCCTCAGCCACTATCGACCGGGTTTGTGGGGCGCCGATCACGAATGGAAGGTCGGGGGAGAGTTCGATCAGGGAGAACACCGCGCGTTGACGGCGTTTCCGACAGGCGCATGGTACCTCGATCTCGACGGGCGACCGTCCCAGGCCACCGTCAGAGATCCCTCGAACGCCGGCGGCAAGTTCGTCACCGGCGCCGCGTTCGCGAGTGACGCGCTGACTATGGGGAATCGGCTCACGATCAATGCCGGGCTGCGATTCGATCACTCGCGCGCAATCAGTCAGGACCTGCCGGCCCTCGATGCCCTGGGCCACGAAACGGGCGCGAGCATCGGCGGTCTAGGCACCATGTACACCTGGAACCTCCTCTCGCCACGTCTGACCATGATCGTGAAACTCGGCGACGACGGCAGGACGCTGCTTCGAGCCAGCTATGGGAGATTCCATCAGGGCGTGCTGACCGGCGAGCTTGCGCCGCTCCATCCGGGTCAGAGCACCGTGACAACGAAAGCCTTCGATCCGACAACGCAGGACTACACGAGAATCCTTTCGGTCGTCGATCCGAGACGCAACCTGCTGCTCGATCCCGAGACGCGGTCGCCGCGCACCGACCAGTACTCTGTTGGCGTCGATCGCGAGGTCGGCAGCCGGAGCGTGATCGGGATCGCCTACGTCCGCAAGAATGGCGCCGACTTCATCGGATGGACTGACGTCGGCGGGCAATATCGCGCCGACACGCGGACCCTGACCGATGGGCGGACGCTGCCTGTCTCGGGTCTCGTCAACGGCACGGCCGCCCGACGTTTCTCACTGACGAATCCTGACGGATACGTCCTGACGTACGACGGGCTGGTGGCAGTCTTCGAAAAGCGGCGGTCGAACGGCTGGCACGCATCGGGCTCATATACGCTGTCGCGTGCGTCTGGACTGCAAGCGTACAGCGGGACGACCGCTGCTGGCGCGCAGGTCAGTACGGTTGGTGCCCCGCCTGGATCGTTCACGCCGCCGGTCACGTTCGGCCGCGATCCCAACGATCTGACCAACGCGAACGGTCGCCTGCCAAACGATCGGCCGCATATGTTCAGGGCCATGGGCAGCGCCGACGTGCCACGAACCGGCCTCGTGGTCGCGGCCAACCTGCAGATCTCCAGCGGCAAGCCGTGGGCGGCGACCGCTTTGGTGGCGTTGCCACAGAACAACCAGCAGCGGATTCTCATCGAACCGCGCGGCTCGCGGCGGCTGTCAACGCAGTCACTGCTGGATCTCCGCGTCTCCAGGATGATTTCCGTCAGCCAGCTGGGTCGGATCGAACTGCTGGTCGACGTACTCAACGCGCTCAACGACACCGCGGAGGAGGGCCTGGCAACCGACAATCTGTTCAGCCCGAATTTCGGTCAGCCGACTCTCTTCGTCGATCCTCGGCGCGCGATGGTCAGTGTGAGAGTGAACCTGGGGCGGTAAACGTACGACCCAGGAAGCCAGTTCATGAGCCCACGTGCGCGACCGGCTATGGTGACATCGACCGCGGTCGCGCTACAATCCGCGACCCATGACGACGATTTGCCGCCTCGCCGCACTCATGCTCGCCGCTCTGCTGTTGCCGCTGCCCTCGGCCGCGCAGGAACCGCGTCCCCAAAAGGTGTTCCTGTCGGGCGAGAACCCCTACCTCGCGCTGCGCGACACGCCAGACGGTCCAGCCGTGGCTCGCGCCAGCTTCTGGCGCATCCACTACAGCCCGGTCGGAACCGGGCATGTGTGCTTCGTCACCGTGGGGGAGCAGGGCAAGCCGGGCGCCGTGCGCGTCGCGCTCACCGACAGCGCGCCACTGACTGACTACCTGATCAAGGAGGTGCTGGCGACGTTCGACAAGAGCTACGTCGAGTGGCCGTTCACGACCGTCGCCGGTGCGACGTTCGGCCGGAGCGGCGACGCCAAGTCCGAGCACCGCGAGATCTGCAAGGGACCGGGCTACGACGTGGTGCTGTCGTGGCGCGACCTGCAGACGCCGGGCCTGGTCGACATCCTCGCCGGCAGCCGCCCGGCCAATCCCTTCGGCATCACCTATCTGCGCATTCCGGCGGGCAGCGCCACGATGACGATCAACGGCACGCCGGCGCCTGGCCGCTCAGTGCCGGCCGGATCGTTCCTGGCCTTCGGCGAGACGTGGATCAAGTAGCGTCGCGGGCGCCCGATCCCAGCGAGTCGGCTCACGTTGTGCACTAGAATCGCGCCGTGCGACTCCGCCGGATCCTGCCTACGTTCGGCAAGGCCGCCGTTCCCTGGCTGCTCGAGGGCCTGCTGATCGTGTTCAGCGTGGTGCTCGGCTTCTGGGTCAGCCAGCTCCAGGGGGCGCGCGCCGACCGCGAGCTCGGCGTCCGCGTGCTCGCCAGCGTCCACGAAGAGGTCGAGCACAACGTGGCGCTGCTCCAGCCTTACATACGCATGCACCGCACCTGGACCGAGGCCCTCGCCAAGGCGCCGTCGGAGTCGGGCCCGCAGGCGGCCTTCGACGTGTTCATCGCCGTCCGTCCTCCGCTGCCGGCCGGCGCCGCCACGCCGTTTCCCTCGCTGCGGCGCAGTGCCTGGGACGCCGCGCTCTCGGGCGGCGCGATTCGCTTCCTCGATCACGATGTCGCCGCCGCGCTGTCGGACATCTATCGACGACAGCAGATCGTCGACGACAATATCGCCCGCCTGGCCACCGGCGCCCTCGGTGCCACCGCCACCTTCGATCCCGCCAGTCGGACGCCGAGCGTCAGGTTGCTGTGGCTGACCGTGGCGGACATCACGTCGGCCGAGGAGGTCCTCGCCGCCGGCTATGGACGCCACCTGCCCGGCGTCCGCGCGGCGGTCGAGCGCGGGCGCTGATCCAGGGCGGGGCGTGTGCGCGGCTCAGCGCACCGCCGGGGATTCCAGGAAGCGCAGGATGCGCTGCAGTGCCTCGTCGCCTTGTGGTGTCGCGAAGATGAACTGGGCGTGGGCGCTGCCGTCGAGCAGCACGAACTCCTTCGGCCCGCTCGCCTTCTCGTACTGCGCGCGGATGCCGGGGAGCCGTGGCCCGCTGCCGCTGGTGTCGTCGCGCGCGAGCATGAAGAGCGCCGGCACGCGGAGCCGCTCCGGATGGTCGACGCTCATGTGCGCCAGCAGCACCACCCGATCGATCTCGCCGGGCGCGGCGTCGATGGCGGCCTGCGCCGCGGCGCCGCCGCCGAGACTGGCGCCGACGATGGCGACCGACGTGGCGCCGGTGCGCCGCAGGCAACGTACCGCCGCGAGGGCGTCCTTGGCCAGGCAGGCTGCGTCGTAGCCGCACGACGTCTCGCGACCGGCGCGCGCCTCGGCCGACGCGCGGAAGTCGATCGCGATGACGCGGAAGCCGGCTCGTGCCAGGACCTGCGCCTGCGGCCTCCAGCTGGTCCTGTCGAAGCGCCCACCGTGCAACAGCACCACGCCGTGCACGCCGCTCCCGTAGACGTCAGCGCGGATGGTGCCGCCGTCGGCGGCCGTGATGGCTACCGCAGTGGAATCGGCGTCGGGTGCCGGCGGAGGCGCTTGCCCTTCGGCATTCGCTCGCAGCAGCGATCCCAGGGACAGCACGGCCAGGGCGACGAGGAGGCGACGTGGCATCGCCGCGATCCTATCGCGCGTGTACACTGACGATCGATGCGCGCGAGGTTCGGCGTTGTCTGGTGCGTTGTCGCCGTCATCGGCGGGTGTGCGGCGCCACGGGGACGTCAGCTCTGCGATGCCATCGCCAAGCGGGACGTCGCGACCGTCCAACGCTTGCTGGCCGGTCCGGAACTCAACGCGACGCGCACCTACGGCACGTGCGTGCCGGCCGACGTCTTCACCGTCGCCAGGCCCGGCGACACCGCGCTCACCGCCATCGGCGTCGAACTGGTGAAGGCCGGACTGCCGGCTGATGCCTCGTGGATTCCCCTGGGCCAGTCGGAGCCGGTCTCGGCGATCGAGACTGCCGCTCGCAATGGCAACGTCGAGCTCGTCCGCGCGCTGCTCGCCGTCGGGCTGGATCTCACGAGCCTGGCGTCGGCGCGGGCGCTGGTGCAGGCGGCAGGCGCCGGACACCTTCCCGTCGTCAGGCTGCTCGTCCAGGAAGGCATCGACCTCGAGGCGACGTCCGGCGGCGAGACGGCGCTCGACCGCGCCCGCGCCAAGGGACAGGACGAAGTGTTGCGGTTCCTCGAGGACGTTGCCGCGGCGCGCCACCCGGCCCCCGACAAACCCTAGCCTCAGCGAGGCTAGGCGCTCTTCTCCAACTGCGCCTCCGGCGGGCTGACCGGGATGCGGCGACTCCGGAACGCTTCGGTGAACGCCGCGACCACGTCTGGATCGAACTGGGTGCCGGCGGCTTCCGTGATGCGGATCGCGGCGTCGCACGGCGGCAGCCCGCGGCGATACGGCCGATCGCTGGTCATCGCGTCGTAGACGTCGGCGACGGCGAGGACGCGGGCGTCGAGCGCGATAGCTGCGCCAGCGAGGCCGGCCGGGTAGCCGGCGCCGTCGAACCGCTCGTGGTGCTGCAGCACCATCGGCACGATGTCGGCGCAGTGCGGGAGCGGCTCGAGAATGCGCGCGCCCAGCGCCGGGTGCTGCTCCACGATGCCACGCTGCTCATCGGTCAACGGCAGCGGGCTGTCGAGGATGTCCGCCGAGACACCAATCTTGCCGATGTCGTGCAGCAGCGCGCCGCGGCGGAGCCGCTCCAGCGACGGCGAGTCGAATTGCATCCCCCGTCCGATCGCCAAGGTGACCTCGGCCACCCGCGTCGAATGGCCGGCGGTCCACGGCGACTTGGCGTCTATGGTTCGCGCCAGCGCCTCGAGCGTCCCGACGCTGAGCGCGTGCAACTGCTCGAACTGTCCTTGCAGGTCGGCGGCCATGGCGTTGAACGATTCGCTGAGCGCCTGCAGTTCGTCGCCGGTGCGGACGTCGACGCGCGCCCCGAACTCGCCTCGTGCCAGGCTCGCGGTGCCAGCCTGCAGGCGGGCGATCGGATCGAGGAGCCGCCGGATCTGGTAGAGGCTGACGAGCAGGACCACGCAGATCGTCGCCACCACGACCAGGACAACGGTGCGGATCAGCGCCTGCGCCGGCGCCACCGCGTCCGCGGTGCGCGTGACCACGATGCTGGTCCATTGGGCCGCGCCGAACTGCGTCCGGATGGGCGCCGACCAGTAGGCGCCCATCCAGTCCCCGTCCTGACGCCGCGCCTCGAACGTGCCGGCGCCGCTGGTGCCGGCAGTCAGCTGGGCGAGTGCTGCGCGATCGAGGCGCTCGTCGGTGCAGGCCATCACCATCGTGCCGGCGGCGGCACAGAGCTCACGGGCCATAGTGCCGTCGCTGGCCTGATCGTCGAGCGCCCACAGCGCGCGCGGCTCGAGCGCCGCGATCACCACGGTGACATCGTAGCGGGCGACCCCGCTGGCCGGCACGACGAGGTGGATGGGGCCGCGTCCTTGCGTCGGCATACGCACGACGGCGCCGCCGGCGGCGAGGCGAGCGCGATCGGCGTCGTCGAGGGCCGGTGGATCGAGTTGACCAAACACGGTCACCGTCCGTCCCTGCCGGTCGAGCCGAGCCAGCGCGGCGACGCCACGCAGCGACGTCGGCGCGATCGAGGCGGCTGGCTGTGCGCCAATCACCCGTAGCCGGTCCTCGACCTCGAGCAGCCGCTCGAACGCGGCCATGGCCGACTCCTTGGCCAGCACCCGCAGCCGGTTCTGCTCCTGACGGAGCAGGTAGCCGGACACCATCCAGCTGGTGACGCCGGCGAGGATCAGCAGCGGGGCCAGCCCCGAAAGCGCGAGGAGCGCCGCGACACGCCTGCCGACGCGGCTCTGGACGACCGTCCACTCGAGTGCGGCCATGCGCCTAGAAATCGGCCGCGAGACCGAGGAAGGCGCCGTCGCGCGCCCTGATGACGTCGTCCTTGCTCATCGGAGCCGTCAGCGTCGTCGTCGTCCGCCCGTCCTCACCGACGCTGTAGAGATCGAAGTCGGAGTTGATCGGGTTCAGGCGGCCGTCCTTGCGGGCGCGGCCCCGGCTGCCGCGCTGCGACAGGTCCGTGTAGAGGTAGGGCCGGCCCCATGGATCGTTCGGGACGATAGGGCGGGCTTCGGTGAGCGTCGTCGGATACCGGTTGTTGCGCAGGTGGAACAGGCGCACGTCGACGTCGAGCGCGTGCAGATCGCCCATGGCGCGCGTCACGCGTACCCTCTTCAGCGCGGTGACGTAGATGCCCGCGGCGATCGACGCGAGCGTCGAGATCAGGGCGCAGACGACCAACGTCTCGATGAGCGAGAACGCGCGCGGGTCCCGCCAGCCCCGCCGCCGGACCACGTACGATCGACGCCTGGGTGCGGCCACGGGCAATGCGGACAACTCCATGCTGGGGCCGGCGCAGGCGCGCCCCAGCCCGATCTGCCAATCGGCGTCGCCCGCCGACACGTGAGCTTGGGCGGCCCACGTGTGCAGCCGCGCGCAGATCCGCGACCGCGTGCTACTGCCCGCCGGCCGACGGTGCGGCCGGCGCGGCGATCGGCTGCTTGCTGAACTGGGCGAAGTAGGTGAGGCACTTGTCGCGCCACGCCGCGGCGTCCTTGGTCTGGATCGCCAGCTTGGCGGCGACGGCGGCGTGCCGGTCGTCGTCGACCGATCCCTTGAGCCCCGCCCAGTCCTTCTCCATCTGCGCCGCCCGCGCCGCGCCGTGCTGATAGTGCGCGACGAGGCCCTGCCACAGCGTCTGGCCGGAGGCCAGCTTGTAGTCCCACGGCAGGTGGTGGAAGAACAGCAGCCACTTCTCGGGCGTCGTCTTCGGATCGCTCAGGCGATCGGCCAGCACCTTGGCGTACTGATCGACGGCGCCACTGCCGGTGCGGGTCCGGTCGAAGCCGATGCCCTGCGCGTCGGCCTTGTGGTAGTAGGTCGCCGTCCAGTCCAGCCGCCGCGGATCGTTGTTCTCGGGCATCACGGCGTAGTGGTCGCCGCCGATCAGGTGATGCAGGCCGAGCGGCATCGTGTAGTTCACGAAGGCCTCGCGCGAGCCGAGCATCAGCGTGGCGATCGCCTTGACCGTTTCCGGCTTGCGGCTCCACGTGGCGCGGATCCACTCGTCGGCAATGCCCTCGGCGGTGAGCGCCGGGTTCCAGGCCAGCCGGCCGAAGGCGTACCAATTGGCCGGAGCGAAGTGGTGGCCGCTCCAGTTACGGTCACTGCCGGTGTTGGCGACGCCGGCGATGCCGGTCCGGGCCTGGCCCTGCAGCGTGCCGTCGACGACCTTGGCGATCGTCGATCCGGGGCCTTTGACGAAGGTATCCGAGTCGAAGAATTCCTTCCACATCGAGGCCAGGTAGACCAGGTGATTGGACCAGCCGAGGTACTCCTGCGTGATCTGCAGCTCCACCATGTTCGGGGTCTTCGGCATCGCCCCGAACTGCGGGTGGAACGGCTCGCGCGGCATGAAGTCGAGCGGCCCGTTCTTGGTCTGCACGAAGACGTTGTCGCGGAACACGCCGTCGAGCGGGACGAATTCCTTGTAGGCGCGCTTGATGCGATCGGGATCGACGGTGGCGTCGTAGACGAAGGCGCGCCACATGACGATGCCGCCATGCGGCTTGACCGCGTCGGCGAGCAGGTTGGCGCCGTCGGCGTGGTTGCGCTTGTAGTCCTGCGGTCCGGGCTGCCCTTCGCTGTTGGCCTTGACCGTGAATCCGCCGAAATCGGGGATGGCCTGGTAGATCTCGTCGGCCTTGGCCTTCCACCACTGCTGCACGGCGGGATCGAGCGGATCGGCGCTGGCGAGCCCGCCGATCGTCCGTGGCGCGGCGAAGTTGGCCGACAGGTAGACCTTGAGCCCGTAGGGCCGGAAGACGTCGGCGATGGCCGCCGCCTTGGCGATGTAGTCGGCGGTCAGCGACTTCGGGTTGGCGTTGACGCTGTTGATGACGGTGCCGTTGAGGCCGATCGAGACGTTGGCACGCGCGTAGTCGTGCAGCCGCGACTCGATCGTCGCCGGCAGCTCGTCCCACTTCCACAGCGAGCGGCCGCCGTAGCCGCGCTCGATCGATCCGTCGAGGTTGTCCCAGTGGTTGAGGATGCGCACCTGGTGGCGGGGCTTCTCGCGCACGTCGAGGCGCTGAATCGGTGTCGCGGTCGAGAGCAGGCGGAGCAGGTGGAACGTGCCGTAGAGCGCGCCACTGTCGCCGGCGGAGGCGACCACGATCGCCCGCCTGCCGCCGACGCGCGTCCCGCGGATCACGTAGCCCTCGGGGCCGAGCCCCTTCAGCACATCGCCCCAGCCGAGCGCCGACACGACCGGCGACGACGCGGTGCCGATGATCAAGGCTCCGTCGCCGCTGACCGTCGACCACGTCGGCACGTCGACGCCGATCAGGCCCTTCAGGGCGCGCTGCACTTCCTTGGTGACGATCGCGCCGGTGGCCGGCGTCTGCTGCACCACCACGCCGGCGATGGCCTGGCGATACGCATCGCGCAGTGGCGCGCTCTCGATCGGCGCGTAGCGCAGCCACAGGTCGTAGCCGTCTTCGGCGCGGGCGGCGCCCGGCAGCACGACGATCGCGGCGCACGCGAGAAATACGGCGAGGGTCGAACTGAATGGGCGTTGGGGCATCGACCGCATGGACGACATGGCAGTACCGAAACGACGCTATTTGACCGGCGACGCGTCCGCGGGACCGCGGGCGAAGAGCAGGAGACCGTAGGCGATCGCGAAGATGCCGCAGACGAGGAGCACGCCGATCGGCCCAGGCCGGCCGCCGGCGAGGACGGGCCGGACGGTGGACATCGCGGCGACGAAGAAGAAGGTGAAGTTGGTCATCACGACCGGCCGGCCGTAGATGCCGCCCATCGCGAACCCGCGCGTCATCCAGTTGAAGATTGCCAGCGCGAGGAACGCCGACGCCAGGAGCTGCACTGGCCAGTGCGGCGTCACGAAGGCCATGCTGATGGCGGAGAGAAAGACCTCGGGGGCGAACAGCGCCACGATGCCGCAGGCGCCGAAGAAAGCGGTGCTCAGGGTTTGCAGGATGCGCGTGTTCATGGGTCCAGCCTACACCGGGCGTCCGGCCGGCACGCCGGCATCGTCCATCGCGTCGCGGACCGCCCGCATGAGCTCGGCGAAGGCGAACGGCTTGACCAGCAGGCCGCTGCACTGCTCGTGGGCGAGGCGCAGGATCTCGGTCTCGGCGGCATAGCCGCTCGACAGCAGCACGCGGAGTTGCGGGCGGATGGCGCGCAGCCGCGCCACCAGGTCGTGGCAGGTCGGGCCCGGCATCACGACGTCGAGGAAGGCGAGATCGAAGTGTTCGGTCCGCAGCGCCGCGCAGGCTTCGTTGCCATCGGCGACGGCCAGCGTCGAATAGCCGGCGCTGTCGAGGATGCGGCTGACGGTCTCGCGGATGTCGACGTCGTCGTCGGCAATCATGATGCGGCCGGTGCCCTGGCGCGGGCTGAACGACGGCAGCGACACGTGCCGGTCGCGCTCCTGCGCCACCGGCAACAGGATCCGGAAGGTCGTGCCCTGGCCGACCGTGCTCCGGCAGGTGACCGATCCCCTGTGCTGCCGGACGATGCTGAACACGACGGCCAGGCCTAGTCCGGTTCCGACCCGATCGGATTTTGTGGTGAAGAACGGCTCGAAGACGCGCTCGACGACATCGGGCGGCATGCCGCTGCCGGAGTCGGTGACCGACACGGCGACCCATGGTCCGGCGTGCTCGGCGGCCGGCGCCTCGGGGTCGGCCGCTACCACCTCGGTGCGGACCCGCAGCACGCCGCCGTCCGGCATTGCGTCGCGGGCGTTGATGCACAGGTTCATCAGCACCTGGTCGAGCTGCGACGGATCGCCCTGCGCGAGCGGCGCGTGGCCGTCGTCGGACAGCTCGAGGGCGATCCGCTCGGGCAGGATGCGATGGAGCAGCGAGGCCAGGCTGCGCAGGCGATCGCCGAGATCGACGGCCTGAAGGGTGAGCGGATGCGTCCGGCTGATCGCCAGCAGCTGCCGCGTCAGGAGCGCGCCGCGCTCGGCCGCGCCGGTAATGGCGCTCAGCTCCTCGCTCACCATCGGGTCCTGACAGCGCGCCGACGCCAGGCTGGTACTGGTCAGGATCACCGTCAGCAGGTTGGCGAAGTCGTGGGCGATGCCGCCGGCGAGCAGGCCGAGGCTCTCGAGCTTCTGGGCGCGGTAGAGGCGAGTCTCGAGCTCGTGCTTCTCGCGGTCGGCCACGCGGCGGTGCTCGTTGAAGCGGATGCGAGCCGTTGCTACCGCGATCTGGCTGCACATCGAGACGAGGTACTCGATCTGCTCGACGGTCGGGAGGCGGACGCCCTCGTCGTCGCCGAACGTGCCGCAGCCGAAGGCCCCGAACGGCTTGTCGAGCAGGCGCAGCGGGACGTTGACGATGGTCCGGTTCCCGAGCTGGGCAACGAGGTCCTTGTTGGTGCGCGGATCGGTGCGGGCATCCTCGACGATGACCGGACCTTCGGCGGCCAGGATCTCCTTCATCATCGGATCGCCGTCGACGGGGATGCGCGGCGCCACGTCCCAGATGAGGTCCTGGCGCGAGCCGCTGTAGCCGAGCATGCGGACGAAGGCGGGCTCCTCCTCGTCGGCCACGCACAGCCAAGCGTGGTCGAAGCCGATGGCCTCGCGCACCTCGGCCCGGGCGACGTCGAGGATTTCGACGAACGTCGCGGCGCGCTGCAGCTCGCGCGCAAACGCGAGCAATCGTGCGCCGACGGGGAACAGGGGGCTGTTCACGTCAGTCAAGCTCGTCCAATTGGGCCAGCCGGGCTGCGAATAATGGCCACACTATAACCGGAATGACCACTGTGCGCCGCGCGGATTGACCACGTGGCGGCGGCCGGTTACACTCGGCCGAACTCTTTAAGTGCGGTCCTGTGAGGCCGACAAGAGGTGCCTGTGCCAGTTCCTGCCTGTACTTCCTCCCAAGCCACGCCTGTACGCCCCCGTCCGGCCCGATCCGAGCGGCCCGGGGATGCATCGTCGAGCGCGCTCGCCCGGCCGGAGGCCCCGTCATGCCGCTCGTGATCGACGCCCTTCGCATGTCGCGGACGCTGGCCCGGATTGCCCACGAGATCGTCGAGCGCAACCGCGGCGTCGAGGACCTGGCCTTCGTCGGCATCCGCACCCGCGGCGTGCCGCTGGCGCAGCGGCTGGCGGCGACGGTCAACGAGATTGCCGGGGCCGAGGTGCCGGTCGGCATCCTCGACATCACGCTCTATCGCGACGACCTGATGCGGCACACGGTCGGGCCGCAGCCCCTGGTCCGGCTGACCGACATCCCGTTCTCGATCGACGACCGCCGCATCATCCTCGTCGACGACGTGCTGTTCACCGGGCGCACCATCCGCTCCGCCCTCGACGCGCTCATCGACTTCGGCCGGCCGCGCACCATCCAGCTGGCCGTCATGGTCGACCGCGGCCACCGCGAGCTGCCGATCAAGGCCGACTACGTCGGCAAGAACCTGCCGACCTCACGGCGCGAGATCGTCAACGTCCGCCTCCAGGAAATCGACGGCATCGACGAGGTCACCCTCGAGGAGCCGAGCCATGATTGAGGCGCCTTCGCCGTCACCCACGTCCACGTCGGGCCAGCTTGCCCAGGCTTCGGCGCCCCAGGGAACGCCCGCGTCCTCGCCCGCACCGGTTTCGGGGCCGCCTCCACAGGCGTCGGCGCAAGGCGCGCCCGGCCTGCGCGTCCGTCACCTCCTCGGCATCGAGGAGCTGTCGCCGGAAGAAATCGTCCTCATCCTCGACACCGCCGAGGCGATGAAGGAAGTCGGCTCCCGCACCGTCAAGAAGGTGCCGGCACTACGCGGCCGCACCGTCGTCAACCTGTTCTTCGAGCCGAGCACGCGGACGCGCACGTCGTTCGAGATCGCCGAGAAGCGTCTCAGCGCCGACACCTTGAGCATCGCCGTCGCGACATCGAGCGTGACCAAGGGCGAGACGCTGGTCGATACGGCGCTCAACCTCGAGGCCATGTCGCCGGACATGATCGTGATGCGACACGCCTCGTCGGGCGCCGCGCACCTGCTGTCCCAGATCTGCCGCGCCCGCATCATCAACGCCGGCGACGGCATGCACGAGCACCCGACCCAGGCGCTGCTCGACGCCTTCACCATCCGCCGGCACAAGCAGCGGATCGCCGGCCTGAAGGTCGCGATCATCGGCGACCTCCTGCACAGCCGCGTGTTCCGCTCCAATGTGCACTTGCTCCGCAAGCTCGGGGCCGACGTCTGGGTCTCGGCGCCGCGGACGCTGATCCCGCCGGGCATCGAGCGCCTCGGCGTCACCGCGACGACGCGCGTCGAGGACGCCATCGCCGACGCCGACGTGGTGATGATGCTGCGCATCCAGATGGAGCGCATGCAGGGCCACTTCTTCCCGTCGTTGCGCGAGTACTTCACGCTCTACGGGTTGACCAAGGAGCGGCTGGCGCTGGCCCGGCCGGACGCCATCGTGATGCACCCGGGGCCGATGAACCGCGGCGTCGAGATCGCCTCGGACGTAGCCGACGGGCCGGCCTCGGTGATCCTCGAGCAGGTATCGAACGGCGTGGCGGTGCGGATGGCGGTTCTTTATTTGCTCGCTGGCGGATTGGATTAGGAGAGGGACACGGATGTCGGGTTTGCTGCTCAAAGGCGGACGCGTGGTGGACCCGGTCAGCGGGATCGATGGCACGCGCGACGTCCTCATCGACGGCGGGTTGATCAAGGCGGTCGGAATCGACCTGCCGGTCGGGTCGGCGCAGGTCGTCGACGTGGCCGGGCTGCTGGTCACGCCGGGCCTGATCGACATGCACGTGCACCTGCGCGAGCCTGGCCACGAGCATAAGGAGACGATTGCCACCGGCGCGGCATCGGCGGTGGCCGGCGGCTTCACCGCCGTCGCCTGCATGCCGAACACCGACCCGGTCAACGATCAGGCCAGCATCACGCAGTTCATGTTGAAGCGCGCCGCCGAAGCCGGCCTGGCCCGGGTCTACCCGATCGGCGCGGTGACGCTCGGCTCGAAGGGCGAGGCGCTGGCCGAGATCGCCGACCTCAAGGCGGCCGGCTGCGTCGCGATCTCGGACGACGGCAAGCCGGTGCTGACCGCGCTGCTGATGCGGCGGGCCCTCGAGTACACGGCGATGTGCGGCATGCCGGTGATCGACCACTGCGAGGACCCGACGCTCAAGGGCGACGGCGTCGCCCACGAGGGCTTCAACGCCTCGCGGCTCGGCCTGAAGGGCATTCCCGGCGAGGCCGAGGAGCTGTGGATCGAGCGCGACATCACGCTGGCCGGCCTGACCGGCGGCCGCTTCCACGTCGCCCACCTGTCGACGCGCGGCTCGCTGCGGGCGGTGCGGGTCGGCAAGGCGCGCGGCATCAACGTGACCTGCGAGGTCGCGCCGCACCACTTCATCCTGACCGACGATGCGCTCGAGGGCTACGACACCAACGTCAAGATGAACCCGCCGCTGCGCGAGGCGTCGGATCGCGATGAACTGGTCCGCGGCCTGGTCGACGGCAGCGTCGACGTCATCGCCACCGATCACGCGCCGCACCACGCCGACGAGAAGCGCGTCGAGTTCGACCGGGCGCCGTTCGGCATCGTCGGCCTCGAGACCTGCGTGCCGCTGACGTTCGATCGCCTGGTGCACACCGGCCTGATCACCCTGACGCGGTTCGTCGAGCTGCTGTCGGTGAACCCGGCCCGGATCCTCGGCGTCACCGGCGGCGCCCTGACCCCCGGTGCGCCCGCCGACGTGTCGATCCTGGCGCCGGATCTGTCGGCGACCATCGACGCGTCGCGGCTCGTGTCGAAGTCGAAGAACACCCCGTTCGGCGGCTGGACGCTGAAGGGCGGCGTCGCCGCCACCATCGTCGCCGGCCGCGTCGTCTACACCAACCCGGACGTGCCCCGCGCGCGCGCCTTCACCCCCGTGTCCGTCGCCTGATCGAAGCCCTCATGCCAGCAGCCACGCCCGTCATCGACGGCTCGAAGCCGTCCACCACGCACATGACCGACCGACATTTCGTCACGCGCGAGCGCGCCCGCAAGGACATGGAGTCGCTCGGGGTCGTCATGACCGACGGCCACTTCGACTACGGCAACGGCTTCCACGGCCGCGTCTACCTGAACGCCCACCAGCTGTTCCGGCAGCCGTCGACGATCTGGCGGCTGGCGCAGGATCTGCTCGACGTCATCCCGAGCGACCTGCAGCTGAAGACCGAGGTCGTTGCCGGCCCGGCCACCGGGGGGGCGCTGCTCGCGCACACCATCGCCGGCCTGCTCGACGGCCGGCGCAGCCTGAGCCATCCGCCGTGTGCCTTCGCGCCGTTCAACTTCGACGGCGGCGACGTCACCCTGCGGCCCTTCTACGCCACGTCGATGCGCGACCGGCGGGTGCTGCTCGCCGACGACGTGCGCAACACCGGCAAGACGCTCGAGCGCTGCGCGGCGCTGGTCCGCGACGCCGGCGGCGAGGTGCTGGCGACGGTCCAGATCTACGATCGGCTGGAAGCGGTGGTCGATCTCGGGGTGCCCAACATCGCGCTGATCGACTATCAGGCCCCCGAGAACTTCGCGGTGTCCGATTGCCCCCTGTGCAAGGACGGCACCCCGATCACGCGATTCTGAAGTCGGTCCTCGACGCGCAGTACGAGGCGTTCAATGTCGAGGATTCGGCGACCGATCCGGTGCAGTTCGTGCACCGGGCCAGCACCGATCCGGCCGATCGCGAGATCGTCGGCTTCGTCGCAGCGGGCCTCGCCTTCGGCCGCGTCGCCAGCGTGATGGCGTCGGTCGGGCGGGTCGCCGAGGTGATGGGGCCGCACCCGGCCCGCTACGTCCGCGAGTTCGACGCCAGGCGCGAGGCGCGAGCGTTGACGCCGATCGTCCATCGCTGGATCCGCGGCGCCGACCTGGTGGCGCTGTTCCTGGTGCTCCAGGCGATGCTGCGCGAGCACGGATCGATCGAAGGCGCCTTCGTCGCCGGCCATGATCCCGCGGCGCCGGACGTCGGCCCGGCGCTCGATGCCTTCGCCGCGCGCGCCTGCGCCGTCGACGTGCGCGCCGCCTACGGCCGCGCCGTGCCGGTGCGCGCCGGCTACCGCTACTTCTTCGCCCGCCCGTCTGGCGGCAGCGCGTGCAAGCGGCTGAACCTGTTCCTGCGGTGGATGGTGCGGCGCGACGCTGTCGACGCCGGCGTCTGGACGCGTGTGTCGCCGTCGCAGCTGGTGGTGCCGCTCGACACGCACATCATCCGGCTGGGCCGGTGTCTGGGGCTGACGCGCCAGGCCACGCCCGGGTGGAAGATGGCGGCGGAGATCACCGCGGCGCTGCGCCGCCTCGACCCCGCCGATCCCATCCGCTACGACTTCGCCCTCTGCCATCTCGGGATGATGAAGGCCTGCCGCTACGGCATCGCCCGCACGCATCCGGGGTGCCCGTTGGCCGGTTTCTGCAAACCGGGGAGAGGCATCGAACGCACGCTGCCCTGACCAGGGCCCGCCGCTCAGGAACCTGACTTCAGGCAGGGGGCCCCATCAAGCCCGCAGGCGACGGTAGACGTCCAGCGTGTCCTGGACCATCCGATCGGCCGTGAAGCGCTGCTCGACGCGAGCCCGACCGGCCGCGCCGAGCCGATTGGCCAGGGCCTGGTCGCGCAACAGCCGGACGATCGCCGCTCCCAGCGCCGTGGCATCCCGCGGCGGCACGAGCAGGCCGGTGACGTCGGGCTCGACGACCTCCGGGATGCCCCCGACCGCGGTCGCCACCACCGCCCGGCTGCAGGCCAGCGCGTCGAGGATCGACGTGCCGAGTCCCTCGGTGATCGACGGCATGACGAACACGTCGAAGGTCTTGAGCAGCGAGAGGACGTCGGGCCGGAAGCCGGGGAGGAGGACGTGCCGCTCGAGGCCCAGCTCGTGGATCATCCGGGTCAGCTCGTCGCGCAGATCGCCTTCGCCGAGGATCACGATGCGCGCTTCCGGTACGGCGCGGACGATGTCGGCGGCCGCGTGCACCAGGTGGCGATGGCCCTTGTGCTCGACCAGCGCGCCGATGCAGCCGACGATCGGCGCGTGGGTGGGCAGCCAGAACGTCTCGCCGACGCTGACCGGCGGCGCGGCGTCGACGTGGGCGAGATCGATGCCCTCGTGGATGGTCAGGGCCCGTTCACGCGGGATGCCCTGGCTGATGAGGATCTGCCGGATGGCCTCGGACGCGCACAGGAAGGCCGCCACCTGGCGATACTTCCACTGCGACAGCGCGTTCAACTTGAGCAGGAAGTCGACCCGCCGCGACGCCACCAGCGTCGGCTTGACGGCCATGCCGCCGTAGCCGATCGCCGCGGCGGCGACGGCGACGCCGTGCGGATCGTGCGCGTGCACGATCTCGGGCTGGATCTGCTTGAGGACGCGCGCCAGCCGCCACGCCGCGGCCAGATCCAGCTCCATGCGGGGCGCCAGCCCGATCAGATCGAGACCCTCGGATGCGCGCCGCCGCAGCTCGCCCTGCGGGTGCGCCACGAGCACGGTGCGGTGGCCCAGCCCGCGCAGGCCGAGCACCGTCAGCAGCGCCTGGTTCTGGCCGCCGCGCCACGTCCGCGCCGTGTCGATGTGCAGCGACAGCATCAGGATCGCGCTACGCCGCCCGGCGCCGGCGCTCCCACAGCTTGGCCAGCTTGAGGAACACGTACCAGCTGTTCATCGCCGACACCACCAGGCCGGCGGTGCCGGCCGTGAAGCCGCGGCGCAGGACGTAGTTGCGGAGGAAGGCGAGCGGCGGGT
>JBDSLU010000262.1:0-8443 GCA_039916225.1 Vicinamibacteraceae bacterium
CGAGATGGCGGTGAGCTCGCGGCTGCCGTCGGGCTTGCCGGCTGCGGCCACCGCGCCGTGGACCTCTGGAGCCGTCGAGCCGGTCGAGGCGATGACGGCAACGCGGCCGTCGCGGGCCACGACCGGATCGCGGACGACGCGGCGACCGGTCGTCAGGCGTGTCAGCGGCCCACCGGCCGCGGAAACCCGAACCAGTTCGCGGGCGCGGTCGTTGACCGCAATCAGATACAGCGCCTTGCCGTCCGGCAGCCACGCCGGCGACTCGACGTCGATCGTGCTGGCATCGGTCAGCAGCTTGGGGGCGCCGCCGGCCACCGGCACGACAGCCAGCGTGTTGCGGCTGTAGGCGATCAGCTTCGGCTCGCTGCCTTGGAGGTAGGCCACCTGCGTCCCGTCCGGGCTCCACGCCGGGCGGGCGTCCCGGTCCGGGCCGGTCCACGTCGTCAGCGCCTTCGGCTCGGCGCCGGCCTTGGCGTCGACGACGAAGACGTTGCTGTCGTTGGTGCGATCGCTGTCGCTGCCGCGGCCGCTGATGAAGGCGATGCGGGCGCCATCCGGCGACCACGCCGGCAGTTCGTCGTCCCAGTCGCCGGCCGTCAGCGTCTCGATCGCGCTGGTGGCCACCGTCAGCAGGTAAAGATGCGATCGGCGATGGGACCGGTAACCGTCGCCGTCGCTCTTGAAGCCATAGCGGTCGATGACGATCGGCTTCTTCGGCGTCTTGTCGTCGTCGCCCTTGTCCTCCTCGGGATCGGGGTCGTCGCCGACGAACACCAGCCGCGTCGAATCCGGCGACCAGCGGAGATCACCAACGCCACCCTTGCGATCGGTGAGCCGGCGGGCCTCGCCGCCCTGGCGGCTGAGGAGCCAGACCTGATCGCCCGACGTCTTGTCGTCCTCGCCGGCCTTCCGGCCCGAGACGAAGGCGATCCACTTCCCATCGGGGCTGAACCGCGGGTGCGACTCGCGTTCCGGGCTGGTGGTCAGGCGGACGTGCTCGGTGCCGGCCCAGTTCGACAGCCAGATGTCGGCTTCGTCCTTGTCACGTTTGACGTCGGCGGCGCCGACGCTGTAGACGACCCAGGCCCCGTCGGGGGCGATGTCGAGATCCCGCACGTCGCGGAACCCGTCCAGGTCGGCCACCTGCATCGGCCGCAGCGGCGCCTGGGCGAACAGTGGGGTCGTGGTCAGCGCGAGCGCCAGCGGCGTGGCGGCGAGCGCGAGGAGCGGCGAGCGGAATCGCATACGGAAGCCCTCGGAAGAACGCCGAATCATGTCACGGCCGCGGCTTTCGGTTGACACGATGGCGGGCCGCGGAAAGAATCCGGGCATCCATGAACGCAGGGAAGAGGCTCGGCATTCTCGTCGGGGGTGGTCCAGCTCCCGGCATCAACACCGTGATTTCGGCGGCGGCGATCGAGGCCATCAACGAGGGTTTCGAGGTCGTCGGCATCCGTGACGGCTTCAAGAACCTGGTCCGCATGGACCTCTCGCAGATCCGGCCCCTCGGCATCGACGACGTCTCCCGCGTCCATCTGATGGGCGGCTCGGTTCTGGGCACCTCGCGAGAGAACCCGACCAAGTCGGCCGAGGCCCTGCAGGCCGTCGTCGAGACGCTGCAGCAGGCGGGCGTCACCCACCTCGTGACGATTGGTGGCGACGACACCGCGCTGTCGTCGCGGACGGTGGCCGAGCGCTCCCAGGGCACGATCAAGAGCGTCCACGTCCCCAAGACGATCGACAACGATCTGCCGCTGCCGCCGCACGTGCCGACCTTCGGCTTCCAGACCGCCCGCCACGTCGGCGCCGAGCTGGTGCGCAACCTGATGGAGGACGCGCGGTCGACGCGCCGCTGGTACGTCGTCGTGGCGATGGGCCGCAAGGCCGGTCACCTGGCGCTCGGCATCGGCAAGGCGGCCGGCGCAACGCTGACGGTCGTCGCCGAGGAGTTTCCGGAAGAGGCGGTGTCGTTCGCCCACATCTGCGACATCATCGAGGGCGCGATCGTCAAGCGGCGGGCGATGGGCCGCAACTTCGGCGTCGCTATCCTCGCCGAAGGGCTGATCGACAAGCTCGATCCCAAGGAACTGGCCGGCCTGTCGGACGTCGAGCGCGACGACCACGGCCATGTCCGCTTCGCCGAGGTCGACCTGGGGCGCAAGGTGAAGGCCGAGGTCGAAGGCCGCCTGACCGAGCGCGGCCTGAACGTCATCATCACCCACAAGAACGTCGGCTACGAGCTGCGCTGTGCCGACCCGATTCCGTTCGACGCGGAGTATTGCCGCGACCTCGGCCAGTGTGCCATCCGCTTCCTGGTCGGCGGCGGAAGCGGGGCGATGATCAGCGTCCAGGGCGGACGGATGGTGCCGATCCCCTTCGACGACCTGCGCGAGCCGTCCACCGGCAAGACGAAGGTGCGCCTGGTCGACACCAACAGCGAGGGCTTCCGTGTCGCCCGGGCCTACATGATCCGCCTCGACGCGGACGACTTCGTCCACGCCGCCTGGGTCGACCGCCTGGCCGAAGCGGCGCATCTCTCGCCGGGCGTGTTCCGGCAACGGTTCGAGTACCTCGGCGGGGGCGCCGGGGGTTCATCGGCGTCCTAGGTCGAGTTCGCGAATGGCCATCAAGCGTATCGGCATCATCGTCGGCGGCGGTCCCGCCCCCGGCACCAACGGCGTCATCAGCGCGGTCGCCATCGAGGCGATCCGCGTCGGCATGGTGCCCATCGGCTTCACCGACGGCTTCGACTGGCTGGCGCAACGCTACACCGACGAGCAGCACGAGTTGACGATCGACGAGGTGTCGCGCATCCATCTCGATGGCGGCGTGCTCCTCGGCACGTCGCGGCGCGACATCACCGAGTCGGCGGAGAGCTTCGACAACACCGTCGCGGCGCTCAGCAAGCTCAAGATCGACGCCGTCGTCTGCATCGGCGGCGACGACATGGTGCGCAGCGCGGCGGCCATCGCCTCGCGGACCAGCATCCGTGTCGTACAGGTGCCGAAGAGCATCGACAACGACATCCGCATGCCGCTGCCGATGCCGACCCTCGGCTACGAGACGGCCCGTCACGCCGGCGTCGGCGTGATGAAGAGCCTGATGGAAGATGCCAAGACCACCGGCCGGTGGTATCTCGGCGTCACCATCGGTCGCCCGACCGGGCACCTCGCCCTCGGCATCGGCAAGGCGGCCAGCGCGACCTGCACCATCATCCCCGAGGAGTTCCCCGGCGAGGTGGTCTCGCTGGCCGAGATCGCCGACGTCGTCGAGGGCAGCATCATCAAGCGGCGGGCGATGGGGAAGGGCTATGGCGTCGCCCTCCTCGCTGAAGGACTGATCGATCGCTTCAGTCCGCGCGAGATCGCCGAGCTGCAGGACACCGACCGCGATGCGCACGGCAACGTCCGCGTCACCGAGATCGACCTCGGTCGCAAGGTGAAGAACGAAGTCCAGACGCGGCTCGAGGAGCGCGGCATCAAGGTGACGATCGTCGACAAGCCGATCGGCTACGAGCTGCGGTGCGCGCCGCCGATTCCGATCGACGTCGAGCTGTCGCGGGACCTCGGCTACGCCGCGGTGATCCACCTGCACCGGGACGGCCCGAGCGCGCTGCTCACCATCCAGGGCGGCGAGTGCCGGCCGATTCCGTTTGCCGAGGTGCTCGACCTGGGCAGCGGCAAGGGATTGCGCCGGGCCGTCGATACGACCACGGAGAGCTACCAGGTGGCTCGGAAGTACATGGTCCGGCTCGGCCCGGCCGACTTCCGCGACGAGGCGTGGGTGGGCAAGCTCGCCGCCGCCGGCGGCTTCGACGCGGCCGGCTTCCGCACGCACTTCGCGCGTCAGCGCGGCTGAAGCAGCGGCGAGACCGGCACCGGCGCGATCCGCTCCGGCGATCCGCTCCGGCGATCGGCACCGGCACGGCTGGCGGACGCCTGGTGGCGGCAAGGCATTCCTTCCGGGCTCCGGTTCCGCAGGCCGGCAAGCCGCGCTCCGGTTCCAGCCGGCCGCGCGGGTCCACGTGCGGCCGCCGCTGTCGACGCCGGTCCAAGCGGTCGCGCCTTTGCGCGACCGGCCGTCGCCCGACCTGCGCGCGTCTTGCGTGACTGTCGCCGAGACGACCTGCTCCACAGTCGCCCTCCAGGAACGCCTCGCTGCCGCTACTGCGCGTCCGCTGATCGGGCCGTCGGCGAATCGCTCCACAACGACGGCAGGCGGCGGCGGCCGGCGCCCCACCTGCACGCGTCTTGCGTGGCTTCTGCGGCGGCCTGATCCGCGGTCGCCCCGCAGGAACGCCTCGCCGCCTGACGCCCGTGCGTCCGCTGTGACCCGATCCTCAGAGTTCGCCGGACGAGCTGTCGCCTGGGCGGCCTCTCAGCCGTCGGTGACCGAAAGCTCTCGAGCCCAGACGGCGCCCCAGAGGCCGATGGACGACGACACGACGTAGCCCCGAATCTCACGGCCGACGAGGAATGCCTCGGCGTCCGCGTCGCTGCTCGCCCACGGTGCATGCCCGCCGCCTTCGGCCCAGGTCCGCTGCATCTCGACGGTGTGCTCGCGATAGAGACTCAGCGCGTCGACGGGCTCGATAGCGAACAGAATCGTGCCCAAGGCATCACCGCGAAACGTGTAGCCCTCGACCCCGAAGAAGACGACGTCCGCAACGCGCGGCTCGCTCGCGTGCGGGTCGGTGGTCCGCAGCCGGATCGTGCGGGCCGCCGCGTCGACGGTCAGCTGCAGCACGTGGTGATCGTGGATCGACGTAGCCATATGGATTTGGGACCGCGTTGACGCCAGTGTATCGCGCAGCGGGGAGGCGAGGAGGCAGGGATGGCGGCTGGAGAAGATGCGGGCCTCGCGCGCGCGGACGCTCGGGAGCGGCGGCGAGGCGTTCCTGCCGGGCGACTGTGGAGCAGGCCGCCGCAGCGAAGCCACGCAAGACGCGCGCAGGTCGGGCGACGGCCGGTCGTGCGAAGGCACGACCGTTTGGTCCGGCGTCGTCAGCGGCGGTCGCACGCCGACACGCGGCCGACTGGAACCGGAGCGCGGCTTGCCGGCCTGCGGAACCGGAGCCCGGAAGGAATGCCTCGCCGCCCCCCAGGCGTCCGGCAGCCGCGCCGGTGACTGCCAAGGGCTCAGGCCAAGGAAAAGGGCCGGATGCCTCGCGGCACCCGGCCCTCTGTCGTTCCCGAGTGAAGGAGCCTCGCGGCTCCCCCGGCCGTGTTCTAGAACTTGATCTTGAACGCGACCTGGATGTTGCGCTCCGTCGTGCCGCACAGCGCGCACGATGGGTTGGCCAGCATCGCGGTGATCTGACCGAACGCCGCGTTGCCGAAGGTGCCGTTTGGCTGGGCGAACTGCGCGTGGTTCAAGACGTTGAAGGCCTCGACGCGGAACTCGGTGTCGAGCGCGCCGATCTTCGTGCCCTTGATGACCGAGAAGTCGATGTTGAACTGCTTCGGTCCGCGCAGGATGTTGCGGCCTGAATCACCGTAGGTACCGGTGATGTCGGTCGGCGAGACGAAGTCAGCCGGGTTGAACCACTGCGCGATCGTCGGATCGGCCGCCAGGCCCTCGCCGATGCGGTTCGGCCGGTTGCCGGTGCCGGTGGACTGCACGCCCTGCGTCTGGGTGATCGTGAGCGGCAGCCCGGTGCGGTAGTAGACGATGCCATTGGTCTGCCAGCCGCCCCACCACGCCTCGCGGCCGACGGGCAGCTCGTAGATGACGGTCTGGCTGAGCGTGTGCTTGACGTCGTAGTCGGACGGGCCGCGGTTGTACTGCGGATCGTAGACGTTGGTCAGCGTGACCCCGCCGTCGTTGTCCGAGTTGAGGTCGATCGACTTGCCGAGCGTGTACGCCGTCAGGAGCGAGAAGTTGTCGGCGAACCGGCGCTGGAACTTGAGCAGGAAGGCGTGGTAGTCGAGCGTGCCCACGCTCTGAGCCTGGCCGACCGAGCGCAGCGCCGGCGCCAACGTCGCGTAGGGACGGTTGCGGTTCTGGTCGGTCACACCAACCACCGGAGGCGCCTGGTTCGGGTCGCCCTTCAGCATCATCTGGCGGCCGCGCGAGCCGACATAGGCGACCTCGAGCGCGAAGTTGGTGCCGAAGGCCTGCTGGAGGTTGATGTTCCAGTTCTGGGCGTAGGCGTCGCGGAAGTTGACGTCGAAGATCGACCGCGTCGTGCCCGCCGACGGACGGTTCGGGTCGACGCCCGGAGGCGCCGGCAGGCCGTCCTGGACGCGCAGGGTGGTGGCGCCGACGGAGGTGGTGAGCGCCGTCGACTGCAGGAACGGCGGGTTCTGCGCCTTCGACGACGACGTGCCGCCCGGCGAGAAGTTCCAGTAGACGCCGAAGCCGCCGCGAACGACGGTGCGGCCGTTGCCGCGGACGTCATAGGCCATGCCGAGGCGCGGGGCCAGATCGCGCTTCGAGTAGGTCTGGAGATAGCGCCCGACTTCGACGCCATCGACCACCGCGTTGTCCGACGCGATGATGAAGCGGCCGGTGACCTCGTCGAAGTTCGACTGGCGGTTGTCCACTTCGATCCACGGCACGTAGACGTCCCAGCGCAGGCCGGCGTTGACCGTCAGCTTGCTGGTGACGCGGAAGTCATCCTGGAAGTAGAGGGAGTATTCCGGCCGCGTCTCGGTGTAGGTCTCGGCGTCGAACAGGTTGCGGGTCTTCGTGTTCGCGAAGCCGAGCATGAAGCTGGCGACGTCGAAACCGGTCGCGGTGTTGATCGTGCAGTTGGCGGCCTGGCCGGCGCAGTTCGAGGTCTGGTTGTTGTTGAACCCGAAGTTGCCGACGATGGTGTCGGCGTTCAGGATCTCGCGCGAACGCAGAGTCACGCTGCCGCCCGCCTTCAGGGTGTGCCGGCCCTTCAGGAAGGTGACGTTGTCGAAGAACTGCAGGTCGTTCTGGTTGGTGATCAGCGGCTGGTTGCCGTTGGCGCCGAGGTTCCGGATGTTCTGGAACGCCAGCTGCGTCATCCCTGACGTCGCCTCGTTGAGGTTGATGCCGGGGATTCCCACTGCTGCCGCAGGATTGGTCCCGTAGTCGATCGGCGTCATGAAGAACTTGATCTGGTTGACGCCGAACCGGAACTCGTTCAGCCAGCCGGAGCCGAACGTGTGCGTGTCGTTGAACGTCATGCTCTGGGCGTCGATGTCGCCCTTGCCCGCGCCGAACGTGGCGCCCGCATCGCCGTGCGGCAGAGTGGCCGGCAGCGTCCGCTGGGTCTTCTGATTGCTGTAGCGGAAGAACATCCGGTTGTCGTTGGTGAGCACGTGGTCGATCTTGATGTCGCCCTGGTTGTCGGTCCGGGTCAGGACCGGGTTGATCAGGTAGTTCTGCGTCGGCTGCCCGGTGGCGCCAACCGTGCCGGCTGCGTTCGGCTCCGGATACAACTGCGCGATGATGTTGGCCGAGGCGGGGTCGAAGCGGTTGCGCGGAATGATGTTGCCGGGGAACGGCTGCTGCGTCAGCGGATCGTAGATGACGCGGTTGATCTCCGAAAAATCACCATTGCGCATCCGCATCGACGGGACGGTCGACAGATACGTCTGGCCAGCGTTGATGCGCAGGCCCTGGTAATCGCCAAAGAAGAACGTTTTTCCCTTGATGATCGGTCCGCCGAGCGTGCCGCCGAACTGGTTCTGCTTGAAGTCCGGCTTCGGGCGCCCGGCCCGGTTGTTGAAGAAGTTATTGGCGTCGAACGCGTCGTTGCGGTTGAAGTCGTAGGCGCTGCCGTGGAAGGCGTTCGAGCCCGACTTGATCTGGATGTTGACCACGCCGCCGAGCGACCGGCCGAACTCGGCCGAGTAGGTGCTGGTCTGGATCTTGAACTCGTCGAGGGCGTCGACGCTCGGGAAGATCACCACCGTCTGGAGCCACGTCTCGTTGTTGTCGACGCCGTCCAGCATGTAGTTGTTGTCGCGCGGCCTCTGGCCGTTGGCCGAGAACGCCGCCGAAGCGCGCCAGGCCAGGGAGCCGGCGCCGTCGATGTTGGAGCCGGGGATGCCGCGGAGGACGCCCGGGATCGTGCGCGTCAGGCTGACGAAGTTGCGGCCGTTGAGCGGCAGCTGCTTGATCTGCTCTTCGGTCACCGTCGTCGACAGATCCGAGCTGGAGGTCTGCACGAGCGGGGTCGAAGCGACGATCTCGACCGACTCGGTCATGGCGCCGACTTCGAGCTTGATGTCGGTGCGGATGCGCGAGTCGACGCCGACCTGCACGTTCGACAGCGACACGGTCTTGAAGCCGCTGATCTCGCCGCTCACCGTGTAGGTGCCGGTCGGGATCGACGCCGCCGTGAATTCGCCGTTGGAGTCGGAAGTCAGCGTGCGGGTGAAGCCGGTCTCTGCCTGTTTGACGGTGACGGCGACACCGGGGAGGACGGCGCCGGAGGAGTCCGACACGGTGCCGAGGATGGTGCCGG
>JBDSLU010000263.1:0-5786 GCA_039916225.1 Vicinamibacteraceae bacterium
CGAGGTCCGGCCGATGCACGAGGAGCACGCCCCATGACCGACGCCGAGACCGACGCGGAGGCCGGCGAGCCGGCCGGCATTGATGCCGGCTATGCAGGCGGCGACGCCGCCGTCGATGTCGACGTCGAGGCCAACGCGACGCCGGTCGACATCGAGCGCGTCTTTCGTGCCGAGTCCGGCCGCGCCGTGGCCGTGCTGACGCGAGTCTTCGGCGACCTCGGCATCGCCGAGGACGCCGTCCAGGATGCCTTCGCCACGGCGTTGGCGCGCTGGCCGGTGAGCGGCCTGCCGCCCAGCCCGGTCGGCTGGATCATCACGACCGCCCGCAACCGCGCCATCGATCGGCTGCGGCGTGAGGCGTCGCGGGCCGATCGCCACGCCCAGGCCGCGCTGCTGCACGCCCGCGACGAGCCGGTCGAGGAGGACGCCGTGGACGACGATCGGCTGCGCCTCATCTTCACCTGCTGTCATCCGGCCCTGGCCACGAGCACACAGGTCGCGCTGACGCTGCGGCTCCTCGGCGGCTTGACGACGCCGCAAATCGCACACGCCTTCTTCGTGCCGGAACCGACGATGGCGCAGCGGATCGTCCGCGCCAAGGCCAAGATCCGCGACGCGGGGATTCCCTATCGTGTCCCCGACGCGCTCGAGTTACCACGGCGCCTGCGCGCGGCGCTCGCGGTCGTCTATCTGATCTTCACCGAAGGACACACCGCCTCGGACGGGGCGCGGCTCGTGCGCGAGGATCTCTGCGCCGAAGCGATTCGACTCGGTCGCCTGCTCGTCGCGCTGTTGCCGGACCAGGACGAGGCGCTCGGGCTGCTCGCGCTGATGCTGCTGATCGACGCCCGTCGGCCGGCGCGCGTCGATGCCGATGGCCGGCCCGTGCGGCTCGCCGAGCAGGATCGCGCCGCCTGGAACCGCACGGCCATCGCCGAGGGACTCGGCATCGTCCGCCGCTGCCTGCGTCGGAACCGGCCTGGTCCGTATCAGATCCAGGCCGCCATCAACGCCGTCCACGCCGACGCCATGGACGCGGCGTCGACCGACTGGCGGCAAATCCTCGCCCTCTACGACCAGCTGCTGACGCACACGCCGACACCGATCGTGGCCTTGAACCGGGCGGTGGCGCTGGCCGAAGTCGTCGGCCCGATCGCCGCGCTCGACGTCGTCGACGCGCTACCGTCGGACGCCAACGCGCTCCTCGACTATCACCTGTTCCACGCGATCCGCGCCGACCTGCTGGCGCGGCTGGGCCGCCGAGGCGAGGCCGTCGCCGCGCTCGACGCAGCCCTGGGCCGCACCGACAACGCCGCCGAACGCGCGCAACTCGAGGAGCGACGCGCCGCCTGGCTCGACGGCTGATGCCGGCGCGGCGTCACGCCTGACGCGAGCGGCGGACGAGCGTCGCAACCGAGGCGACCAGCTCGCCCGGGTCGACCGGCTTGGCCAGGTGCATCTCGAAGCCGCTGCGCAGCGCCTTGATGCGGTCCTCGGATCGGGCAAAGGCGGTGAGCGCCGCGGCGGGGAGCTGCCGGAGGGCCGCGTCGGGCGAGGCGCGCAACCGGCTGATGAACTCGAAGCCGTCCATCTCGGGCATGCCGATGTCGACGATCAGCGCATCCGCGTGTTCCGCGGCGAGCCCCTCGAGTGCCGCGACCGGTGACGAGAACGTCGTCACCGACGCGCCGGCGCTCTCCAGCACGATGCGCAGCAGGTTCAGCGCGTCCTCTTCGTCGTCGATAGCGGCCACGCGGACGCCGCCCAGGTCGCCGAGCCCGGTCAGGGGGTCGGTGCGCACCATCCGCGGATGTTCGCGGGGCGTCGACGAAGCTGTCGCGTGCACGATCATCAACGGCAACCGGACGCTGAGCGTGGTCCCCCGGCCCACCCCCTCGCTCGCCGCCTCCACCGTTCCGCCGTGCATCTCGACGATGTGCCGGACGATCGCCAGGCCGAGACCAAGGCCGCCGGCTTTGCGGGTCGCGCTCGCGTCGGCCTGGCGGAAACGATCGAAGACGTAGGGGAGGAAGTCGGCTGCGATCCCTTGACCGGTATCGCTCACGGAGAGCTCGATGTGCGAGTTCACCCGTTCCAGCCGGACTTGGACCCGGCCGCCGCGGCTGGTGAACTTCACCGCGTTCGTGAGCAGGTTCCACACCACCTGCTGCAGGCGGTCGGGATCGCCCGACACCGGGCCGACGCCGGAATCGACGATCGTCTGCACCCGGACACCCCTGGCGTCGGCGGCGGGTTGTACCGTGGCCACGGCGTTGTCGATGACGAGCGGCAGGTGGACCGGCCGGACGTCGAGCCGGATCTTGCCCGACACGATGCGCGACACATCGAGCACGTCCTCGACGATCTGGGTGAGCGACTGGGCGTTGCGCTCGAGCGTCTCGAGGCCGCGGTCGGCTTTTTCCCCGGACAGGATGCCACCGCGTAGCAGCCGCGAGTAACCGAGGATGGCGTTGAGTGGGGTACGCAGCTCGTGCGAGAGGACGGCGAGGAACTCGTCCTTCATACGATTGGCCACCTGGGCTTCGACCAGGAGCCGGGCATTCTCCAGCGCGATGGAGGCCCAGCCGGCGATCCCCACCGCAATGCGTTCGTGCTGTTCGGTGAAGCGGCCGCGGTCGGGATGGCCGAAGACGAGGCCACCGCGGGCATCGCCGCCATGGGCGCCGCGAACCGGCACGGCAAGGTAGCTGCGGATCGGCGGGTGCTCGGGCGGCATCCCCTCGACCGGCGGCAGCTGCCGATGTCGCGGATCCTCACTGACGTCGTCGAGGCGGACCGCCTCCTCGCCGCGGAAGGCCGGCGCGAACGCGCCGTAGGCCGCCTGCGTCAGTTCGGTCGCCGTGTCCGTGACCAGCTGCAGGACCGCGTCGCGGTCGAGGGTGGCGGCCACGCGCACGCCGACGTCGGCGAGCTTCTGGGTGATCTCGGCGTGCTCGCGCGCCGCCGCGCGCAGTCGGACGGATTCGCTGACGTCGCGGGCGATCTTCGAGGCACCGATGATCGTGCCGGTGTCGTCGCGCATCGGCGACACCGTCAGCGAGACGGACAGTCGAGTGCCGTCCTTGCGGCAGCGGACCGTCTCGTAATGATCGATGCTCTGCCCGGCGCGGAGCCGCGCGAGGACGATGTCTTCTTCCCCCTGCAGTTCATCCGGGATCACCATCCGGATGGAGCGTCCGATGGCTTCCGCCTCGGCGAAGCCAAATATGCGCTCTGCGGCCGGATTCCACGACGTGACGAGGCCGTCGAGGTCCTTGGTGATGATGGCGTCGTCCGAGGACGCGACGACAGCGGCCAGTCGCTGCATGGCGAACGCCGCCTGCCGCTGCACGCTGATGTCGCGGGCGATCTTCGAGGCCCCGACGACCACGCCCTGCTCGTCGAGGATGGGCGAGACTGTCAGCGAGATCGGCAGTTGCGTGCCGTTCTTGCGTTGGCGGATCGTCTCGAAATGGCTGACCGCTCGCCCGGCGCGGATGGTGGCAAGGACCGTGTCCTCTTCCGACTGCCGCTCGGGCGGGATGACGATGCGGATCGAGCGACCGATCACCTCGGCGGCCGTGTAGCCGAACATCCGTTCGGCGGCCCGGTTCCACGAGACGATCGTGCCGTTCAGATCCTTGCTGACGATCGCGTCGTCCGAGGATTCGACGACCTTGGCGAGATGTCGCAGCGTCAAATCGGACGGCTGGCTCATGCGGGCGATGGCCTCGGATCGCGTGCAACTGTACGCCGTGCCGCCTGGTAGGCATGGAGGCGGCACGGGCGTCGGCCCGCACCGCATCCCTGCCCCACGTGCCTGTTGCTCAGCGGCGACCCGCCTTCTTGGCCACGCCCACGTTGGCCTTCGTGACGCCACCGCGCGCGCCCGCCGTCGCTGACGAGCCCGCACCAGCCGCCTTCTTCAACGGCGCCCGGACCGGCCGGGCCGGCGTGTCGTCGGCTTCCTCGGCGTCTTCATCCTGCGGATGCGCTGTGCTGGCGGCTTCCTGGTTGATGCCGCCTTCGGCCAGCGCCGACAGCTTCTGGTCGGCCGCCTTCTCTTCGTCGAGGATCTGCTGCAGCAGGTCGGCGGCGTCCTCGTGGCCCATCGCCTTGGCCCACGCCACGAGCGTGCCGTAGGCGGCCATCTCGTAGTGCTCGGCGCGCTGGCCGGAGGCGATGAGGCAGGCGTCCATCGCCGCCTCGTCGAAGTCCTCCTCCATCACCGACTTGCCTTCCTCGATGATGCCGGCGATGCCGTCGCAGTGCTTGCCGCGCACCTTCTCGTCGAGGCTGGCGAACACCTCTTCGAGCTTGGCGATCTGTCCCTGCGTCTCGTCGCGGTGGGTCAGGAAGGCCTGCTTCAGCTCGGGCGAGGTGGCCGCCTTGGCCAGCTTCGGCAGCGCCTTGAGCAGTTGCTTCTCGGCATCGTAGGCGTCGCGCAGCTCGTCGATGAAGGCGTCGTGCAGGGTTCCGGGTGCAGCCATGGTCGTATCTCCTTGGATCGATTGGTCTCTGGCGCGTCGCTAGACGCGCGGGGGATCGGTTTCGCGCTCGAAATGGCGATGCTTGGCCAGCGCCGCCAGGAATTTGTCGACGATGGCCTCGCCGGCGGCGCCCACGAGGAGCCCGGGATCGGGCTTGCCGTCGGGCAACGCATCGGGGATGCCAGCGGCGCGCAGCAGGCTGGCCGCCGCGCCGGCGGCGAGGATCGGCTTGCAGTGGCGGTACTGGTCCTTCAGGAACTCCAGCGCCGGACCGGCCGCGGCCAGCGTCCGCGCCGCCTGCTCGCCGTCCGGAATCGCCACCGCGTCGTAGAGCACGGCCGGCGTCGCCTCGAACGAGGTGTCCACCTCGAGCGGTTCGCCGGACAGCGCCTCGACGGCACCGAGCATGAGGCCGACGAAGCGCGGCACCGCGCCTTCCTTCGTCAGGCGCTCGGCCAGCGCCTGCGCTGCCACGCCATCGCAGCCATCGGCCACGAGGATGGCGACGCGGCGCGTCTGCACGCCGGTCGACCCCGGCCGTGCGAACAGCGACAAGGTCGGTGATACGGCCACCTCGGGCTTTACATCCTGCGGACGGACCTTCGGCATCGGCGGCGGCAGATCGCGGATCCCGAGCCCCTTGGCGACGGCGGCGGCGAGTTCCGGCGCCACGTTCAGCAGGCCGGACACCATGCGCTCGCGGACCGCCGGCGTCTGCACCTTCGACAGCTCGAAGCGGAACGCCTTGATGATGTGCGTCTTCTCGACGTCGGTCTGGCTGTTCCAGAAGAGACGAGCCTGGGTGTAGTGGTCGGCGAAGCGGTCCGCCTTGCCACGCACTTTGTGGTCGTCGGCCTGGCGCGGCTCCGGGAACGACACGAAGCCCGTCTTGCCGGCCTGGAACGGACAGCCGCCGCCGAGCGAGTTGGGCTCGTAGGAGACGCGGCCGCGGTTGATCGCCTGCCGATGCATGCCGTCGCGCTGGTTGTTGTGGACCGGCGCGACCGGCGCGTTGATCGGGATTTCGTGGAAGTTCGCTCCGCCGAGCCGCGAGATTTGCGTGTCGACGTAGGAGTGGATGCGGCCGGCGAGCAGCGGATCGTTGCTGAAGTCGACGCCCGGGACGACGTGGGCGACACAGAACGCCACCTGCTCGGTCTCGGCGAAAAAATTGTCCGGGTTCCGGTTGAGCACCATCCGCCCGACCGGAGTCAGCGGCACGAGTTCTTCCGGAACGATCTTCGTCGCATCGAGCACGTCGAAGCTGAAGCGCTCCGCTTCCTCCTCGGTGAACAG
>JBDSLU010000264.1:0-7082 GCA_039916225.1 Vicinamibacteraceae bacterium
ACTCAGGACCGCGGATCCGAGGCTGCCTGCGGCGCGCCTGAGGGGCGCGCTCGCCAACCTAGAAGTACATCTTGAAGGCGACCTGGACGATACGACGGCCGAACTTGTTGTCGCGGGGCAGCACGCCGAACTGACTGTTCGACAGCTGGCCGTTGGTGTACTGGAGCCTGAGGTTCGTGTTGTCGTCGAAGAACCGCTGCGGGTGGTTGAACACGTTGGTGAACGAGGCGCGGAACTGGAACTTCCGCGAGCCGCCCATCGGGAAGTTCTTGAAGACCGCGAAGTCGTGGTTCGTGTAGGCGGGGCCGCGCAGGTCCGGGAAGATGTAATTCCCGTTCGAGCCCGGCGTCGGCAGCGCAAAGCAGCTCGGGTTGATCACCTGATCACCGCTGACGCCTTCGCGTGGGTCGCACGTCAGCACCGGCATGGCCGTGATCTGCGGCGAACCGGTGATGCGCGTGTTGCCGCCCGCATCGGCGCCGGTCGACGTCGTCCCGGACAAGCCGAAGTTCGCGCCAATCGAACTTGCCGGCTGGAGGGGCGCGCCGCTGATGTAGGTCGATACCCCTGTGAACTGCCAGCCACCGAGCAGAGCCTTCTTGAACGCCGCGGAATCGTCGAGGCTCGGGAACAGGTAGCTGTAACCGACGTTCAGCACGTGCGTGCGATCGTAGTTGAGGATGCCGTAGGCACCGTCGCGAAGGTCGACGCCCGTATAGGTCGTCGACCCCTGATTGCCGCCGCGGATGCCGAGCGCCTTCGACCACGTGTAAGACACCGTGTAACTGAACTTCGAGCTCGCCCGGCTGAGCAGCGCCTGCAGCGCGTTGTAGTTCTGGAAGTGCGAGTGCTGCGCCACCGGCAGGTCGCCGTACTCGCGGAGCGGACGGTACAGGTTCTGGTCGCCATTCGGGTCGTTCAGCATGGCGCCGAGCGGCACGATGTTCAGGTTGTCGAGGCCAGAATTCAGCAGGCGGTCGCTCTTGCTGCCGACGTAGCCAGCCTCGATGGTCATCTGATACGGCAGACGGCGCTGCACCGTGAAGCTCCAGCTCTGAGTGCGGGGCTGCCGGTTGTCGGTGGAGAGAATGGCTCCGCTGATACCCGGCTGCGTGTTCGGGTTGATGTTCGGAACGTCCGACAGCCGCGGGCTGTTGGTGACGTTGGTCGACGTCACGCCGAAGGGCAGGTCGATGAAGCCCGAGTACGGACCCTGCGCGTCGTGGAAGTTGAACAAGCCGTAACCGCCGCGGAGCAACGTCTCGCCGTCACCCGACAGGTCGTAGGCGAATCCAACGCGCGGCGCGAACAGGAGGCCCTTCACCTCGACGCCGGAGGTCGGGACGTTGGAGTTGATGTCCGTCCACGTGACGCCCCGGAACTGGGTCCCCACCGCCTGCGAGTTGTAGAGCGCTGGATCGAACACGGCCATGCCGACGCCGGTGCGCTCGTACCAGCCGCCGAGGTGCGACAGCCGCAGGCCGCCGTCGACAGTCAGTCGGTTGCTCGCCTTCCAGCTGTCCTGGATGTAGCCCTCGAAGAGGTTGTAGGCCATGTCCCGGACGACGTTGGGCGACTGTTCGTAGTACTCGGCGAGGTTGCCCGTCAGGATGTCCGAGAAGTAGTTGCCGGTGGTGTTGGCGCCCCAGGACGCCGGGACGAGGCGTCCGTTCGAATCGCCGTTGCCCGGCTGGCTGTTGTTCACCCACTCGTAGTAGGCGCCGGCTTTCATCGTGTGCGCGCCGGCGACCTTGGTCATGCTCTGCGCGCCCGAGATCAGCCACTTCTTCGCGAAGAGCACCGGGTCGAACCCGCCAGGGTTGTACATCGTCGGACCGCTGCCCCAGCCAGTCATGGACGGGATCTGGTCGAGGCCGCTGTCGTAGATGCCGGGATTGGTGTAGCCGAGCGCCGAGCGCGAGACGCGGCTCGGATCCTCGAACTGGTTCGGGAAGTTGATGTAGGTTGCGGCGAAGGTCGATTCCGTCGTCAGCGAGGGCCCGAAGACATGGGTCAGGCTCGTCGTCATGGAGTGCGAGCGGTTGGGCGCCGTGACCGCGGTCGGGTAGGGCACCTGCTTGTCGTTGCGCCACCACAGGCCGACCGGGAAGTTCTGGGTTTCGGACTGCAGGTTGTAGCGGGCGAAGATGCGCGTGTTGTCACTGACGTTGACGTCGACACGCGACAGCCACTGCTGCATGTTCTGATCGAGCTCGACGCTGTCGACGTAGTTGTAGCCGCCCGTCAGCGCCGGATCGGCGTTCGGTCGCGGCAGCAGCTTCAGCAGCGCCTGGCCGTTCGGATCGATCTGGTTGGCCGGGACGCGGCCGTTGACCAGGTTCGACGGGACGGTGCTGACGAACGAGTTGTTGAGGCCCGAGTATGCCGATGAGTTGGAGAAGTCACCGTTGATCTGCGCGTCGCTCGGCACCCAGGACTGCAGGATGCCGGTGTCGAGGCGCTGCTTGTAGAACTCGTAGCCGGTGAAGAAGAAGACCTTGTCACGGTTCTTGTTGAAGCTCGTGCCCGGGATGACCAGCGGGCCGCCGAGGTTGAAGCCGGGGTAGGCGTACTTGTTCTTCGGCTTGTTCTCGGCACCCGGTTCGGTGCTGAACTTGTTCAGGCGCCACTCGTTGGAGTTCCAGCGGTAGTCGCGCAGGTAGAGGTAGCCCATGCCGTGGAAGTCGCGGCCGCCGGCCTTGCTGATCACGTCGATGGTGATGGGCCCTTTGGCGTGCTCGGCGCCGTAGTTCGACTGCAGCACCTTGAACTCGCCGACCATGTCGGGGTTGGGGTTGACCGAGGTGGCGCAGTTGCAGCCGGGGTCGGAGGCATGGGCGCCATCGATGACGATGTCGAGCGCGTCAACGCGGGTGCCATTGCCCGAGAAGGCGCCAACGGCGCTCTGCGGGCCGCCTTCGCCGTTGCCGTTGATGCCGATGACTTCGCCGTTGTAGCCGGGTTTGTTGCTGGTGCCACCGGAGGTCGGCGTCATGCCCGGCAGCAGCTTGAGCAGCTCGGCGGTGCTGCGGCCGACCATCGGGATGTTCTGGATCTGTTCGGAGGTCAGTCGGGCGCTCTTCTCGCCCGAGTCGATTGGCGCGATCTCGGGACGCGAGGTGACCGAGATCGTCTCCTCGACGCCGCCGACCTTTAGCGTGATGCCCGAGATCGTGCGCCGCTGTCCGAGCAGCAGGACGATGTCGGTCGCTTCCCACGCGGTGAAGCCGGACATCTCGACACGCACCGCGTAGGTGCCGGAGGGGACCGAGGCGAAGACGAAGACGCCTTCACCGTTGGTGACCGTGCGCTGCACGGTCTTGGAGTTCTGGTTGGTGAGGGCGACGTCGGCGCCGGGCAGCGTGCCGCCCTGTGCGTCCGCGACCGTGCCCGAGATCGATCCCGTGAGTGACTGCGCACGGGTGAGGGAAGGAAGACCGAGCGCCAGCACCACCGCCGACGCGACAATCAGGACCCAACGACCAAGACTCATGTGCACCTGCTCCTTTGGAGGCAGAGTACGACCTGCGAACGTGCCGAAAATCTGGCCCGTGAACTTTCGTGAACGCGGCATTCTACGTCCGGACTAGCCCAAATCAACTACCGAATTTAGTGGCTGGCCTGATACTTATGGGCAGGGTCGCTTGTTCGATACGTGCACAAAATAGGCCCGTGGTCTTCTATCCCCCAGGTCGTGCCGCCGGTGCCTGAGCCGTCCGTCCCTTCGCCATCACCACCGCTCGACGAGTCGAGTGAATCGGCCGGTTCGGCCCTCGCCCGCCTCGCCATCGGCCTGGCGGTCGCGGTCCTCGTCATCGTCGGGTTCAGCCTCTACGCGGCCCGCGAGATCCGGACCCTCCGCGACGAGCAGGCGGCGACGTCCGAGCGGAATCGCCTCGATACCCTGCAGATCGTCCGCATCCAGCAGAATCTGTCGAGTGTCGCCGGAGCCCTGCGCGACATGCTCGGCGGCACCGAGCCGTACCCCTTGAGCGCCTGGGCGAACACGTTCGCGCGCCTCCGCATCGATCTCGAACAGGCACTGGCGCGGGAACGGGACCTGGCGCCAGCCGGGCGACTCACGGCTGAGCAGGCTCGACTCGACGAAGCCAACGGCCGCTTCTGGGAGGCGATGGATCGGGCGTTCGCGACGGCCACGGCCAGCGGCGGTGGGCCTGCAGCCGAGTCGGCTGGCGCCGTCCTTGTTCGTGGCGAGGCCAGCGCCCGGCACGCCGAGCTGGTCACCCTGGTGTCTCAGCTCGTCATCCACAACACCCGGATGGACGAGGCGTCGGCGGCCAAAGGCCGCGACGTCTACGACCAGGTGGCCCGGCAGATCTATCTCCTGGCTGCCGTGCTGGTCGCCGGAGTGGTCTTCGGCGGCGCTGTCCTGCTGCGCAACACGCGGCGGACCTTCGAGACCGTCCAGGGTCTCGCTGCCGAGCGCCGGGCGCTCTCGTGGCGGATGCTGACGTTGCAGGAAACGCTGCAGACCGAGTTCGCCCGTGAGCTGCACGACGAGTTCGGCCAGATCCTGACCGCGGTCGGGATGATGCTCGGGCGGGCGCGTCGCAAAGCGGGCGCCGCCTCGGATGCCGATCCGGCGATGGGGCCGATCGTCGCCGAGCTGGAAGAGGCCCAGCAGGTCACCCAGCGGACGCTCGACCGCGTGCGCAAGAAATCGCGGCTGCTGCACCCGGTCATCCTCGACGACTTCGGTCTGCAGCAGGCGGTCGGCTGGTTCACCGACGAGTTCGCCCGCCAGCACGGGATCGACACGCAGTTCGAGCCGGACGGCGAGCTGACCGGCCTGCCGGCCGACGTCTCGACCCACCTCTATCGCATCGTCCAGGAATCGCTGACCAACGTCGCCAAGCACGCCGAGGCGTCGCAGGTCGTGGTGCGGCTGGTCCGCGACGCGGAGGGCATCGAGCTGAGCATCGCCGACGACGGCAAAGGGCCGCCGGCGCTCAGCCCGGCGCGGGGCCCGAACGACGGGCCCGGCGGCATCGGCATCACCAGCATGCGCGAGCGCGCGGCGCTGATGGGCGGCCGGTTCGAGGCCGGCCGCGGCCCCCGCGGCGGCCTGCACGTCGTCGTCTGGGTGCCTCTGGCCAGCCCGATTCCCGAGCCCGAACCCGAGGCCGGTGCCGTGCCCGGCCCAGTCGCTGAGCCCGGCTCAGAGCCGCGCTCTGAGCCCAGCTCCGAGCCCAGCTCAGAGCTACGTGCGGATCCGCACATGAAGGGAGTACGCTGAACCACCATGGTTGAAGGATCTGCCATTCGCGTCGTCCTGTCGGACGACCACGCCCTCGTGCGCCAGGGTTTTCGGCGCATCCTCGAGGACGAGGCCGGGATCACCGTCGTCGGTGAAGGCGGCACCGGCGCCGAAGCCGTGGAGCTGACCAGGACGCACAAGCCGGACGTCGTCGTGCTCGACATGGCGATGCCCGACATGAACGGTGTCCAGGCGGCGCGAATGATCCTGCGCGAGCGGCCGCAGACGCGCGTGCTGATCCTGAGCATGTATGCCGACGAGCAGTACGTCCGCAGCGCCCTCGACGCCGGCGTCGCCGGCTACATCCTGAAGAATGCGCTCGACAACGATCTGACGCGCGCCGTGCGCGCCGTCGCCGCTGGCCAGCAGTACCTGAGCCCGGAACTGTCGGCGATCGTCATCAAGGCGCTGCAGGGCAAGGGCGAGTCCGACGATCCCTGGGATCAGCTGACCGAGCGCGAGAAGCAGGTGCTGCAGCTCATCGCGCACGGCAAGTCGAACAAGGAGATCGCGGTGGTGCTGGGCCTGAGCGTCAACACGGTCGCGGTGCATCGCGCCAACTTGATGGGCACGCTCAAAGTGCACAAGGCGGCCGAGCTCGTGCTCTACGCGGTCAAGAAGGGCCTCGTCGTCACCGGGTGAAGCCGATGCGGATTCCCGCGATCGTCGCCGCGGTCGCGGCGCTGGCGGGCGGCGTCGCGGTTCGAGCCGACTCGGTGGTCACCCTCACCGACGTCAGCGCCGCGGCCGGCGTCGGCGTCACCCACGGCAACGGCGCGGCCGGCAAGAAATACCTGCCCGAGACGATGGGCTCGGGCGCGGCCTTCGTCGATGTCGACGGCGACGGCGATCAGGATCTGATCGTCGTGTCCGGTGCCTGGACGCCGGGCTCGGGCTACGCGCGGCTGTTCAAGAACGATGGCCGCGGGCGGTTTGCCGAGGCGACGGCCGGCTCGGGCTTCGATGGCCCCGCGTCGCGACCTGGCGCAGCGTCGCGACCTGGCCCCGCGTCGCGGCCGGCGGCCGGTGCGGCTCGCCCGGTCGCTGACGCGAGCGGCCTCGACTACGGCATGGGCATCGCCGCCGGCGACTACGACAACGACGGCGCGCCCGATGTCCTGCTCACGTCGGTCGGCCACAGCCGCCTGTTCCGCAACGTCGGTGGTGGCCGTTTCGTCGACGTGTCGGCCAAGGCCGGCATCGGCGCACGGCGCGCCTTCAGCACGTCGGCGATGTGGTTCGACTTCGACAAGGACGGCCACCTCGATCTGCTGATCTGCAACTACGTCCAGTGGACGCCGCCGGGGGATGTTTTCTGCAGCGCCGACGGCAAGACCAAGAGCTACTGCACGCCCGAGGCCTATCGCGGCAGCACGTCGTGGCTCTATCGCAACAAGGGCGACGGCACCTTCGACGACGTCACCGCCAAGGCCGGCTTCTTCGACGTGACGTCGAAGTCGCTGGGCGTGACGCTGCTCGACTACGACCAGGACGGCTGGCCGGACGTGTTCGTCGCCAACGACACCCAGCCGAACAAGCTGTATCGCAACAACCGCAACGGCACCTTCACCGAGCTGGGGTTGAAGGCGGGTGTGGCGTTCAGTGAGGAAGGCCGGGCTCGCGCCGGCATGGGCGTCGACGCCGTCGATCTCGATGGCTCAGGCCGGCCGACGGTCGCGGTGACGAACTTCTCGGGCGAGATGCTCGGCCTGTTCCGCGCCGATTCGGACGGCCAGTACATCGATCGCGCGCCGGGCTCGGACATCGGCCGGGCCACGCGGCAGACGCTCGGCTGGGGCTGCTT
>JBDSLU010000265.1:0-3171 GCA_039916225.1 Vicinamibacteraceae bacterium
CAACAGCTGCCGCACCAGGTCGGCGCCCCGCTGCGCACTGCCGTGCAGCGTCGTCAGGAGCTCGCGGTCCTCCTCGGTGGTCACCACGTCGGCCAGCATCTCCACCGACAACAGGATGGGCGCCAGCACGTTGTTGAGGTCGTGCGCGATGCCGGCAGCCAGGGTGCCGATGCCTTCCATGCGCTGCGCGCGGAGGAACTGCAGCTCGACGCGCTTCTTGGCGGTGATGTCGGTGTTGATGGCCAGGACGGAAGTGGGGGCGCCGGTGGCGTCGCGCACCAGCGTCCATCGCGCCTCGACGATGAGAACGCGGCCGTCCTTGGTGCGCTTCTCGATCTCGCCGTGCCATTCACCCTTGGCAATCAGCTCGGCATGGGCGTGGTCGAATCGAGCAGGATGCTTGTACATCAGCTCGACGGAGTCTCGTCCCAACGCTTCGGCCGACGTCCAGCCGTAGAGGCGTTCCGCACCCTTGTTCCAATACAGGATGTGGCCGTCCAGATCGCGGACCTGGATGGCGTCGTGGGCCACGTCGAGCAGCGCCGCCTGCTCGCGCACCTGCGCATCGGTATCCTGCCGCTCCAGCTCCGAGGCGGCGCGGGCCGCAAAGATCTGCAGCGTGGCGGCGCTGTACTTCGCCAGCGCGGCCGGTTCCCGGAACAAGACGAACAATACGCCCAGCAACTGTCCCGACGAGCTGTTCAGGCAATGACCGACCACGCCGTGAGCCGTCAGATCCGTCAGCAGGGGGGAATCTGGAAACAGGCTCGCGGATGGCCCCGTGACCATGCAGGTGCTGCCGGTCGCCAGCGCTTCGCATGGCGAGCCCGTGATCAGGAAGTCGAAGTTGTCGACGAGCAGGCCGTCGATGACGGCGGCGATGGTTCGTGCCGTCGGCGGCTGGCTCGGCAGCCAGCGGGCGACGAAGGCCGCCTGCGCCCCAAGCGCCTTGGCCATGTTGAGGGCGAGCCGTTCGAACGACGCGGCGCCGCTCTCCCCGGACACGCCGGCGGCAACGCTGACCACGGCGTCCTGCAGCTCCTGCCGCTCCTGCTCCGCGTGCTTGCGGTCGGTGATGTCGGTGACGATGCCGGCGTGGCGCAGCAGAACGGCATTGGGATCGCGGATCGGGAACCCCCGCACGTGGATCCAGCGGATCTCGCCGTCGGGACGCAGGATGCGGTACTCGATCTCCACGCTGGTGGCTTCGCCCACCAGCGAGGCGAAGGCGGCCAGCACCCGCCCACGATCCTCGGCATGGATGAAGTCCGGCCACCGTTCGGGGTTGTTGTAGAGGGTGGCGACGGGCCGGCCCCAGATGCGCTCGAACGCCGGACTGACATAGTGCACCGTGCGCATGTCCGGCGATCGGATCCAGAACGCGTCGCTGATGTTCTCGGCCAGCTGGCGAAACGTCTCGCCGCTTTCGAAGAAGGGATTGTCCTTCAGGGCAGGAATGCCAGGGGCGTCGGACGGATGCACACCCGCCCCGGACGGCGTCAAACCCTCTCCGAGTCGCCCTGGGCCGGGCCCGCGGCCGACCGACCGAGAATCTCGGCCAGCTGTTTCAGGCTGCGCAGGACAAGGTCGCCGGTTCGGCCGTTGACGCCGACACTGCCGGTCTGGAGCGCCTCGAAGGCCGTGAGGGCGGTCCTGACGAGGTCATGCAGCTCAGCGCTGGACCCGCCCGTGCTCATCGACTGCTCATGCGAGAACTGGCTGACGGCGCCGGCAATGGCGTTGTCCAGGCAGCGGTTCAGCGTGCGGAAGTCGTCGGTGCTGATCGGCGAGGACTTCTCCACAGCCAGATCGGTCACCGACTGGCAGACGTCGCCGTAGTCATGGACGACCTGTCCGACGGTGAATCGCTGCGCCAGCATGTCGTGGCCGTGCTGCGCCGCGCTGGTCTTCATCTCGAGCCCTCTCGACCCCACGCTCTTCAGTTCCTCCACCAGCTGATCGAGGAATATCGGCACGCCGTGGTTGATCTCCAGCTCGGAGACTGGCGGTGCGGACCTCGCGCGCACCTTCGTGCGGCACCGGCCGATGAGCTCGTCGCGATTGGCCAGGATGAAATCCTGCAGGGAAAGGGTCGCCATGGCCCCTCATCGTAGGACTGGCGGGCTTTTCAGGCTGTTTCAAACGGTACATGCGGGCAGCCCGCCGTACCGTCGTTCTCGGTCAGCACGAGGTTGAGCCGAGTTGCGCTAGTCGCTACCTGCCATGGGGCCGGAACCGCGGCGCTCGGCTTCCGCGAGGAGCCATTCGGCAGCGTCGTCGAGGGTGCGGAAGCAGCCTTGCTGCGAGTACGCGCCCTTCCCCGGCTCGCCGAGCCTGGCGGTCCAGCCGCTGTCCGACAGCGAGTCGATCGAACAGGGGATCCGATGGCGGCGCAGGAGGACGAGGAGATGGCCGGCGGGGATACGCGTGCGCTTCGGGCCCGTCGTATGGACTTGCGGACGATGCTGCAGGTCGTGAGTCGTCATCTCGGTGGCGCGCAGACCAGTGCCAACGGTTGGCCGGCTCCCGCGCTGGGAGAGGTATCGGCGGCTGTCGGACGGAACATCACCCCCGCTGCCTCAAGGCCGACGGTGCTCCAGCATTGTCTTCCCTGTGCTGACACGAACGAGGTACGCTCGCACCGGAGTCATCTGTTCATGAGGGTTTCGTGGCTGTTGCAAGCGTCGGTCATCATGGCGTCGTCGGCGTTCGCGGCCGCCTGCGACCGCACCACGTCGGCTGCAGTGACGAAGGATGCGGCGCCCCAGGCCATCGTCGTCGCCAAGGTCGAAGCGCATGAGCTCCGCCGGTCGATAGACGTCGTCGGCACGCTGGCCGCCGACGAAGAGGTGACCGTCTCTTCCGAAGTCGAAGGGCGCGTCGTCCGCATCGCGGCTGACCTGGGGGACCGCGTCACGACCGGCCAGGCCCTGGTCGTGCTGGATCCGGAGAAGTTGCAGTATCGGCTCGATCAGCAGCGCGCCACCCTGGGGCGGGCCATGGCGCGGTACGGCGTCGCGGATCTGTCGGCGCCGCTGCCGGCCATCGAACGTACGCCAGACGTCCAGCGGGCCGCCGCCGAGCTCGAGTTGGCGGGCCAGGGGTTCCGGCGCGCCACGGAGCTCCGCAAGCAGTCGCTCCTGCCGCAGCAGCAGATGGACGACGCGGATG
>JBDSLU010000266.1:0-6708 GCA_039916225.1 Vicinamibacteraceae bacterium
GGTGGCGCCGGCGGCGCCCCGCGCTTCGATGTGTCGGCCGCGGGCTCGGTTGGCGCGCCCCAGGAAACAGGGCTGCTGGGCGGACGCGGCGGCATACCAGCCGATCGCCTACCGCTGGGCGCGTAACCTGGCCCGCTACGATGCCGCCGAGACGCGCCGCTTCGTCGGCTTCTACGACGCGGCGGCGGGGGAGTCGGCCACGGTCCTGGCTCGCGCCACCGCTGTCGACATCAATTGAGGTTGATTCAGTGGTCAAACCAGTCGTAGCATCGGCCGTTCCCGTGCAAGACGGATCCGAGAGGTGAGTGCTGATGAGTGTTCGCGCGACGCGTCGTGATCTCCTGAAGCTGGGTGGCGCTGCAGCCGCCGCGATGGCGGCATCGCCGCTGCTCGATGGCGTGTCGGCCGCGAGCCTGCTGGCTCCGGCCTGGAAGCCGCTGCCGATCGGCACCCAGGCGTGGTGCGTCCGCACGCAGCTGCGGACCGACATCCCCGGCACGCTGGCACAGGTGTCGAAGGCCGGGTTCGAGCTGCTCGAGCTCGAGAATGCGTTCGGCAAGAGCGGCGCCGAGTGGAAGACGGCCCTCGACGCCGCCAAGCTCAAGGCGGCTGGGTTCCACCACAACCTGTCGGATCTGCGCGCCGACAAACTGGCCGCGACCATCGAGTTCAATCAGGCGCTGGGCAACCGCAACCTGATCATCCGCTCGCTGCCGCCGGCGGTCTACGAGTCGGTCGATCTCCTGAAGCAGACGACCGACGAGATCAACGGCATCGCCGAGAAACTCAAGCCGCACAACCTGCGCGTCGGGTACCACAACCACACGACCGACTTCAATCGCCTGGACGGCGAGTACTGGTGGAACCGCTTCGCGGACAACACCAGCAAGGACGTCGTGCTGCAGTTCGACACCGGCAACGCCTCCGAGAAGGACGGCGTCGACGTCGTCGAGGTCCTCAAGCGCAACCCGGGTCGCGTCAAGTCGCTGCACGTCAAGCCGTTCTCGAAGGCCTCGCCGAACGCCTTCCTCGGCGCCGACGAGCTGAACTGGCCCGCGATCATGACCGCTGCCGAGACCGTGGCTGGCGCCGAGCTCTACATCATCGAATACGAGAAGGCGACGGGGAAGCCGCCCATCGAGGATCTGACGGCCAACCTCGTGGCCTTCAAGAAGCTGCGCGCCTGACGATCGTCACGGCAGCCAGGAACCGTACATCGGGTTCGGGAGCACGAAGAAGCGTGACCCGAACTCGTTGAACGCGTCGTCGCCGGAGCCGCGAATGGTCTGCGACAGTTTCGGGAAGTCGGTGATGTTGTCACCGACGAACGCCACCACGACGAGCGGCGGCAGCGTCGAGGGCAACAGGCCGCTCTGCACCGCGTCGAAGCGCGGGTTCTTGTCGGACGGCCCGGTCCGGCACAGCATCAGGTCGTAGGCGAGGCCGCGCGCGTCGAGGACCGCCCTGGTGTCGGCGCAGACCGGCTCGCGACGGTTGGTGACGATCGCGATCTTGCCGCCGAGCGCGCGGATCCGCGTCAGGAACGCGGCGGCGCCGGGCACGGCGGTCGCCTCGCGCCGACGCACCCAGGCGCTCCACGCGTCTTCGTCGTGCGGCCGGCCGCCGCGTTCGATCTGATACGCCAGGTTGCTGATCACGGTCTCGTCGGCATCGAGGACGACGCCCCACGAGCCGGCGGCGCGGCCGGCGGCGGCGCGCTCGACCTGGTCCTCCGCCATCCGGTAGGTCTGGCGCACGGCCGCTTCGTACTCCGCGGCATCGCGCACCCAACGGATCTCGAGACCGGGGTTGGCCGACGGCACCGGTGCCGGGCTGGCCGTCGTGGCCGGCGCCGGAGGTACCGGCGTGCCCGTCGGGGCCTGGGCGGTGGCGCCCGGCGGCGGGGGCGGCGGGGCAACGCGCGGCGGCGGCGTGCCACCGCCGCAGGCGAACGACGACGAGAGCGCGACGGCCAGCAGCGTGGACGTAGAACGGCGGGACATGGTGCCCACCAGCTTAGTCTCTGCTACGCTTCCGCCATGCCTCTCATCGACCAGGTCACCAAGGACATCGCGGCAGCGATGAAGGCGCACGATCCGCTGCGGCTCGGCGCGCTGCGCATGCTGAAGGCCGCGATCATGAACCGCGAGGTCGAGAAGGGCCGCGGCCTCGAGCCGACCGAGGACATGCAGGTCGTCCAGCAGGGCGTCAAGCAGCGCAAGGACTCGATCGAGATGTTCGAGCAGGGCGGCCGCCTCGAGCTGGCGGCCAAGGAGCGCGCCGAGATCGTCGTGCTCGAAAGCTACCTGCCGGCGGCCGTTCCCGACGAGGAAATCGCCGCCGCGATTGCCGAGGCAAAGGCCGAGACCGGCGCCACGTCGGCCAAGGACATGGGCAAGGTGATGAAGCACCTCACCGCGAAGTTCACGGGCCGCCCGGTCGACGGCAAGGCACTCAGCGAGCGGGTCCGCGCCGCGTTGTCGTAGAGTCCTAGAGTAGGTCAACCGTTCGTTCGGCTGTCCCCCTGCAGTCGATCTCGCTATCCCGTCGTCGTTTGGATGCGGATCTGTCTATGCGAATCGCCAGGGTGCTCGCTCTCTGCCTGCTGCCGTCGCTCGCCGCCGCGCAACCCGTTCAATCCGTCCAGGTCGTCCACCAGTTCACGCCATCACCGGCCGGGCCGGACGGGGCGCTCGTCCAGGTGCCGGACGGCAGCTTCTACGGCGTGACCGCGGCGGCCATTTATCGACTGGCGAGCGACGGCACGGTGTCGACGGCGGCGCTGTTCACCGACGGCGTCGACGCCAGCGGCGCCCTGCTTCGCCAGCCCGACGGCGCGCTCTACGGCACCACGCAAGGGGGCGGGGCCGACGGCCAGGGTACGGTGTTCCGCTTCGATCCGGCCACCGGCGACGTCCGAACGCTCCATGCCTTCACCGGCGTCCGCGAGGGCACGTCGCCGTTCGACGGGCTCACGTCCGTGGGCGGCCTGCTCTATGGCGTGACGACCACCACGCTGTTCAGCGTCGATCCGGCGACCGGCGCCACCGTCATGCTCCACACGTTCGGCGAGGACGCTCCGGTGGGCGCCTACCCAGCCAGCGGACTGACCGTCGGCATCGACGGCCTCCTCTACGGCGCCAGCCGCTCGCAACGCTTTCCGGGAACGGGGACGGGCGGCGTCTATCGGTTCGATCCGGCGACCGGGGTGATGACGCTCGTCCACGAGTTCGCGGGCGGGGCACCGCCGGCCGCGCGCCTGTTGCTCAGCCCGGACGGGCGTCTGATCGGCGTCGCCAACGTCGGCATCTATCGCTACGATCCGGTCGCGGACACGCTCGACGTGCTCGCCGGGCCGTCAGGGCTGTGGGGGCTCTCCGGCCCGCTCGTCGCGACCCCTGACGGCAGTCTGTACGGGATCACCACGACCGGCGATGGCGGTCCCTCCGCGAGCGCCGCGGTGTTCCGGCTGCGCCCGACCGGCGGTCCGTACGCCGTCGACGTCCTGCATTTCTTCGACTTTCTGACCACCGGCGCGAGCACTCGCGCACCACTCACGCGTGGTGCGGACGGCCTGCTCTACGGCTACGCCCAGCGCGGCGGCCCCGTCGATGCGGGCACCGTGTTTCGGTTCGACCCGGCGGCCGGCGGACCGCAGCCGAACCCGACCCTCCTGACCGTGCTGCACCAGTTCGTGCCGACCACGATCTGGGAGCCGTCCGAGCCGATCAGCGGTTCTGGCGGTCGCCTCTTCGGCGCGGCCAGCGCCGGTGGCTCCGGGCGTCGCGGCGGCATCTACTCGCTCGATCCGGCGACCGGCGGGTTCATTCACGCCGCCGACGTGCCGGGCACTGCGGGCTGGTCGAGCAACAGCAATTCGCCATTGACCCTCGGGCCGGATGCCGCCCTCTACGGCACGACCGACTCATCGAATGGTTTTGCACTCGAAAGCGGCGTGGTGCGCTTCGTCCCGGCGACCAATGCGACGACGAACACCGTGACCGCCGTCGTGCCCGGCGCGGGCACGACCAGCTCACCGATCGCCAAGGCGGCGGACGGGAACCTCTACTTCGTCCGCGGTCGCACGGTCTATCGCGTCGGCACCGACGGGGTCGCCACGCCGGCCGGCACGGAGCCGTTTCCACCAGGCATCACCGATCTCCACGTCAAGAACACGGTGTGGAACGGGGTCGTGGCCGGCGGCGACGGCCAGGTCTACGTCGGCTTCGTCACCGTGGGCGGCGGCGCCGCGCCGTTCGAAGTCTTCCGGTTCTCCCGCCTCTTCCGGGTCAATGCGACCACCAACACCATCGACCAGATGGTCGACTGGTCCACCGACGCCATCAGCAGCATGGCGACTGCGCCCGGCGGCGTGTACGTCGCGACATCGGGCGGCATTTCGCGCTTCGAGGCGGCGACCGGCGCTCGCACCACGGTCTGCACGCCAGGGCGTCCGGCGGCCTCGATCACCCCGATCGGCGACGCGCTCGTGGGCCTGCTCGCCGACGACTCGTTCGGCGGCGAGCAGCGGCTCTTCGTGTGCCGGCCGGCCACCGGCCTGACCGAGCTGCGGACGCTGCCGGCGTCGATCGGCCGGCTGCGCGGCCGGCTCGTGGCGATCGGCGACGTGCTGTATGGCGCGACGTCGGGCGACGTCAGAGCTCGCGCGTTCGGCGCGCGCCAAACGCCGGCGACGGCGCCTGGCGGCGCGATCATCCGCCTCTCCGTGTCGAATCCATTGCCGCCGTTCGACCCCGAACACGACGGCCTGCCGAGCGACTGGGAGACCACCTATGGACTCGATCCTTTCTCGGCCAGCGGCGCCGACGGCGCCGGCGGGGATCCGGATGGCGACGGGCGCACCAACGCCCAGGAACTGGTCGACGGCACGCATCCTCGCGGAGTGTTGACGCGCTACTTCGCGGAAGGGGCGACCGGCCCGTTCTTCCGGACCCGTCTCGATCTCGCCAACCCCAATGGCGGTCGCGCCGCCAGTGTCCTCGTCCGGTTTTTGACCGACACCGGCGCGCGGATCGCGCACAACGTGGTGATCCCACCGATGGGCCACGAGTCGATCGATCCGGCGACCATCACCGGCCTGGCGCACGCGACCTTCTCGAGCGTCATCGAGGCCGATCTGCCGGTCGCCGTCGAGCGCACGATGTCGTGGGATCCGTCGGGTTACGGCAGCCATGTCGAGACCGGTGTGGTCGCGCCGTCGACGACCTGGTACCTGGCCGAAGGCTCGACCTCCGGCGCGTTCGCGCTCTTCTACCTTCTCCAGAACCCGCAGGAGACGGCCGTGATCGCCACGGTGCGATACCTGCGCCCGTTCGGTCTGCCGCCCATAGAGAAGCAGTACTCGTTGCCGCCGTTCAGCCGGACGACGATCGTCGTCGACGACGAGGGCGGCGAACTGACCAGCACGGACGTGTCGGCGGTGATCACCGCGCCGTCGCCGATCGTGGCGGAGCGGGCCATGTACTACTCGCAGCCCAGTCAGCCGTTCGCGGCCGGCCACGAGAGCGCCGGCGTGACCGCCCCCGCGCTCGAGTGGTTCCTGGCCGAAGGCGCCACCGGCACGTTCTTCGACCTGTTCGTGCTGATCGCCAACCCGAACCCGGCACCCGCGACCGTCGAGATCGAGTACCTGCTGGCCGGCGGCGGCAGCCTGACGAAGACCTACAGCGTCGCCGGCAACTCGCGCTCGACGATCTGGGTGGATGACGAGCAGCTGCCGGCCGGGTCGGGGACGCGGCCGTTCGCCGCGACCTCGTTGTCGATGGTGGTGCGGTCGACCAACGCCGTGCCGATCGTGGTCGAGCGGACCATGTGGTGGCCGGGGCCCGAGCTGACGGCGAACTACTGGTACGAGGCGCACAACTCGCCGGGCGCGACGTCACGCGCGACGCGCTGGGTCGTGGCCGGTGCCGAGGTGGGTGGCGCGGACGCGGCTCAGACCTATGTGCTGCTGGCCAATCCCGGTTCGACCGCCGCGCAGGTCTACGTGTCCGTGCTCGGTGACTCTGGCCTCGTCGCTCTCTGGGACGCCAGGACGCTGCCGCCCAAGAGCCGCACCAACCTTCTCCTGCCGACGACGCAGTACAACCAGACGATCGCATCGTTCCTGATCGAGTCGGCAGGGACGTCGCCGGTGCCGATCGTCGTTGAACGGGCGACGTATGCCAGCCCCGGCGGCGTGACGTGGGCCAGCGGCGGCAACGCGCTGGCGTCGCCGCTGCCCTAGGAGATCGGGTGGTGGGATTTTACCTATGCGAATCGCCAAGGCGCTCATCCTCTGTCTGCTGCCGTCGCTCGCCACGGCGCAGCCGGTGCAACCCGTCCAGGTCGTCCACCAGTTCACGCCGTCGCCGGGGCAGCCGAACGGACCCCTCGTGCAGGTGCCGGGCGGCGACTTCTACGGCGTCACGCGCTCGGGCATCATCCGGCTGACGACGGCCGGACAGGTGACCGAGGTCGCGCGCTTCCACGAGTTCGAACCGATCGGCTCGCTCGTGCTCGCCTCCGACGGCGCGCTCTACGGAACGGCGGGCGTCGGTTCGACGTTCGGCCGGTCGACGATCTTCCGCTTCGATCCCGCCACCGCGGGCCTGCGGACGGTGTACACGCTGGGCAAGCAGGGAGAGGGCTGGTACCCGCGTGGCGGACTCGTTCCCGTCGGCGGAGCGCTCTACGGAGTGACCCAGT
>JBDSLU010000267.1:0-15149 GCA_039916225.1 Vicinamibacteraceae bacterium
ACGATGCCGTGCGCGTGCGCCTCGGCCAGGCCGTCGGCGATCTCGCGCACCAGCTGCACCGTGCGCAGCGCCGTGAGCAGACCGTCGCGCATCGTGCGGTCGAGGGTCTTGCCCTCGACCAGCTCCATGACGATCCAGTCGCCCTCGTCGGTCTCGACGATGTCGTAGATGTGGACGATCGCCGGGTGGTTGAGCCGTGCCGCCATGCACGCCTCGCGCCGGAAGCGCAGCTTCCGCGTGGCGTCGGCGGTGTCGGGGAGCAGGCGCTTGATCGCCAGCGGCCGCTGCAGCGCCTGGTCGAAAGCCCGGTAAACGGCGCCCATGCCGCCGGTCCCGAGACGCTCTTCGATCAGGTAATTGCCGACGCGGTCGGGAACGCCAGAACGATCGTCCGGCCGCGGATGCACGACGCGCAGTCTACCGCAGGTCCAACTCAGCCGTCGCAGTGCGCGCGGGGCTTCCTGTATGCTCAGCCTCTCGGCTCAATCACATCGAGGAGATGACATGCGGCGAGCACTGCTGGCACTGGTGATGACGATCGGTTTGGCGGCGACGGCGTTCGCCGCCGACGTGACGGGCAAGTGGGTCGGCAGCGTCGAGACGCCGAACGGGCCAATCGAGCTGACCTACGAGTTCAAGGCCGACGGCGAGAGCCTGACCGGCACGGTGGCGAGTGCGATGGGCAGCCTGCCCATCAACAAGGGCAAGGTCGCCGCCGGCGTGCTGACCTACGAGGTCGCCCTCGAAGGCTCCGTGATCACGCACGAAGCCAAGATCAACGAGGCCGGCACCGAGATCATGGTCAAGGCCACCGGCGACTTCGGCACCAGCGAGTACGTGGTCAAGAAGGTCGACGCGCCGAAGTAGCGTCCGGCGCCGCCGCGCCTTGGTCCGCTGGGACCCCGATCAAGAGGCGATTGCGCGGCGTGACCTCCGCCGGGATCGTCTTCGTCCAGACGCGATACCCCTCGTGGCGCAGCCGCGCCGCGCGGGTCGCGTCGATCGCCAGGTCGGCCGGCATCCAGCCGGCGAGGTCGCCGGCGTCGCCGCGCGCGTGATCGTGGCAGCACGGCAGCACCGCGACGCGCGCCCGCGCGCCAATCGCCCGATCGAGCACCCCATCGCTCAACGCCCCGCAGGCGTGGCACGAAACGACCAGATCCTCCGCGCTCAGCGCGACATCCTCGGAGCGCTGCTCCGCAAAGCCGACCCGGCCCGACAGCCGTGGCCACGCCGCGGCGATCGCGGCCTGCAACACGGCGTGTGACGCCGGCAGCACGGCATCCACCACCAGCGCCGACGGCGAGGTGTCGTCGAGCAGCAGCATGACCTGGGCCAGCAGCCCGTGCCCGCCGCCGAGATCGACGACCCGGCCGCCGCGGCACACCCGGCGGACACGACGGGCCATCTCCCAGGCCTCGTAGAGTTCCTTGCGCGGCAGACAGCCGGCCTCGCACACCGCACGCCCGAGTCGATCGAACAACGTCTCGCCGCGGAAACGGCCGAGGTCGTGCGCAGTGAGGCGGCCGGTCGAGCCGTGCGCGAAGGCTGGTTCGGACATCGAGTCGCCGATGCTACGTCAGTTCGCCGCTGGTATGGATCTGGCACTGCGTCGGGCATGGATTCGAACCGGCTTCCGTTGACCCGGCTCCTGGGCACGTCGGTGCCCTTTGCCGTCCCAGACGCCGTCGCGGTGATCGTCCAGCTGGCGCGCTCGCCGCAGACGGGACGCCCGTCGAACACACGCCTTTCTACCGATCACGTGTGGCTGGGCGTCGATGGGACCGTGGTCCTCTCGCCGGGCATCCTGCCGACGCGGGCCGAAGTGGGCGTCCTGCTCGATGAACTGCTGAGTGTCATCCAGGAGACGCAGCCCGACAGCGTGCCTCATGCGTTGCAGTTCATCGTCGATCGCGCCGCCGGGCAGCTCGCCGACACGACGATGCCGTCGCTGACCGCGTTCGCAGCGGCGCTCGAGCCGTTCCAACCGCCCGATCCGGCGGCAGCCATCGCGGCGCTGGTCGAGACAGCGGCCGAGGCACCTACCTTGGTTCAGTTCGCTGTCCAGCCGGTCACACCATCGGTCGCCCAGCGTGAGCCCGAGCCTGACACCGAGCTCGAGCCCGAGATCGAATCCGAACCCGAGGTCGACCTCGAACCGGTCGCGATCGCCGGTGTCGCGAATGCGCCTCCGCGGCAGCGGCGCTGGGGACGACTGGCCGTCGCCACGATCGCCGCCTGTCTGATCGCGGCGCTGGTCGGCGCGCGGGTCGCCAACGAAGTGCGTGACGAGGTCCCGGTCCTGGCCGATGCGGCAACGCCTGACGATGCGGCCGGGAGCGAAGTCCTGGTGGTGATGACGGTCGAGCCAGCCCACGAAGTCCCCGCCGTACTCGCCGACGGGGCCCCTGCCGGACACTCCGAAGGGGCCGGTGGCGTACGCGCCAACAACGTCCCTGTCGCACTCGGCGAACCGGCCCGGGTCCCCGCGGACGCCATGCCGCGTAAGCCCACGCCACTGGTCGCCGCCCGATCAGCCGACGCGGAGGGCGTGTTTTCGCCGTCGTTCTCCGGTAGCGGCTCCGCCGTGTTCTTCCATGCCGAGACCGCGTCGGGCAGCGCGCTCAAGCGAGCGGATGCCGGCGAGCGCGGCGAACTGCGCATCGCCACCATCGTCGACGACGGCGCCCGGAACTACCACGTCCAGCTCTCCCCCACCGGCACGTCGGTGGCCTTCGATTCCGACCGCGACGGCGTCCGCGGCGTCTACGTGGCGACGGCGGAGGGCCGCGACGTGCATCGCGTCAGTGGTCCCGGCTACGCGGCGGTTCCGACCTGGGCCCCTGACGGCGATCGCCTCGCCTTCATCCGCGGCGAAGCCGATCGGCCGGCAGTCTGGAACCTGTGGCTGCTCGATGTGCAGACAGGCCGACAGTCGCGCCTCACGTCGTTCGCGCGAGGACAGGTGTGGGGCGCAACGTGGTTCGTGGACGGGCGGCGAGTCGCCTTCAGCCACGAGGATCGGCTGACGATCCGCGATCTCGACTCGGGCGGATCGCGCGACTTCACCTCGCCGATCGCCGGTCGTCAGGTGCGAACGCCGGCCGTCTCTCCGGACGGCCGGTGGATCGTGTTCCAGGTCGCGCGCGACGGCGTCTGGCTGCTCGAGGTCGAGCGCGGGTTCATGCAGCGCATCCTCCAGGATGCCTCGGCCGAGGAGTTCACGTGGTCCCCGGATGGAAGCCGCGTGGCGTTCCACAGCCGACGCAGCGGCGGGTGGGGCCTGTGGACGATGGCTGGCCCGTAGCCTGGTGTCCCGACCTTCACTCGGCGCGTGGCAGCGCGAACCCGACCGTGACGCCGGTGTCGTCGCTGCGCGCCAGCACCTCTCCGCCTTGCGCCTCGACCAGCTGCTTGACGATGGCCAGGCCGAGGCCCGAGCCGCCGGTGTCGCGTCCGCGCGCCGGATCGGCGCGGTAGAACCGATCGAACAGCCGCGTCACCGCCGTGGCGTCGAGCATGCTGCCGGTGTTGTGGACCTGCACGTGGACGCGGTCGCCCGCGGCCTCAGCGGCGACGGTGATCACGCCGTGGTCCGGGGTGTGGCGAGCGGCGTTGGTCAGCAGGTTGACGACGATCTCACGCAGACGATCGGGATCGGCGCGCACCGCGAGATCGCCCAGCGTCGACGCGGCCGTCATCCGCGGATCGCGATCGAGGCCGGCCGTGCGGATGGCCGCGCCGACCGCGGGCCGCACCTGCACTGCCTGGAGATCGAACGCCAGCACGCGCGCCTCGGCCTGGGCCAGCTCCTGCAGATCGTCGGCGAGGCGGGTCAGATGACGCACGTCGTCGAGCAGATCGTGCACCGCCTGCCGCGGATCGACGGCCAGGCCGTCGATGACCGCTTCGAGCCGACAGCGGAGATCGGTCAACGGCGTCCGCAGTTCGTGGGCCACGTCGTGGACGAGATCGCGGCGGATGGTCTCCTGCCGCTCGAGATCGGCGGCCATCGAGTTGAACGCCCGTCCGAGCGCCACCGTTTCGCGACTGCCGCGCGGAACGACGCGCCACGTCAGATCGCCCGCGGCGACGGCTCGACTGGCGTGCTGCAACTCCTCGACCGGCCGCGTCACGCCACGGACGATGGCCCACGTCACCATCAGCGCGAGCCCGCCGACAATTGCGGCGACGGCCAGGAGCCGGCGATCGAGGGCGCCGAAGAAGGCCGCCTCCACCAGATCGGCGTCGTCACGCGGCAGCGACAGCACCTGGAGCGCGGCGGCCCGGCCGTCGGCCAGGCGCAGTGGCGTCGGCGGCTGCTTGAGGCGGAGGACGGTCTGGCCGACTCGCGGCCCATTGCGCCGCGTCAGCTCGATGGTCATGGTGTCGCCATCCCGGCGCGTGACCACGCGCACGCCAGGGGCGTCGACACTGGCGCCACCAGCCGCGATCAGCGCGCCGTCGGACGCGGCGACGACGAGCAGCGCGACGTCCGCCGGGAGTTGCGCGGTGGCAGCGGATATCGCCTCGCCGCTGCAGCACCGCCCATCGAGCGCCTGGGCCAGCCGGGCGGCCAGCGCCGGCAGGCGGCCCGACGCCTCGCGACGCTGCAGGTCGGCGAAGCGCAGGAACTCCAGCCGGGTCCCCTGCCGCGCCGCGACGGCGACCAGGCCGATCGCCGCGAGCGCCAGCGCGCCCACGGCGATCAGCAGTCGGGCCTGCAGGCTATGCACGGTCGATCTCGATCGTCAGCCGATAGCCGACGCCGTGGACAGTGGCGATCGCCTCACCGCAGCCGGCGCGCTGCAGCTTCCGGCGCAGGTTGGTGACGTGCGTATCGACCGTCCGATCGAGGCCGTCGTAGTCCGGGCCGAAGGCACGCGCCACCAGCTCCTCGCGGGTGAACGTGCGGCCCGGTGCGCCGGCCAGCGCCTCGATCAGTTTCAACTCCGTCGCCGTCAGGGCCACGGGCGCGCCGTTGACGCGCACCTCCCGTCTGAAGTGATCCACTTCGAGCGCGCCGGCACGCGTCGGCGGCGGCGGCAGCGTGGCCGGGGCCGTCGCGCGCCGCAGCAGGGCCTGCACGCGCGCGACGACCTCGCGTGGACTGAACGGCTTGCCGACGTAGTCGTCGGCGCCGCACTCGAGGCCGCGCACGCGATCGTCTTCGGTAGTCCGTGCCGTCAGCATGAGGATCGGTACGGTCGAGCGCGATCGCACGGTGCGGCACACCTCATAGCCGGACATCGCCGGCAGCAGCCAGTCGAGGATGACGGCGGCGACGTCCGGATCGCCTGCGCGCGCCGCGCCAGACGGACCATCGTGGACGGTGGTCACCCGATAGCCGGCGTGTTCCAGGTAGAGCCGCAGCGTCTCGGCGACGACCCGATCGTCCTCGACGACGAGGATGTGCGGACCGCCGCTCATGACGTCACTTCGCGAGCGCCCGCCGGATGCCCTGGGCGACGCTGGTCGCGGCCGGCGGATCGAGATTGGCGAGGACGACGATCGTCCAGGTGTCGTCCGATTCGAGGGCGGCGTTGGTGCCCGGCGCGCCCCCGGCGGCGCCGATACCACCCCGGGCCCGGCCCCCGGCGACCGGGCGGCCCGGCAGGATCGCCGCGGGGCCGGAACCATCGGGCAGCGTGCCGGTCCGCAACGCGTTGTCGAACGCGAGCAGGTCCGCCGCGGTCCCCAGGCCGCCGCCGGCCGCGCTGCCGCCGGCGCCGTGCATCGACTGGCTGGAATGCAGCGGAACGTCGGGGCCACCGCCGACCGTTCGCCGCGTGTAGCCGTTGGCCACCGGCAGCGTCGAGGCCGCCGCCCCCGTCATGCCGGCGGGCGCAAAGACGTGGCGCGCGAGGTAGGTCTCGTAGGGCATCCCCGACACTCGCTCGATGATCGCGCCGAGCACGATGTAGCACCCGTTGCAGTACTCGTTGCGCTCGCCGGGCGCGAAGCGGACCGGCTGCGCGGCGACGAAGCGATAGTAGTCGGTGTTGGTGCGGAAGCGGTCCTTCGGCAGCGCGGCGAAGGCCGGCCCGAAGAAGTCGGCGATGCCGCCGCGGTGCTCGAGCAGCTGCTCGACGGTGGCCTGACGTGCCGGCGACGCGGGATAGTCCGGCAGGATCGCGCCGACGGTGTCGGTCGGCCGCACCTTGCCCGCGGCGATGAGCTGGGCGATCGCCGCCTTGGTGAACAGCTTGCCGATCGAGGCCAGGCCGAAGCGCGTGTCCGCCGTCACCGCGACGCCGCGCTCACGATCGGCGATGCCGTAGGTCCGCTGGACGATCGGCACGCCGTCGCGCGCGATCAGCACGACGCCGGCAAAGGCATCGCGACCGACCAGCGGCTGCAGGCTGGCATCGAGGGTCCGCGACATCTCGTCCGCCGTCATCGCCGCGGTGAGTGGGATGGCCACCGCGGGACGATGCTCGTCGTCGCCACCGCCGACTTCGACGGCCACGCTCGTGATGCGAAAGGGCAGGGCCGGTTCCAGCGCCAGCACGAGGCTCCCGGTCAGGCCGGTGGCGCCACGGGCGCCGATGGTGGCGACGCCGTCGATCACACGGATCCCGGTCACGGTGATGGCGCCGAAGTCGCGGCGGATGCGCTCGGCCATCGTCCGGCGCTCGGCGGCTGAGACCCGGGCCAGCAGCGGCGGCGCGAAGTGCTGCTGGGCCATCGCTTCGTACTGTGCGGGGCCGCCGTCACGGATGACGGCGACGAACGCGTCGACCCTGGTGCGAACGTCGGGCTCCGGCGTCCCCACCTGCTGCGCCAGCGCGTGGCTGGCCGTGACAGCCAGAACCAGGACGATCGTCGGACGGATCGGAATCATGCGTGGGCTCCTCATGGAGTCCACCCTAGCGATCGATTGTCAAGAATCGATGGAGGTCCCGCTAGGCGTCGATCTCGATCGGCTGCAGGGCGCGGGCCTGGCAGGCAAGGATCAGGCCGCGGGCCCGATCGGCGCGGCTGAGCGCGTCCTGCACCTCCATCGCCACCCGCCCGGAGATCAGCGCCGTCTTGCACTGCCCGCAGATGCCGGATCGGCATTCGTACGGGATCACCACGCCGGCATCCTCGGCCGCTTCGAGGACGGTCTGGCCGGGCGCGGCGTCGACAGTACACCCGGCGCGCCGGAAGACGATGGCCGTCTCACCGCCAGGTAGCGGCGCATCCGCCGCGTGGGCGTCGCCGTCGAGTGCTTCGTCGACCACCTCGGGACGCGAGACGAACGCCTCCTGCACGATCTCGACGTCGGGCACGCCTATCGCCACCAGCGTCTCGCGCATCGCGGCCATCATCGGCGCCGGCCCGCAGAGGAACACCGGTCCGCGACGCAGCTCCGGCACGAACGACGTCAGCGTCTCGGCGGTGATCTGCCCTGGCACGACGAGCCCGCTGGCAGCCTCCCGCAACGGCCGCGGATCGCGCGACACCATGATGCGCAGGTGCAGGTTGGCGAACCGGGACGCCAGCTCCGTCAGCTCGTCGCGGAACGCGACGTCGGCCGCGGTCCGCACCGAGTAGAGCAGGTAGATGTCGCCGGTCCAGGCGCGATCGGTGAGGCCGCGGATCGTCGAGAGGAGCGGCGTGATGCCGATGCCGCCGGCGATCAACACGACGCGCGACGCCGACACCGGATCGAACACGAACGCGCCCGCTGGCGCCGACACGCGCACCCGTTGCCCTTCGCGGCACACATCGTGGAGGTAGCAGGAGCCCGCCCCCTGCCCGCGCTTCACCGAGATCTCGCAGTAGCCGGCGCGGGTCGGCGACGACGCGATGGTGTAGGACCGGTTGACGCGCCGGCCGTCGACGGTGAGCGCCAGGTTCAAGTATTGGCCGGCGGCATAGCTGAAGGGCAGCGGACCGCCGTCAACGGCGGCGAGCCGGAACGTCTTGATGTCCGGCGTCTCGTCGACGATCCGCGACACGAGCAGCTCGCCGGCCCACTGACGCGGCGTCGACCGCCCGCGCGTTCCGGCCACGGCCGGTCGGGTCACGGCGGTCGGTCCGACGCGCACCGCGCCCGCCGATCGATGGCGCCCTGCAGCCGTTGACCGACCGCGCAGGTAGTGACGCACCACCCGATACAGCAGCAGCACGCCAATGGCGGCGGCAAAGGCCAGCGGCTGCGTGACGTCCGACTTGACCAGCAGGTAGTAGTGGACGACTGCGCCGACGGCGATGGGATACGCGAGGCGGTGCAGGCGCTTCCAGGCGGTCGCTCCGAGGCGCGCGACCATCACGTCCATCGACGTCGCGGCGAGCGGCAGCATCAGCAGCAGCGCGCTGGTCCCGAACCACAGGTAGCGACGCGTCGCGATCTCGTGCACCGTGCTGGACACGCTGGCCTGGCGATCGAGCAGGAAGAAGACGAGGAAGTGGACGGTCAGATAGGCGAAGCCGACCACACCCAGCCCGCGGCGCATCGCGATGGCCCGGCCCCAGCCGGTCAGCTCGCGCACCGGCGTGACGAGCAACGACAGCGTGATCAACACGAGGCCGACCAGGCCGGTGGTTCGGATGACGAAGTTCACCGCGTTGACGCCGAGTTGTCCATGCCAGGCGTCCCACCCGAGCAGCACCGCGGGCACGAGCGCGCTGACCAGCGTCAGCTGTTTCAGCAGGCGCGTGTCGAAGGCCGGCTCAGAAGTCGGCATCGAGATTCATCCCGGCATAGAGACGGGCGACCTGATCGGCGTAGCCGTTGAACGGCAAGGTCTCGCGCCGCCCCGTCTCGCCGATGCGCTGCTCGGTGGCCTGGCTCCAGCGCGGGTGGTCGTGCTTCGGGTTGACGTTGGCGTAGAAGCCGTACTCGTCCGGCGCCGAGATGTTCCACGTCGTCTCGGGCCGGGTCGAGGTCAGCGTGATCTTCACGATCGACTTGATGCCCTTGAAACCGTACTTCCAGGGCACTACCAAGCGGACTGGCGCGCCGTCCTGCGGCGGCAGCTCCTGGCCATAGAGCCCGGTGGCCAGGATGGTGAGCGGGTGCATCGCCTCGTCGAGCCGCAGCCCTTCGGTGTACGGCCACCGGAGCGAGAACGAGTTGCGCTGGCCCGGCATCCGCGCGGGATCGAGCAGCGTCTGGAAGACGACGTATTTGGCGTCGCCGGTCGGCTCGACGGCCTCGAGCAGCTTCGACAGCGAGAAGCCGACCCACGGGATCACCATCGACCACGCCTCGACGCAGCGCATCCGGTAGATGCGTTCCTCGGGCGGGCTCAGGCGGCGCAGATCATCGAGGTCGAACACGCTCGGCTTGCGCACCAGGCCGTCGACCGTGACCCGCCAGCCCGCCGTCGAGAACTCCGCGGCCGCCGCGGCGACGCCTTCCTTGTCGGTCGTGAACTCGTAGAAGTTGTTGTAGTTGACGATCGACGCATGTGGCGTGGGCGGGTCGTCGACGCGGAAGCCGCCGGTCGGCGGCGCGGTGACGAGGCCAGGAATGGCCGGCCGCTCGACGATGTCGTGGGTGACGCGATTGAGCCGGCGGTAGAGCGCACCGGTGCCGACCGCCGCGGCGGTCAGCGCGCCGGCCCGCATGAAAGCGCGCCGGTTCAGGTAGAGGTGACGCGGCGTGATCTCGCTGGACGAAATGCGGTCGGACATGGCGCCTTGACTCAGCCTTTCCTACGCTGGCCGTGACGCGGCGGATGCGCACCCGTCCGCCCACGGACGCGAGGCGTCAGGCATTGGCCTTTGGCCTTTGGCCTTTGGCGTTTGGCGTTTGGCGTTTGGCGTTTGGCGTTTGGCGTTTGGCGTTTAGCGTTCGGCCCCCGGCTCGCGAGCCGCGCCGGGTATCCGGACGCGAGCCGCGCCGGGCATCACCTCGTAGCGGCAGCGCCGGGCCTCCATCACCTGGCCGTCGGTGTTGAGGCGGACGTCCCGCTCGAAAGCCAGCTCCATGGCCTGGGTCCGGAAGTAGGCGACGCGATCGTCCTCGACGTGCTCGCCGCTCGAGACGCGGCGCAGCAGCGCGACGAAGTCGAGCGTCGGCATGGCGTGAATGAGGCAGACGTCGAGCCAGCCGTCGTCGACGACGGCGGACGGGGCGATCAGCCGGCCGCCGCCGATCAGCCGTGAGTTGCACACCGCGAAGGCGAGCAACTGCATCTCGCTGACGCCTTTCCCGGACGCCTGGCTGACGCGGACCGCGAGCGGCTCGTAATCGAGCAGCACCTGCGCGCCGCCAACGAGATAGGCGAGCTTGCCCAGCACGGTCTTGAGCTGTGGTCCCACCGCGTCCGACACGTCGGCGATGAACCCGCCGGCAGAGACGTTCAGGAAGCAGCGATCGTTGACGCGGCCGACGTCGACCGCGGCCACGCGACCGGCGAGCAAGGCGTCGACGGCCGCCTCCGGCGTGTCGGGGATGCCGAGCGCGGTCGCGAAGTCGTTGCCGGTGCCGAGCGGCACCACGCCGATCGCGATCCGTCCGAGCGCGCCGTCCACCTGGGCCACGCCGTTCAGCACCTCGTTCAGCGTGCCGTCGCCGCCGGCGATGAACAGGTGTTCGTAGCCGTCGAGGGCGGCGCGGCGACCCGCCTCCTCTGCGTCGCCATCACCGGTCGTCAGGACGATGTCGACATCGCCCGCCGTCCGCAGCCGCGCGTTGATGGCGGGCAGGTGGTCGACGGCCGTTTCGCCGCCCGAGGCCGGGTTGACGATGAGCTTGATCCGCATGCCCCCCGATCGTGTCACGTTGTGGCCGGCAGAGTGGCGCGGCGTCGTTGACGGTAGGCTGGGGGGATGAGCCACGCCCGCCTGTTCACCCCGTTCCGCGTCGCGGGACTCGAACTGTGCAACCGGATCGTCATCGCCCCGATGTGCCAGTACTCGGCCGACGAGGGCCGGGCGACCGACTGGCACGTCATCCATCTCGGCCAACTCGCGCTGTCCGGCGCGGCGCTCCTCACCATCGAAGCGACCGCCGTCACGCCCGAGGGACGGATCTCGGACCGCGATCTCGGCCTGTGGAACGACGACACCGAGCACGCCCTCGGCCAGACGCTGGACAGCGTCCGGCGCTGGTCCGACATGCCCATCGCCATCCAGCTGGCGCACGCCGGCCGCAAGGCGTCGACCAAGGTGCCGTGGGAAGGCTCGGCGCAGGTGCCGCCCGACGCGACGGGCGGCTGGCAGACCGTCGCCCCGTCGCCGGTGGCGTTCGCGGAGGGCCAGCATCCGCCGATCGCGCTCGATCGCCAGGGCCTGGCCGGCATCCGCGAGGCGTTCGTCGCCGCCACCCGCCGCGCCGCACGCCTGGGGCTGCAGGCCGTGCAGCTGCACGGTGCGCACGGGTATCTGCTGCACGAGTTCCTGTCGCCGCTGTCGAACCATCGCGACGACGAATACGGCGGCAGTCTGGAAAACCGGATGCGGTTCCCGCTGGAGGTCTTCGACGCCGTGCGGGAAGCCTTCCCCGCCGACCGGCCGGTGACCGTCCGCGTTTCGGGCACCGACTGGGCGCCGGGCGGCTGGGACATCGAGCAGACCATCGCCTTCGCCCAGGCGCTCGAGGCGCGCGGCTGCGGCGGCATCCACGTGTCGAGCGGCGGGCTGACGCCGGCGCAAAAGATCCCGCTCGGGCCCAGCTATCAGGTCCCGCTGGCGCGGGCGGTCAAAGCCGCGACGACGATGCCGGTCGTCGCCGTCGGGCTGATCACCGACTTCGATCAGGCCGAGGCCATCGTCGGCACCGGCGACGCCGACCTGGTCGCGCTCGCCCGGGCGATCCTCTACGACCCGCGTTGGCCGTGGCACGCGGCGGCACATTTCGGCGCCAGCGTGACCGCGCCCAACCAGTACCTCCGCTCGCAGCCGTCCCGGTATCGCGATTTGTTCGCTGCCCGCAGCCGGGGGTGAGGAACCGGCCCGAACAGCGTCCCGGAGACTCTCCGAGACGGCGTCCGGAACAGTCTCCGGGACGGCGGGCAGCTATAATGGTCGCGAAGCTCAGCCTTATCCCCAGCAGTGCAGTGAGCGAGAAGGAACCCGGCGACGTCACGCGGCTGCTGCAGGCGCTCGGAGTCGGCGATCCCGCCACGCCGGACGTCCTGCCCCTCGTCTACGACGAGCTGCGCCGACTCGCCGCGCACTATCTGCGACGTGAGCGCCGCGATCACACGCTGCAGCCCACCGCCCTCGTCCACGAGGCTTACCTGCGGCTGGCCGCCCAGGATCGCGTGCAGTGGCGCAACCGGGCTCACTTCATGGGCGTTGCGGCGCAGCTGATGCGACGGGTGCTGGTCGACCATGCGCGCGCCAACCACGCGCAGAAGCGGGGCGGCCACGATACGCGCGTCTCGATCGACGACGTCGATCCGGGCAGCGACGCCCCATCGGCCGACATCTTCGCCCTCGACGAGGCGCTGACGAGGCTGGCCGGACTCGATCCGCGTCAGGCCCGGATCGTCGAGCTGCGCTACTTCGGCGGCCTGACCGTCGAAGAAGTCGGCGAGCTGATGACGCTGTCGACGGCGACCATCAAGCGCGAGTGGCAGATGGCACGCGCCTGGATTCACCGCGAGCTGCAGTCGGCGCCGTGACCGCGACGCCGGACTGGGGTCGCGTCAAAGAGGTCTTCCATCGGGCGGTCGACGTCGCGCCCGCGGATCGCCCGGCTTTCCTCGACGAGGCCTGCGGCGGCGACGCGCCGCTACGACTCGAGGTCCAGTCGCTGCTCGCCGCGCACGAGGACACCGGCAACCTGCTCGAGACCAGCGTGTTCAGCGGCAACGGTGGCCTCCTCGGGCCGGGCGCCGACGGCGCCAGCCCCGCTCCGATCGAAGACGAGCTCGAAGGGCATCGCGTCGGGACGTATCGCGTCGTCCAGCGCATCGGATCGGGCGGCATGGGGACGGTGTATCGCGCCGTTCGCGCCGACGCCGCGTTCGACAAGCAGGTCGCCATCAAGGTGATCAAGCGGGGCATGGACACCGACGACACGCTGCGACGGTTCCAGGACGAGCGGCAGACGCTGGCCCGCCTCGATCATCCGAACATCGCGCGCCTGATCGACGGCGGCAGCACCGGCGACGGCCGGCCGTTCCTGGTGATGGAGTACGTCGAGGGTCTGGCCATCGACGAGTACTGCGACGCCGAGCGCGTGTCGCTCCGCAATCGCGTGCGGCTGTTCCGGACGGTGTGTCAGGCCGTCCAGCACGCGCACCAGAACCTGGTGATTCACCGCGACCTGAAGCCGGACAACATCCTGGTCGACGCCGCGGGATCGCCGAAGCTGCTCGACTTCGGCATCGCCAAAGTTCTGGCGCCGTCACCCAGCGAAGCGCCCGCTCCCACCAGCCTGGTCGAGCGTCGTATGACGCTCGCCTACTCCAGCCCCGAGCAGGTGCGCGGCGAGCCGATGACGACCGCGAGCGACGTCTACTCGCTGGGCGTGATCCTCTACGAGCTGCTGACCGGCCAGCGACCCTACCGCCGCGCCGTGACGACGGCGGTGGCCTACGAACACGCGTTGAGCGAGCCGGTGCCGCTGCCGAGCACGCGCGTGCGGGAGGGTGGCTCGACGCCCGAGGGTGCGGCGATCGCCGCGGCACGCCAGACCACGACGTCGGCGCTCGCCCGCGAGCTCTCCGGCGATCTCGACACGATCGTCCTCAAGGCGATCCAGCCGGGTACGTCCCGGCGTTACGTCTCGGTGCAGCAGCTCGGCGAGGACATCGAGCGCTACCTCACCGGCCTGCCGGTGCTGGCGCGCGCCGACAGTGTCACCTACCGCGCCGCAAAGTTCGTGCGGCGGCATCGCGCCGGCGTCGCCGCGCTGATCGTGCTCGGCGTGGCACTGGCCGTCGGAGTCGCCGGCACGTTGTGGCAGGCGCGGGTCGCCGCTGGTGAGCGCGATCGCGCGGCGCTGGAAGCGCGGAAGGCGCAGGTCATCACCAGTTTCCTGGTCGATGTCCTGGGGTCGGCGGATCCGCGATCGCGCGGGCGCGAGGCGACCGTCGCCGAGGTGCTCGATGAGGCGGCGCAGCGAGCCGAGCGCGAGCTGGCCGGCCAGCCGGAGCAGCTCGAGGCGATGCGCGCCACCATCGGGGCGACGCAAGTGCGCCGCGGGAGGGCCGCGGAAGCGCTGCCACTCTTAAAGAAGGCCCTCGATCAACGCGAACGCCGTCTCGGGCCCGACCATCCCGACGTGGCCGAGCTGCTGCAGGAGCTGGGCGAGGCCTACGCCGGCATCGGCGACGCGGCGACGGCGGAACCTATCCTGCGGCGCGCCGTCGACATCCGGCGACGGACGGCGGGTCCAGAGAGCGCACCGGCGGCGTCCGCGTTGGACAGCCTCGGGAGCCTCTACACGCAGGAGGGCAAGCTCGCCGAAGCGGTCGAGACGCAGCGGTCCGCGCTTGCCATCCGCCGCAAGGTGCTCGGCAACGAGCACCCCGACGTCGTGCACAGCTTGAACAACCTGGCCGTCCCGCTCGGGACCCTGGGCCGCTGGGAGGAGGCGCTGCCGCTGCATCAGGAGGCGCTGGCGCTGGTGCTCAAGGTGCGCGGGCCGGAGCATCCGGACGCGGCCGCGGCGATGACCACGCTCGCCTACGCCTTCGAATCGGTCGGCCGCTATCCCGAAGCGCTCGACTACTACGGCAAGGCGCTGCCCCTGCGGCGGAAGACGCTGGGCGCCGATCACCCCGAGGCGGCCTGGACCGCCTACAACTACGCCGCGCTGCTGCAGGCGCGCGGCCAGCACGCGCGGGCGCTGCAGCTCGCCGACGAGGTGCTGGCGCTGCGCGGCAAGACGCTGCAGGACAACCATCCGCTGATTCCGGCGATCCTGCAGGTGCGCGGCCTCGTCCTGGCGGCGCTCGGGCGCGCCGCCGAAGGCGAAGCGAGCCTGCGCGACAGCCTCGCCGTCCGCAGCCGCTCGCTGCCGGCGAGCCACTGGCTGATCGCCAGCTCGCGGAGCCTGCTCGGCGAACACCTGGTCCGCTACGCCAGGCGGTTCGCCGAAGCCGAGCCGCTCCTCCGCGGCGGCTACGAAGGCCTCCGGGCGGCGTTGGGTCCCCAGGATCCGCGGACCCGGGCCGCCCTGACCCGCCTCGTCGCCCTCTACGACGCCTGGGATCGGCCGTCCGCGGCCGGGCCCTACCGGCGTCTGCTCAGTACGC
>JBDSLU010000268.1:0-17502 GCA_039916225.1 Vicinamibacteraceae bacterium
CGACGAGGTGAAAGCCGCCGTCGGCGCCGCCATGCAGGGGTACCCGCCCGACGATCGTGGCCGCGGCGACACCGAGTGCGAATGGGTCCTGCGCGGCGCGCCGGGAGGGGTCAAGGTGCTCTCCGTCTCGTTCCACGACGTGGACGGGATCAAGGCCTCGCCGGTCGCACCGACCGCCGACGCGTTCTTCGAGATGCTGGTGAAGGCCGCGGAAGAGTCGACCTCGACCAAGCGCGAAGTGATTGCGGGCGCCGGCCTCCACGCCGCGTTCGTTCCGACCAGCCCGCAGACGCTGGCGATCGTGCACCGGGCCGACGGCGTCGTCCGGATCGTGGCCAACGGCATGACGAAGGCGCAGACGATCGCCATCGCCAAAGCCGTCGCCACACCCTAGTGGCCGTCGCAACCTGGATCGATCGCCCCGAGGCGCTGGCCGACGCGGCCGCCCGCTGGCAGGCCTCGGACGCCGACGTGGCGCTCGATACCGAGTTCGTCTTCGAGCGGACCTACCGCCCGCGGCTCGGCATCATCCAGCTGGCCGTCGCCGGCGAGATCGCGCTGATCGACGGCGTGCGGCTGCGCGACCTGTCCGCGCTCGGCCCGCTGCTCGCCGATTCCCGGCGCCGCAAGCTGCTCCACTCGGGCTCCGGCGACATCCCGATCCTGCGACGCGCCGGCGGCGCCGCCCTGCACGGCCTCCTCGACACGCAGATCGCCGCCGCCTTCGCCGGGCTCGGCCCGTCGTTGTCCTACGCCGCGCTGGTGAAGATCCTGCTCGGCGTGGAGCTCGCCAAGCACGAGACCCGCACCGACTGGACGCGTCGCCCGCTGTCGCCCGATCAGCTGCGCTACGCCGCCGAGGACGTCGAGTACATGCCGGGGGTGGCCGCCGCGCTCGAGGAGCAGCTGCGGATCCTCGGCCGCTTCGAGTGGGCGCTCGAGGATTCGGCGGCGCTCGCCGCCAACGACGGCGATACCCCCGATCCCGCCGTCGCCTGGCGGCGCGTCAAAGGGATCGATCGCCTGAACACGTCGTCGCGGGCGGTGGCGCGCGTCCTGGCCGCCTGGCGTGAGCGCGAGGCCGAGCTCGCCGACCTGGCGCGCCCGTTCCTGTTGCGCGACGAAACGCTGGTCGCGCTCGCCAAGCGCGACGCCCTGGTCCAGGCGGATGCGGCGGCGCTGCCCGGCTACGATGGGCGCCGGCACGCGCACCTGACTCCGCGTTGGGCGGCGGCGCTGCAGGCGGCCCGCGCCGAGGTCGAGGCCGGCACTGCGCCGGTCGAGGATCCGCGGACGCCGCCCGAGATCCGCGATCGCCTGGAGGCGATCGGCGTGCGGGTCGCCGCGCTCGTCACCCAGAAGGCGACCGAGCTCGGCCTGACCGCGGAATTGCTGCTGTCACGGCGCCAGCGCGAGCGGGCCATCGAGACGTGGCTGCGCACCGGTGGGTCGCTGGCGGCGGCGCTCGGTGGCTTCCGTGGCGCGCTGCTCGGCGCCGAGCTCGATGCGCTGACCGTCGAGGGCTGAGGCGCCGGTTCGGCGCGCGGTGTCGTGCCGGTCCCGAGCTGTGCCATCCTTTGGCGCCCGGCGAGGCGCCGGTCGTCCATCTCCGAAGGAGTCGTCCATGGTTGCAAGGTCCGTCGCTCGCGTCACGATTGGCGCCGTGGTTGCGGTGTTCGCGCTGGCTCCGGCCGGCGCCCGTCCCGAGGCCGCAGCCCGCACCGCACCAGGCCTGCCCGGCACCACGATGCTGGTCGCGCCGGCGTGCGCCGCCACGCCCCAGGACGCCTGGACGCTGGCGCAGACAGCTGTCGCGAGCGGCGACGCCGGCCTGGTGACCGAGCGGCTGTCGCCGGACTACCGCGCCCGCAACGCTCTCGAGATGGCCATCGGCGCGTCGATGATGGCCGAGATCTCCGGCCTGTCCGGAGAGGGCTCGGGATCGCCGGCGAAGGCCGCCGCGGCCAAGGCTGCCGAGACCAAGCTGCTGGCCGAGCTCGATGCGCTGCTGCGCAAGTACAAGGCGCCGACCGTCAAGGAGATCGGCACGCCCTTGATGATGAAGATGAACGATCCGGCGACGCAGGCGAAGTTCGCGCCGGTCGACCACGTCGCCCTGGCCCGCGAGATGGAGACGTTCTTCAGGAAGGTCGAAGCGGCCGCCGCCGCGGCCGGCGTCAAGGGCGAGAGCACCAAGCTCGACGAGCTGGTGGTCGGCTACGGCGATCTGAAGACGCCGCCGGCCGGCGTCAAAGTAACCGGCGACACCGCCACCCTGCCCTCGGGCAAGGTGACGATGCGCTTCAAGAAGATCGGCGGCTGCTGGCTCGTCGACGGGCGCGACTAGGAGCCCGTGGTGAAAGTGCCGCGTGGCACCGAGACGGGCGCGGGATGCATCGTCCGTCGAATGCAGCGGGACTTTCACCACGGGCTCCTAGGCCACAGGGTCGTACCCGCGTTGCTGGCGCGCCAGCGCGGCAATGTAGGCCGTGAGCGTCGTCGGGCCCCGCTCCGGCGCAGCAGGTCGCTCGAGGTTGTCGAGGGTCAGGCCGGTCATCCTGGCGTACGAGGTGGCGGCGGCGGGTGCGAATCCCAGGGCGCGAAAGGCGTCGACCCACGCCGCGCGCGGCGTTTCGGCGACCCGGACGTCGCGCCCGAGCGCATCGGCGAACGCGCGGGCGACGTCGTCGGCCGTGTACGGCTCCGGGCCTTCGACGTAGTGTATGCCTGCCTGATTGGTCTCCTCCGTCAGGAGCCTTGCCGCGACACGTCCGAGGTCCGCTGGCGCGACCATCGGCAGCGCGAAGCCGGCGGGGAAGAACGTGTGCACCACGCCTTCGCGTTGCGCCGTGTCGAGTGCCGCATCCCAGTTGCTCATGTAGTACGCGGCCCGGAGGACGCTCGTCGGGATGCCGAGCGCACGGACCGCCTGCTCGAGCTCATAGAGCACGCCGAAGTCGCCGAGCCCCTCGCCGGACTGCGCGCCATAGGTCGAGTGGACGACCGCCTTCTGCAGGCCGGCACCCGCCAAGGCCTCGACGATCCTGGCCACCGTCCGCCGCTCCTCGGCCACGGTGTCGGTGGCCGGATCGGCGGGCGGCATCAGCACGAAGGCAGACCGGCCTCGCTGCAGCACCGCGCGTAAGCCAGCGGGGTCACCGATGTCCGCCACGGCGACAGTGGCGCCGCGCCGCCTGAACAACTCGGCCCGATCCCGATCGCGCGTGACCACCGTGACGGGCTCGCCGCCATCGAGCAGCGCGGTGGCCACCGCAGAGCCGACGTGCCCGGTTGCGCCGAGAATGATGTGCATGGGACACGAGCCTATCGGTAACTGTAGTCGCTGCGGCGCGGCTGTCGCGCGTCGGCATGCCTAGCGAGCCCGTTGCACCCGCGCTCCGGCGCCAGCCACCGGTGCTCCCAGGTAGTAGCTCGTCATCGGGACGTGCGGGTAGCCCATCGACCGGTGGGTGACGTCGTTGCGATACAGCGGATCCTGCATCAGGCAGACGCGCCGGTCGATCGCGGGGATCGGCGTCGCGTAGATGCGGAGCGCGCCGCCGGCGAAGGTGACGATCTCCTCGCGCCAGTCGCCGGTGATGTCGGCGACGTGCTGGACGCTGCCCTCGGTCGTGGCCAGTTCGGCGCCCTTCCACTTCGAGACGTGGCCCCGGCTGTGCAACTCGCGGAGTGGGTCAGCATCCCACCACACCAGCTCGTTCTGTGGCGGCGGCGGCCCGGCGAGGGCCTGCCCGGCCGCGCTGTAGAAGAACCGGTCGCCCCACAGCTCCATGCCTGGATGCGCCGGATCGATGTCGCCAGCCAGGCCACCCGCCACCTGGTTGTCGATCACCGCCTCCGGCGTGCCGAAGAGCAGCGCACCGCTCTTCGCATCCCACAGGCTGACGCCGTTCTGCGGGTGCGGATCCTCCAGCGTGTACCAGATCTCGAGGCCCGGCCGGCGCGGATCGATGTCCGACAGGTAGAAGCGATCGCCGTGGCCCATGCCGGTGCTCCACAACGTACGGCCGTCGTGGTCGATGGCGATCGAGCCGTTCAGGATCTCGTCCTTGCCGTCGCCGTCGATGTCGCCGGTCTTGATGCTGTGCTGCCCCTGGCCCTGGTATTTGAACGGCGCGCGTTCGTTGGTCCAGCGCCACAGCTTGCGGAGCTTCTTGTCCTGCAACGTCCAGGCGTCGACGCGCATCAGGCCGTAGGTACCGCGGACGACGAGGAGGCTCGGCGTCTTGCCGTCGAGATAGGCGACGCCCAGCATGTGGCGGCTGGAGCGGTTGCCGCTGTAGTCGGCCCATTCGGTCGGCTTGCCGCGCTCGATCCACGGCGCGCTGGCGATCTCCTTGCCCGTCGCGCCGTCGTAGACGACCAGCGACTCCGGGCCGTCGAGGACGAAGCCCTTGCCGCCGTCGAACGCCTCAGCCTGCGTCGCCGCGTACGGCGCGCCGCGCACGGCGACCTCGGCACGCCCGTCGCCGTCGAGATCGCGCACCACCATCGGCGAGAACCAGATGCCGTGGTTGATGTTCCAGCCGAGGTCGACGCGCCACAGGAAGCGCCCGGTACGGCCGTCGTAGCCATCGAGCTTGTAGGTGTCGGTGCTCGGCCGGACACGGCCCGGATCGATGGTGCCGGACGGGTGCTTGACGACGAAGTCGTAGGAGCCGTCGCCGTTCAGATCACCGATGCCGACGCGATCGACGCTCTTCACGTCGTCCCTCAGCTGGATGGCGTGGTACGGCCGCGCGGCCGCGCCAGCCGGCACGCTCACCTTGATCGGTGCCTCAGCGGTGGCGGCGCCCGCCGACAGCACCCAGTAGGTGAGCGCCCGGTCGCGCGGCGCCGTGCCGTCCGTGAAGTCGGTCGTCGCTCTTACCGGACGGGCGCTGATCTTGACCGGCGCCCCGCCGTCCGCCTGCCGGAAGACGTCGAAGGCGGCGGTGGCGGCGTCGGTCTTCAGCAGGCGCCACGAGAGATAGACGCGGCCCGGGCCGATCGGCTGCGCGTCCAACCCGCGATCGAGCGTCTCCTCGATACGTGTCGCCGCCCACCCGAGGGGGACGCCCGGCGTGTAGAGCGGATCGATGGCGTAGAAGCTGAGGTTGGGCGGAATCTCGTTCGCCGACAGCGGCCGCATCGTGCTGGCGTTGTCGGTGGGCGGGCGCACGGCCTCCTCGATGGTCGGCGTGGTCGGCGTCGGCGCAGCGGTCGGCGCCTGGCTGTGGGCGAGGCCGCCGGACGACAGCGCCATGCCGAGGATCACCGCCACCACGCCAGCCACGCGTCCGCCGCTCACCGTCGATCCCGTGTCCATGCGTCCGCCCCCAGGCTCAGAAATGGACCCGCACCTTGATCTGCGCGACCCGCGGCTGGTTGATCTGCGAGCTGACACGCCCGAAGCTGGCGTTGGTGATGTTGGTGTTGATGCCACCGAAGAGCACCGTGTTGAAGACGTTGAACACCTCGACGCCGAGGCGGATCTTGAGCGTGTGGGTGAGCACGAAGTCGCGCTGCACGCTCAGGTCCTGGTTGACGCTGCCCGGGTTGCGGAGGTCGAAGGCGAGCGTGCGCGGCGTGTTCCCGTAGGTGAAGGCCGGCGCCGAGACGAACGCGTTGCGGTCGATGTAGGTCGGTGGCACCGTGCCGAGCACGTCGCCGTTTCCGTAGTCGCCGTTGATGCGGACCGGCCCCGAGAACGTCGGGTTGAAGTCGGCGTAGCAGGCGCCGGCGCTCGGCAGGTTGCAGGCGCCGATGATCGCCCCGAGCGGGCGACCCGAGCGGAACTGGGTGATGCCCGACACCTGCCAGCCGTGGACCAGCGCCCGCACCACCGCGTTGCCGCTGCCCGGCTGGCCTTCGGCGCCGAAGGGCAGATCGAAGACGGCGATCACGTTGGCGACGTGCGGCTGATCGTTGACGCCGATCGCCCAGTCCTGCGCGAAGTCGTAGCCGGTGCGGGCCACCAGGTCGTCTTCGGTGCGGCTGAAGGTGTAGTTGGCGTTGATGGTGAGGCCGTGCACGCGGCGCTGCTCGATCGTCAGCTGCAGCGAGTGGTAGTCGGATCGGGCCACGTTGCCATAGACGTCGGTGACGCCGGAGTACTGCGGGAACGGCCGCAGCATCTGGGCGATGGTGCCGGAGAAGCCGGCGTAGGGCAGGGCCACGTCAGGGATGATGGCGCGCGCGGCGGTGAGGCTTGCCGTATTGGCCGTCTGCGTCAACAGGTTGCCGAGCGCCAGATAGCGCGGATCGAGCTGGTTGCTGTAGATGCCGCGTCCGCTGCCGCCCAGGAAGTCGCCGTGGCTGCCGGCGTAGGCGGCGCCGACCGTGATCTTCGACGTCAGGGCGTACTGGGTGCCGATGTTCCAGTTCTGATAGCGCGGCGGGCGGCCGCCGATCTCCGGGTCGCCGTAGGTGACGCCGCCGCCCGACGGCCGGCCAGTGACGAAGCCGGCGTTGAGCGTCGGGTCGAGGAACGGCGGCTTCGGATAGGCCGGCACGCCGTTGGTCCAGTTGAACGCCGGGGCGAAGCCGTTGGTGCTCGGGAACGAGGCGTTGGCCGAGAGGCCCAGCGTGCCGGTGCCGTTGCGGGCGCCGGCGCGTCCGCCGACGGCGCCGCGACGGGAATACATGATCCCGTAGGAGCCGCGCAGCACGGTGCGGTCGTTCAGGCTGTAGGCGGCGCCGAGGCGCGGACCGACGTTGCCGAAGTAGGTCTTGATCGGCGTCCGGCACTGGCAGCTGTTGTCGCCGAAGCCGGCGAACTCCATGGCGCCCGGATAGCCGCCGACCGCGGTGTTGGGCAGGTCTGGATTCATGAACGACCAGCGATCGTAGACCTCGGTGTAGGGCCGCATGATGTCGTAGCGGAGGCCGAGGTTGAGCGACAGCCGGGCGTTGATCTTGACGTCGTCCTGGGCCCAGAAGGCATAGGTGCGGAAGCGGCCGCTGGTCGCGACCTGCGAGTCCTCGATGACGTTGGCGGCGTTCAGGTCGCCGAGCAGGAAGCTGGCGTAAGCGTTGCCGGTGGCGGCGTTGAGCGTGCCGGTGCCGGTGAAGCCGGCCGTCTGCGAGTTGCTGAAGGCGAACGTCGACAGGCTGCCGTAGGTGCGCTCGCGCTCGTTGGCATCCATCCGCTGCGCCTGGAAGCCGAAGGTGATGGCGTGCTTGCCGCGCGTCCACTGCAGGTTGTCCTGCAGGGTGAAGTTGTTCAGGTACTCGGTGAAGGCGCGGGCATCGGTGCCGCGCCAGTTGGTCGGCGCGTTCGGCCCGGCGAAGCTGACCTCGGGGAACGCGCTGTCGGCCTCGCCGGCCGGCAGGCCGGTGATGCCGGCCGCCCGCGCGAACCCGCCATCGATGGTGGCGTTGGCGATGGGCACCGACAGCCGGGCGAAGCCGAGGCTGGCCTGGTTCACCCAGCGCGAGCCGATGACGTAGGTGTGCTTGACCTGGGCGGTGGTCGGGATCTCCTCGACCAGGCGCGTCTCGGTGTAGGGGAGCGGCAGCTGCGTCTGCGGATTGGTGCCGCCGCGGTACGGCGTGGCCTGCCGGCGCGAGCCGTGCGCGAACAGGACGGAGGCCTGGTGTCGCGACGACAGCCGCAGATCGACCTTGGCGGTGACGTTGTCGTTGTTGAACCCGATCGGCAGCAGGCCACCGAGGTAGTTGTTCTGGACGTTGCCGTTGCTCGGGTCCGGCAGATACGACTGCAGGCTGCGCGAAATCGGCGAGATGCGGTCGGCGGGAATGATGTTGCCGGGGAACGGATCGCGGACGAAGCCGGTGCCGTTGGGGTTGGGGCGGGTCGTCGCTGGATCGTAGATGACCACCGGAAGACCGCTGAAGTCGCCATTGCGCTGCGCGGTCGTCGGGATCGAGATGAGTCGTGATTCCGTCTGTCGCCGATCGCGGTAGCCGTCGTAGGCGACGAAGAAGAATGCCTGGTTGCGGCGGATCGGCCCGCCGAGGGTGAAGCCGAACTCGTGCTGGTTGTCGTCCGGCTTGGCGGCGGCGAAAAACGCCTTGCTGTCGAGCGCCTTGTTGCGGAAGAACTCGAAGGCGGTGCCGCGAATGTCGTTGGTGCCGGACTTGACGACGTAGTTCGAGGCGCCCTGCCCGTTGTACATGACCGCGGTGCCGCTGGTCTCGACCTGGAACTGTTCGATGGCCTCGACCGAGATGCCGAACGACAGGTTGCGGCCCTCGCCCTGGACGACCGAGTTGGTGATCGGCACGCCTTCGACGTAGGTGTCGTTGGTGAAGTCCTGGCCGCCCATCACGTTGCCCCAGCGGCCGACGGATTGCACCCCGGGCATCAGGAACATGAACGCGGTCGGGTCGCGCGGACCGCCGGTGTTCATCACCAGCGGCAGGGCGGTGTAGACGTCGTTGCGGATGGTCTGCCCGAGCCGGCCGTCGGCGGTGCGCAGCATCGGCGGGCTCGCCGACACCGTGACTTCCTGGGTGACGCCGCCGACCTTCAGGGTGGTGTTCAGGCCGACGACGCCGAGGGCATCGACGACGACGGCTTCCTGGACGAAGGTCTGGAAGCCTGCCAGCATCACGGTGACGCGGTACTCGCCGGGCGCCAGCGGCGACAACGTGTAGACGCCGGCAGTCGTGGCCTGCCGGGTGGTGACGATGCCGGTCGCGGCGTGCGTCGCGGTGACCGTGGCTCGCGGCAGCGCCGCGCCCGAGGCGTCGAGCACGGTGCCTTGGATCGATCCGCTGCCGCCGATCTGTGCCCGCGCCGTGACGGGGAGCACCACCAGCGCCAGCGCCACCGACGAGATCCCCAACCGCCGCATCATGAGCGTCCTCCTGCCCATCCGCACACACGTCGACCGGCCCTGAGCGGGCGGCGGCCGGATGTGCTGTCTCAGCGGACGGAGTCTGGCGTGGCCACGCCGTCGCGGCGAGTCGCCAATTCTGGCGACTCCGGGACGCTCTGGGAGCGAACGTCCAACTCCCAACCGCCAACTTCCAACCGCCACAGGACGGGATTTCTTGGTTGTTGGACGTTGGGGGTTGGGAGTTGGCTGCTGGCTCAGCCCTTGGGGCCGCGCTGGGGCAGCCGCGCCGGCTGGCCCGGGCGGGCCAGGTGCTTGGCGACGGCTTCGGTGCGGGAGTGCACCTGCAGCTTCTCGTAGATGCGGCGGACGTAGGTGTGGACCGTGTCGTAGCTGATCGCCAGCCGCGCCGCGATCTCCTTGTAGAGATACCCCTGTGCCAGGTGGTCGAGCACCTCGCGCTCGCGTGGCGAGAGCGCATCCTCGTCGCCGGCGCGATCGGCCTCGCGGAACGATTGCACCACCTTGCGGGCGATGTGCGACGTAATCGGTGAGCCGCCGCGATGGACGTCGAGGATGCCGCCGAGGAGCTCGTCGGGCGGCGTCCGTTTGAGCAGGTAGCCGGACGCGCCAGCGGCGAGGGCGGCGAAGATCAGGTCGGTGTCTTCGTAGACCGTCAGCATCACGACCTGGAGGGCCGGGAGGAGCGTCCGCAAGCGGCGGACGCACTCGACGCCGCTCATGCCCGGCAGGTTGATGTCCATGAGCACGACGTCGGGCCGTACCGCCGGCAGCTCGGCGATCGCCTTCTCGCCGCTCTCGTGCTGGCTGACGCACGAGAACCGGTCGGCGCCATCGACGAGGCGGGCCAGGCTGGCGCGGACGCGTGCGTCGTCCTCCACGATCGACACGCGAATCGTCTGCTGGTGCGGGTTGGCCGCGGCATCGTTCATCGCCGTCAGGGTACGACCGGCGCCTGGCCCACGCGAGTCGCCAGTAGTGGTGACCTGTCGCGCCCGGATCGGGTTCATGTCAGCGGGACCTCGAACTGGACGCGCGTGCCGTGGCCGGGTTCGCTGGCGACCGTGCAGCGGCCGCCGATCGAGGCCAGCCGCGCCTGCAGGTTACCGAGGCCGCGGCCCGGCGCGGTGCGATCGGTCTGCTCCGTCGGCTCGTCGATGCCCGGCGTGAAGCCCTGTCCGTCGTCCTCGATGGTCAGCGAACAGCCCGTCTGGTGATCGACGAGACGCAGCCACACGACCTGCGCGTGCGCGTGCTTGACGATGTTGTGCAGCACTTCCTTCACCGCCAGGAACAGGTTGTGCCGGACGTCGGAGCGGAGCTGGTGCGGCGGCAGGTGCGCGGGCACGTCGAGGCGGCACTGGATGCCGGCCAGCGTCAGGTACTCCTGGGCGAACTGGCAGATGTAGGTGATCAAGCCATCGAGCGAATCCTGGCGCGGGTTCACCGCCCAGACGATCTCGTCCATCGTCCGCGTCAGCTCGCGCGCCGTGTCCGAGATCTGGCCGAGATGGCCGGCGACCTGCTCCGGTGATTCGCGGCGCGCGATCTCGCTCAGCAAGGTGATCTGGGTCAGGCCGGCGCCGAGATCGTCGTGGATGTCGCGGGCGATGCGATCGCGATCGCGCTCGACCGCACGCTGCAGCTCGAGCCGCTCGACCTTGCGCCGCAGGCGCCGCGTGCTCACGAAGCGGACGGTGCCGGCGACGGCGAAGAGCGCCGCCAGGCCGGCCGTCGCCTGGAACGGCCGCGTCTCGTAGAGATAGGGCTGGACCACGAACGGCAGCGCCGCTTCGGCGGTGCTCCAGCGGCCATCCCCGTGGCTGGCGGCGACGCGGAAGCGGTACGAGCCGGGCGGGATGTAGCTGTAGTGCGCGGTGCGTTGCGCCCCGGCCTCGACCCAGTCCGGATCGAGCCCCTCGATGCGATAGCGGAACCGTACCTGCTCCGGCGTGGCGAAGCTCAAGCCGGTGTAGCGGAACTCCAGCCGGTGCGGCCCTGGGGGAATCTGCAACGCCACCGGCTGGGTGGTCGTGAGCGCGACCTGGCGTTGATCCAGCAGCAGTTCCTCGAGGATGACGTCGGGCGGCGGACGGGCGACGCCGGCCTCGCGCGGATCGATCGAGACGAGGCCTTTGGGCGTCGCGAACCACAAGCGCCCGTCCCGGCCGGCGGCGGCAGCGGGCTGGTAGTTGCCCGTGCACTCGAGCGCCGGCAGGCCATCCGAGCGGCTGTAGCCGACGACATCGAGCGGTCCGCCTTTCCCGGCATCGAGCGACGCCTTGGTGACGCGGAAGATGCCGTGGTGCGAGCCCACCCACAGCTGCCGCGACTGGTCCTCGAGGATCTGGCAAATGATGTTGCTGGGCAGGCCGCGGCTGGTGGTGAAGCGCTCGAAGCGGCCGTCGCGCAGCCGCAGCAGGCCGCCGCGGAAGGTGCCGGCCCACACCGCGCCATCGCCATCGATGTGCAGCGCCCAGACGGCGTGGGAGGCGTGCGCGTCGGGCGGGCGGAACCGCGTCAGGTGGTTGTCGCGAAAGCGATAGATGGTGCCGTCGCCCGATCCAATCCAGACGGCGCCGTCCGGGCCCAGCGCCAGTGCCCGCACGTCGCGCCGGTCGAAGCCGTCGGCTTCGGTGAAGACGTGGAGCCGCCCATCGGCGATCCGCGCCACCCCGGTCTTGCTGCCGACCCACAGTCCACCGTCGCGATCGGCGAGCAGCGTCTTGACGCCGTGCATGTGCACCGGCGACGGACGGATGCGCCGTCCGTCGAAGTAGTAGAGATCCTCGCGGTCGGCGCTCAGCCACAGGCGCCCCGTTGCGTCCGGCACGACCGAGAAGACGAACCCTCCGGCGCTCGCGTCCGGCACCGGGAAGCGATCGAGGCGGCCGTCGCGGTAACGCTGCAGGCCGTCGCCCATCGATCCGATCCACATTGCCCCGTCGCGATCGGCGGCGACCGACGCCACCGCGATCTCGCGCTGGCCGTCTGCCGACAGCGTCTTGAACCACGCGTCGCGGACCCGCACCAGGCCGACCCGCTCGATCGCCAGCCAGACGTTGCCCTCGCGATCCTCGAGGACGTCACGGACCCGCGTGCCTGGCAGCCCGTCGTCGCCGGTCAGCCGGTGCGCCCGTCCGTCCGATCGCACGTGCAGGACACCCTTGCCGTTGTGGGTCAGCCACACGCCGCCGCGTCGATCCTCGAGGAAGTTGATCGACACGCGGAAGGGGCCGGTCAGTCCCCGTCCCTCGTCGTCGGTCCAGATCCACGTCCGGTCGCGGGCCTTGCGGGCGCGGCCGTTGGCGACCGCCCACAGCCCGCCGTCGTGGGCGAAGCGGATCATCGAGACGTCGAGCCGCGGTTCGCCGTTGGTCGGCGTCATCGTCTGGAAGCGCACCCCGTCGAACATCGCGATCTCGGCGTCGGTGCCGACCCAGACACGGCCCTCGGCGTCGCGGGTCAGGCACTGGACGTGCCGACCGGCCAGCCCGGCCAGTGACACCGGCTCGAAGCGGCCATCACGCAGGCGCCACAGGCGATCGTCGACCGAGCGGACCCACAGGGCTCCGGCCGCGTCCTCGGCGAAGAGCGGCAGCGCGTCGCCGGGCGGACGATGGATGTCCCACGCGCCGTCGGCGCCCGGCTGCGGCCGCCGCCGGATGACCGCGCCGCGATCGATCACGAACGTCGGCGCGCCGCCGCCGGACGAGGCGAGGAACGCCTCGAAGTCGACCGGGCCGTCGCCGTGCCATTCGAGCTGGAAGACGCCGCGCCGCAGCGACGTCAGCGAGCCGTCGTAGGTGTTGGCCCACAACGTGCCGGTGTCGTCGACGAACAGATGCTCGACGCGGGCGTGAGACAGGGCCGGCGTGTTGTCGGGATCGAAGGCGACGAAGCGGAGCCCGTCGAAACGCAGCAGGCCGTTCTGCGTGCCGATCCACAGATAGCCGTCGGGCGTCTGGGCAACCGAGGTGACGAAGCTGGTGGGGAGGCCGCGCTCCGTGCCCCACACGTCGATCACGTAGTCGCGCGCCGGCGCCGCCGCGGCCGTAGCCACGGCGGACACGACCAGCCCGAAGGCCAGCGCGACACAGGACCTGATGCGCATGGAGCGCCCGAGGATACACCCGGGCGGCCGTGGTTCGCGACGCGAGCGAACGGTCAGCGCCGGCGGCGCAACCGATCCAGGAGGGCGGTCAGATCGGCCGGCGGGGGCGCCGCGATCTCGATGCGCCGGCGATCGACGGGATGCGTGAAGCCCAGGCCGAAGGCGTGCAAGGCCTGCCGATCGAAGGCGATCGGGTCGCGGCTTCCGGGCCCGCGACCACCATAGCGGCGATCGCCGACCAGCGGATGCCCGCGCAGTTGCGCCTGGACACGAATCTGGCCCTGCCGGCCGGTGGTGAGGCGCACTTCGACCAGCGACGTCGAGTCGAAGGCCTCGATCACGCTGTAGTCGGCCAGGGCGTCGACCGCGCCACGGTCGCCGTGCTGGGCCGGGCGCTGCCGGCAGGCGTCTTCGTCCCACACGAGCAGGTCCTGCCAGGTGCCCTTCGACGGGTGCGGATGGCCGTCGACGAGCGCCAGGTAGATGCGTTCCGGCGTTCGCTCGGCGAACTGCTTCGTCAGCGCGCCACGAGCCCGCGCGTTCAACGCGAACAGGACGGCGCCCGACGTGTCGCGATCGATGCGGTGGACGACGAAGGGTTCGCGCCCACCGTGCGAGCGGAAGCGATCCTGCAGCAGGTCGAGCACCGAGGCGCCATCGTTGCCAGGGGTGGCCGGGCCGGCGTTGTCGAGCGGCACGGACAGCATGCCGGCCGGCTTGTTGACGACGATGAGCATGTCGTCTTCGAACAAGGTCTCGAGGCCGTGGCGCGCCCGCGGCGCCGCAGAACGCGCCGCCGAACCCGGCCGATCGATCCAGAGCCGCACGACGGCGCCGGCCACGACGGCGGCGGCACCGTCCGCTACCGCCATCTCGACGTCGTCGACGAAGACACGGCCGCGCGCCAGCGCGTCCGCGGCCCGGCTTCGCGAGCCGGCGCGATCGGCGGCGGCGAGGAACTTGTCGAGCCGCTGGCCGGCCTCGGCCGGGTCGACGGTCCAGGTGCGGCCACGGGCACGGTCGTCGCGCGGTGAGCCAGTCCGTGCGCGAGGCGCGCCTTCAGGGGTGGAGGTCATGAAATCGATGAATGCTTCGACACGAACGGTGATCGTATCAACGATGGCGGTGCTTGTGGCGGCGCTTGTCGGCGCCGCACCAGCCGCCGCCCAGGTGATGGGCTACGGCATCGCCGGGCCGGCTGGCTACACGGGGTTCTTCGGCGGGGCCTTCCAGTCGGTGCACGTGGCCGGCGGCGGCGAGATCCTGGCCGGCGGCCGGGTCGGCGGCGGCGGCGAGTTCGGCCTGCTGGCCAACTCCGATGGCGGCCTGTTCGTGACCTCGGCCAACGTCGTCTTCCACTTCATGCCGAGCCAGCCGACGCCGATCCGCAGCCGGCTGTCGCCCTACGTCAGCAGCGGCTATTCGCGTTTGTCGGGCGGCGAAGGCGGTTTTCACGCCTGGAACGCCGCGTTCGGCACCGACGTCTGGCTCAAGCCGCACGTGGGACTGCGCCTGGAATTCCGCGATCACGTCCGCCCCGACTCGCGCGGCGGCGTGCACTATTGGGCATTTCGGGCCGGCGTCGCTTTCCGGTGAACGCGGTCGCGAACGAGTCGGGCCTGGCCGTGGGCCGACACGGGCATGCCTCCGTGCCTTCACGTGCCCACCCGGCCCGCCGATTACGCCTATGAGATTCACTCCCCATGCGACCCGACTCGCCGACTCGTGTACGACCTGGCGTCTCGCGTCCCTGGGTCTTCGGTCTCGTCCTGCTGCTGACCTGCGCGATCGCGGCCTGCCGAACCGGCGAGCGCGTCGCCCCGCCTGAATCGGTCAGCATCGACGTCCTCGTGTCCGACTTCGAGGCGGGCCGCATTGCCGACGGCAGCCGCGTCCGCGCCACCGGCGTCGTCACCGACGACGATCCGCAGCGGCAGCTGGCGTTCGTCGCCGATACCGCCCGCGGCTTGGCGATACGGACCGGGCCGGCCGGGCTGAAGGTCGCTGCGGGTCGCCGCGTCACGGTCGAAGGCACCATCAGCCGTCTCGCCTTCGGCCCCTGTCTGACCGACGCTGTCGTGGTCGACTCTGGCGCCGGGTCGCTCGATTCCACCCGGGTCTTCGATCCCCCTTTCGACCGTCGCCTGCCTGGCCGGTCTGTCGAGATCGAATCGCAGGTCAAGGCAGCAACGATGCGCGACGGACGGCTGCTCCTCAGCTTGGTGCTCGGCAAAGTGCTGCTCCAGGCGGAGGTGCGGACTCCGGCGGGCCTCGTGCCAGCCGCGCTCGCCGGCGCGGTCGTGCACGCCCGCGGCGTCGTGGTTCCGCTCGACGAAGGCCGCTCGGAGTTCCCCGGCCGGATCGTCGTGGCCGACGCCGCTGGCCTCACCGTCGTTCGCCGGCCGACCGGTGCGCAGCACGGCCTGCTGCTGTCGTCCACCGCGGCGATCCACGAGCTGCCGTCCGACGTCGCGGCTGCCGGCTACCCGGTGCAGATCCGCGGCCAGGTCATCGACCTCCCGACCTGGAAGGGCCTCTTCGTCCAGACGGACGGCCACGGCATCCACATCGACTACTCCTCGACGCTCGAGCACGAGCTGCCGCCGCTTCGCCCCGGCGATCTCGTCGCCATCACCGGCCAGACCGGCGCCGGCCGGTTCGCGCCGGTCATCGAGGCGCACCTGCTCCAGGTGGTCGGGCACGCGCCGCTGCCGCCCGGGCGTCCCGTCAACATCGACGACCTCGTCTCGGGCCGCGAGGACAGCCAGTTGATCGACATCGTAGGCACGGTGCGCGCGGTCCGGCGCGCCGCCCCCCCGGTCAAGAACTACCTCGAGCTCGATCTTTCACACGGCCGCGAGCGCCTGCCGACCTACGTGCCGCTGCCGGCGAGCGCGCCCATCCCGCCCGGGCTCGGTGTCGACGCGGCGGTCCGCGTTCGCGCCGTCGCCGCCACGCTCTACAACAACTATCGTCAGACGTTCGGGGCCCGCCTCCTCGTCCCGACCGTCGATGACGTGCGGATCCTGTCGCCGTCACCGGCGGATCCGTTTGCGCTGCCGCTGTGCTCGACCGACCGTCTCCTGGATTTCGCCGCTACCGCGCGCGGGCACGGGCGGCTCCGCAAGGTGCGAGGCGTGGTCGTGCTGGTCGCGGACGGCTCGGTGTTCCTGCGCGACACCGTGGGCATGCTCGAGATTCGCGCGGCCGCCACCGATCCGCTGCGCGCCGCCAGCGAGCCGCTGCGCTCCGGCGACCAGATCGAAGCGGTCGGCTTTCCCAGCGCCAGCGAGCTGAGCAGCCAGAGCGCGCTCAGTCCACGGCTCGAGGACGCCCTGATTCGCCGCATCGGCCGGGCGTCGCTGCCGGAGCCGACCGAGGCCTCGGCCTTGGAGCTGCTGCGCGGCATCAAGCACGCCACGCTCGTCCGCGTCCGCGGGCGGCTGCTGCAGCACGTCGCCACGTCGCACGAAGACCTGCTGGTGCTCGATGGTGGCGGCGCGACATTCTCGGCGCACCTGGCCCGTATCACCGGCATGCCGTCGCTGCCGCCTTTGCAGAATGGCAGCCTGCTCGAGCTGATCGGCGTGACCTCGATGCAGGAGACCGCGCGACGGGGCGGCGGGGCGCCGCGCAGCTTCCGCCTGTTCCTGCCGTCGGCCGGGGCGGTGGTCGTTCGCGAGACGGCACCGTGGATGACGGCGTCGCGCCTGCTGTGGATCCTCGGCGCGCTCGGTATCGCGACCGGTGTCTCGATGTCGTGGGTGTGGACGCTGCGCCGCCGTGTCCAGGGTCAGACGCGCCAGCTCCTCGCCGCCAAGAACTCGGCGGAGGCCGCCAACGAATCGAAGAGCGAGTTCGTCGCCAACATCAGCCACGAGATCAGGACGCCGATGAACGGCGTGCTCGGCGTCACCGAGCTGCTGCTCGAGACGACGCAGGAGCCCGAGTCGCGCCAGTACCTCGGGATGGTCAAGAGTTCGGCCGAAGCGCTGCTCCGCATCATCAACGACATCCTCGACTTCTCGAAGATGGAAGCGGGCCGGATGGACCTGAGTCCGCACCCGTTCCGGCTGCGCGAGCTGCTCGGCGAGACGGTGATGGTGCTCGGCCTGCGCGCCGACGCCAAGGGCCTCGAGCTGGTGTGGCGCGTCGCGCCGGACGTCCCGGATGCGATCGTCGGCGACGCCGAGCGGTTGCGGCAGGTCGTGCTCAACCTGGCCGGTAACGCCTTGAAGTTCACCGAGAAGGGCGACGTGACCGTCGACGTCTCGCTGGCCGAGCCGATGGCCAACGGGGCGACGCAGTGCCTCGTCCGGGTGGCCGTCCGCGACACCGGCATCGGCATCCCTCAGGATCGGCAGGCGGCGGTATTCGACGCGTTCGCGCAGGCCGATACGTCGACCTCGCGCAAGTACGGCGGCACCGGCCTCGGCCTGGCCATCTCGTCGCGCATCGTGTCGATGATGGGCGGGCGGATCGAGCTGGCCAGCCAGATCGGCGTCGGCAGCACGTTCCACTTCACCATCCCCGTTCTGATCGACACGGCGGCCGCCGCGGCCG
>JBDSLU010000269.1:0-12539 GCA_039916225.1 Vicinamibacteraceae bacterium
AACCTGGCGGCGTTCGCCCGATGAGCGCGCTGTCCGACGCCGTCGAGCGCGACAACACCGCCCGGCGCGCGGCGCTCGACGAGGACTACGCCCACCTGGAGCGGCAGCTCGATCGCCGACACGTCGACATCGAGGCGCTGGTGGCGCGGGCCACGGCATTCTGCGTCGCGATCCCGTCCTGGGGTGTCGGCACGGGCGGAACGCGCTTCGCCCGCTTCCCCGGTCCCGGCGAGCCGCGCACGCTGCTCGAGAAGCTCGACGACTGCGGCGTGGTCCAGTCCCTGGTCCGCGTCACGCCCGGCATCTCGCTGCACATCCCCTGGGACAAGCCGCGCCCGAGCGGTCCCGGCGACGTCGCCAGCATCCGCGCACGCCTGCTGGAGCTCGGCCTGTCGATCGAGTCGATGAACTCGAACACCTTCCAGGATCAGCCAGGCCAGGCGCTGTCCTACAAGTTCGGCAGCCTGAGCCACACCGATTTCGCGGTGCGACAGCAGGCCGTCGACCACAACCTCGAATGCCTCGAGATCGGTCGGACGCTCGGCGCCAAATCGCACACCGTGTGGATCGGCGACGGCGGCAACTTCCCCGGCCAGATCCATTTCCGCAATGCCGTCGATCGCTACATCGAGTCGCTCCAGTCGATCCACGCCGCCCTGCCGGACGGCTGGAAGCTGTTCATCGAGCACAAGTGCTACGAGCCGGCGTTCTACTCGACGGTGCTGAACGACTGGGGCACCAGTTACCTGTGCGCCCGCGAAGTCGGCGAGCGTTGCCTGTCGCTGGTCGATCTCGGCCACCACGCCCCCAACGTCAACGTCGAGCAGATCGTCGCCCAATTGATCCGGCTGCGGGCGCTCGGCGGCTTCCACTTCAACGACAGCAAGTTCGGCGACGACGATCTCGACAGCGGCTCGATCAAGCCCTTCCAGCTGTTCCTGATCTTCAACGAACTGGTCGACGCGGAGGTGGCGGGCCTGACGGGGTTTGCCCCGGCCTACATGCTCGACCAGTCGCACAACGTCACCGATCCGCTCGAGAGCCTGATGACGAGCGCGATGGAAGTGCTGCGCGCCTACGTCCAGGCCCACCTGGTCGATCGCGCCGCGCTGGCCGAGGCCCAGGCCCACAACGATGCGATGCGCTGCCTGCAGATCCTGAAGGCGGCGTTCCGCACCGACGTCTCGCCGATCCTCGCCGACGCGCGCCTGCGCGAGGGCGGCGCCATCGATCCGGTCGCGGCGTATCGTGCCAGCGGCTACCGCGCCGCCGTGGCGCGCCAGCGGCCGGCGGCGCCCACGGGCGGTTCCGGGATCGTCTAGCGGCGAAAGCTGACGGCCACGGAATTGCAGAGCGCAAAGTGGTTCGACGTTGCGCATGTCACCGCTCCCCGCCGCCCTCGACGCCATTGTCATCACGCCCACGCTATTCGAACGGGTCGCGCCGCCGCGGGACCTCGCCGTCGAGCACGGGGCGCTGACGGATCTGATCAGCCAGGCGGCCACCCAGTCCTCCCAACTGCTCGCCCACCTCGTCGATCTCGCCGTTCGCCTCTGCAATGCGGGCAGCGCCGGGGTGAGCCTTCTGGAACCCGCGGCTGAGCCGGGCGAAGGCGTCTTTCGCTGGGTCGCCATGGCAGGAGCCTACCGAGAGTACGTAGGCGGGACGACTCCCGAGTCCTTCAGCCCCTGCGGTGTCTGCCTGACACGCGGCGCGCCTCAGCTCTATCACCATCCCGCGCGAGTGTTCACCTACCTGGCCGAGGCCACCCCTCCCATCGTCGAGGGTCTCGTCATCCCGTTGCGCTCCGAAGCAGGGCCCCTGGGCACGATCTGGATCGTGTCGCATACGGAAGCCAGGCAGTTCACCGCCCGTGACCTGGCGGTCATGCAGAGCCTGGCGGACTTCACGTCGACTGCGCTCGCCCTGCAACGCGACCGCGACCAGGCCGAAGCGGCCAGCCGCGCCAAGGACGAATTCCTCGCCGTCGTCTCGCACGAGCTCCGCCGCCCCCTGACGGCGATCGTGGGCTGGTCCGAGCTGCTGCTGGCCGGCCGGGCGAGCGCCGTCACGGCAGCCCGCGCGATCGAAGCGCTGTACACGAACGCGCGGCGGCAGCAGGGGATGATCGAGGACCTGCTGGACGCATCTCGCGCGTATGCGGGCACCCTTCGGCTGAACGACGCCGAGATGGACCTGGCGGCGGTCGTACGGTCGGCGATCGAGGTCGTGGCCGACCGAGCGGTGGACGGGGGCGTCGAGCTGATCGTGACGATCCCGACATCGCTGCCGTTTCGCGGCGATCCCGGGCGGCTGCACCAGATCCTCGGCAACCTGGTCGGTAACGCCGTCAAGTTCACGCCCGCGGGCGGACGCGTCATGGTCGATGTCGAGACCGCGCCGCCCTGGGTCACGATCACGGTTCGTGACACCGGCATCGGCATCGCGCCAGACATGCTCCGCGTCGTCTTCGATGTGTTCCGTCAGGCTGAGGCCTCGTCGACGCGGCGGGACACGGGCCTCGGCCTGGGCCTGACGATCGCGCGGCGCCTCGTCGCCCTCCACGACGGCACGCTCAAGGCCCACAGCGACGGTGAGGGCCGCGGCGCGGTCTTCACGGTGCGCCTGCCCGCGGCCCGGCTGCTCGATCGGGCCGCGCCCCGCGACCCGTCGCGGGTCAGGCAGACCCGGCACCGCGAACTCTCCGGCATCACGATACTCGTCGTCGACGACGAACTGGACGTGCGGGACGTCCTCGCCTGCGTGCTCGAGGACCTGGGCGCCACCGTGATCACCGCCGCCGACGTGACGGGCGCACGCGCCGCACTGGCGCGACACACCATCGATGTGCTGCTGACCGATGTGGGGATGCCCGGACAAGACGGCTTCGATCTGCTCGCGCACATCGGCGGAGACGCTTCGACGCGCCCGGCGGCCACCATCGCCGTGACGGCCCTGGCCTCGGCGCCTGAGCGTCAGCGGGTCCTGGCCGCCGGCTTCGATCACCATATCGCCAAGCCGGTGGACTTCGATGCGCTGGTGCGGCTCATCATCGCGTCGTCGCGGCCGGAGACGGTCCAGTGACGGACGACCCCGCCGGCTACGACCTGATCGTCCGCATGCGCGAGCGGGATGTGACCGCCTTGGCCGCACTCTACGATCGCCATGCGACGGCCGCCTACAGCCTGGCCTGCCGGATTCTCCGTAATGGTGGAGAGGCCGAGGATGTCGTCCAGGAGGCCTTCCTGCAGGTGTGGCAGCAGGCGTGGCGGTTCGACCGCGGCCGAGCCGGCGTGCTGGGATGGTTGCTGATGATCACCCGCAGTCGAGCCATCGATCGCCTGCGACAGACTTGCGGCCGATCGCGCCGGGAGTCGACGATCGAGCAGATGGACCAGCTGAGCGGGACCGGTGAGTGGGCCACCGATCGCGTGCTGATTCGCGAAGAGAAGGGCCGCGACATTCGTCGCCGCTTCGAGGCGCTACCGGCGGTCCAGCGCATCGCGGTGGAGCTGGCCTTCTACCAGGGGCTGACGCACCTCGAGATTGCCGATGTGCTGCGCGAGCCGCTGGGCACGGTCAAGACGAGAATCAGACTCGCCCTCCAGAAGATGCGAGGAGCCTTGAATGGCGACCCGACGGAAGGATTGGTGTGCGAGCCCTCACCCTTCACCGTCGCGCTGGCGGAGCACCTGGCGAACCGTCCGCTCTTGACGGCCACCTATCGTCGCCTGCCCGGCCTGCGACTACTGGTGGTGGACGACGATTCGGAGACCGCGGCCTTGGTCGCCACCGTTCTGCAAAGCGCTGGGGCGTCGGTCGCGACCGCGCGTTCGACGCCTGACGGACTGGCGCGGCTGGACCTGGACTGGCCCGACGTGATCCTCGCCGACATCGCGATGCCGCGTGACGACGGCTACTCGTTCCTCCGGCAGGCGCAAGCCCTCGCCGAGTCCTCGGGCCGCCGGCTCGTCGCGGCGGCCTTCACCGCCCTCGGGGATGGCGAGGGGGAGCGAGCCCGGCACGCCGGGTTTGCAGCCCTGATCTCCAAACCGGTCCAGCCGGACCTGCTCGTCGACGCGGTCGGCCGGCTCGCCGACGCCGCCGCCAGTTAGGGCCCGTCAGGGAATAACTGAGACACTCTGGCCGTCGCCCAGTAGATGCTCACTTATTCCCTGACCGCCCTTAGCGCCCGGCCGCACGCTGGCGCGCCGCGCACCTGCGTCCGGCCGGTCTCTACTCAAGTCACCGATCAGACGCGATCGATCACGCCGTTGACGCCATCGGGGAAGAAGCCGCCGCTGCGCGTGCCGCCGGCGCTGCCCGCAAAGGCCACGGCCAGCACCTGGCTCGCCGTGCGCACCGTGCTGAGTCCGTTGCCCTGGACCTGGAAGAGCCGGCCCGCCGGGGACCCCAGCGGCGGTACGTCGGACGCGTCCGTCATCGGGACCGGCAGGTTGGCCATCGCGACCAGCATCCGCAGCACGCCGGCGTGCTGCGCCTCGGTCAGCGCGATCTGGGCCGCCGGCGCCAGGTTGGCGGGGCTCTTGATCAGCGGCGCGGCGCCGCCGTAGGCCGACACACCGAGGTCCTCGAAGGCCCGCGCCAGCGTCAGGAACTCGTTCTGATTCGAGAAACCGATGCCCAGCGCCTGGAGGTTGATGGACGGCTTGGCGACCGCGGCGCTGCCCAGCGCCGCGCGCAGGAACAGCACGTGCTGCTGCTCGTCCAGCGTGATGTGCTCGGCGGCAATGCGGTTGAAGCCGGTCATCGACACGGCGGACCCGCCGACGGTCGCCCCCGGCCGGCCAACGCCGCCGATCGCGATGCCGGCATCGGCGATGCGGGTGCCGTAGGTCGCGACGGTGTAGAACTCAGCTTCCAGGTACTCGAGATTGAGTGCGAAGTTCAGGATGTCGACGTCGGACAGGGACTGCGCGATTACCTCGGCCTGACCGAAGGTGAGCACCGAGGCGCCGGTCGCGACGGCGCCGGCCGCGAGCACGCGGTGGGCGAACTGCCGCCGATTGACTGGGTTGTCGATGAGTCCGGCGAGGGCTTCGTGTCTGGTCGGCATGATGGCTCCTGTCGAGTCGTGGCTCGGCTTGTGTGTCGCTGACGAACGCCCACGATCCGGCGACAGAACGAGTCACGGACCGTGACCACGCCGGTTGCGGCCGGGCGTAGCGAGACAGATACGCGGGCGCTGCCGCGGCGGATTCGTCGGAGGCCTTGCAACACCGTCCGCAGTCGAGCTGGACTCGACCCGCGTCGCGGACGAGACGCCTGGGTGGACGCTCTAGACGAGCCGCCGGCGGGCGATGGCGCCGCCGACAGCGGCCAGCAGACGTTCTTCGTCCAAGGGCTTGTCGACATGGGCCTCGAAGCCGGCCGCCTGGGTGCGCTGATGATCCGCATTGCCCGCCAGGCTGGACACGGCAATCACCGGGGCATGCGTCGCGCCGTCCCGGCGGTCGAGCTCGCGCAGGAACTCGAAGCCGTCCATGCGCGGCATGCGCAGGTCGCACAGCACGAGATCGAACAGGCCCGCGGCCACCGCGTCCAGCGCTTCGACGCCGTCTCCGGCGACCACGACGTGAGCGCCGAGTCGCTCCAGCATCCTGCTGGTGGCTTCGCGCGAATCCTCGGCGTCTTCGACGACGAGGATGCGCATACCGCTGACTTCGGTCTGCTGAGGCGTCGACAACGGCCGCGCGACCGCAGCGGGTTCAGCAACGAGAGGCAATCGCACCGCGACCTCGGCGCCGAGGCCGGCCCCTTCGCTGGCCATGCTGACGGTACCCTCGTGCGCCTCGACCAACCGCTTGACGAGCGCCAGGCCGATGCCGAGTCCCGCGTGTCGCCGGCGCGTGCCGAGCTCCTGCTGCCGGAAGATCTCGAAGACGAAGGGCAGGAACTCCGCCGTGATCCCCTCGCCGGTATCGCGCACGTGGACGACCGCTGCATCGGCGTGCCGGGTCAGCGTCACCGTGACCGTGCCAGATGACGGGGTGAACTTCAGCGCGTTCAGCAGCAGGTTCCGGAACACCTGCTGCAGCCGATCGCTGTCGCCGCTGACACAGAGCGGCTCGCTCGTGTCGATGAACCGGACGTCGATGTTCTTGCGCTCGGCGGCGTCGGCGACGGCCTCGAGCGTAGCGCTGAGAACATCGCTCAGACGAAGCACCTGCCGATCGAGCACGGCTTTGCCGTGCGTGACGCGATTGAGCTCGAGGAGGTCCTCGACCAGCCGAACTTGCAGGAGCGCGTTGCGTTCGATGACCTTGGCCGCGCGCACGACCTGCGCCGGATCAGCATCGAGCGTCAACAGGCGCGTCCACCCGAGGATCGGGGTGAGCGGAGTCCGCAGTTCGTGCGAGAGCACGGCCAGGAACTCGTCCTTGGCGGCAGCGGTCGCTCGCAAGGCGACGGCGGCCTCTTCGTACTGCCGGGTGCGAAGGTTCTCCCGCAGCAGCGAATCGCACAGGACGCGCAACAAATCGCCCTGCATGACCAGCCGGCGCTCGGGGACCGGCTGCTGCTGCCGCGCCAGGTCCCACAACGACCGGAAGGGAATGTTCGCCTGCCGCGCCAGACGCTCGATCGCCGACGACTGACAGAAGTCGATGAGCGCGTACCCGGAGACCGCGGCACCAACGATGCTGCCTTCGAGCAGCAGTGATGTACCCACCACGGCGAGACCGGAGGTCGAGGCGACGACGATCGGTGCGCGTTGGTCGGTCTGCGCCAGGCACTGGCGGGCACACGCGTCGTTCAGGCCGGGGTCGTAGTCGTGCGCCTCGAAGAGCGCGAACAGCGGGCTCGACGGCACCGGGTCGCACACCACCTGCGCCTCGCCGTCGTACAACGTGACCGTCGAGTGCGTGACGGCGCCGTAGGTATCGAGCGCCGGCCGCCATACCCCGACGTCGAAGAGGGACGCCGTCGCGTGTCCGATGGGCATTTATCCGGACTCGTCGTCTCCGTCGGGCGCACTCGACCCCGAACGCCGCGCCGGCGCCCGCGAGATCAACCCCTGATACCCGGAGAAGGGGCCCTGATACGAACCGACCGGCAGCGTGCGTGGCAGGACGTGCAGGCCTTTGCCGTTGACGATTTCGCACTCATGGGTGGTTCGCGTGCACTGGTTGGCGCGCATCTTCGCGACCGTCAGCCCGAGGCGGAAGGCATCCCCGATCTCGATCCAGTTCATCAGGATGATGTTGTCGACGAGCGAACTCATGGCGAAGTCACCCATCATCGACGACATCCCGAGCATCTCCGGATTCTCGTGGTTGTAGACCGTGGCGGTCTGATTTTCCTTCATCAGTGCGACGAGGGCGTGAAAGAAGTCGCGGAACACCCGGCCCTTGGTGCCGAGGCTCGACCCATAAGTCGAGATACTGTCGAAGACGACGCGCTTCGGCTGGAACTCGGCCACCATCCGCTCGATCTCGTGGAAGTGCCGGTCGACCTCCATTTCCTGGGGCGGGTCGTAGTGCAGTTTCACCAGGCCCCGATCGATCTCGGCCGGCAAGTCGATCCCGATCGTCGCCGCATTGCGGATGATCTGCGGCACCTGCTCGTCGAGGCTGAACATCAGGCTGCGCTCGCCGCGACGGGCGCCTTCGGCCAGGAACTGGAGCGCCATGACGCTCTTGCCGACGCCAGAAATCCCAGCCACCACGGTCGTGCTGCCGAGAAAGTAGCCGCCGTTCGTCACTTCGTCCAGGCCACCGATCCCGGTCGACACGCGGGTGCCCGTATCGTAGGCGGCCGCGCGGTCTCGAGGGCGGGGCGCCTGGACCCGGCGATAGACCTCCATCCCGCGGCCGTCGACGATCCGGAAGCTGTGGCGGCCCATCTGGAAATCGTGGCCGCGCGACTTGACGATCTCGATTGACCGCAGGGTGGCGCGGGACACGTCTTCCATCCGCAGGCGAATCACCGTGTCGGCAATCGACTCCTCGGGCAGCGCCAGCGAGTGGCCGTCGTGGAGCGCGCTGGCTTCGACCGCGAGCACCGCCGTGAGGTTCTCACGCTGCAGACCTTCGACCAGGATGTGAAAAGCGTCGCGGGGTTCGCTCCCGTTGACTTGGCCGAGCACGCCGGCGACGCCATCCACGAAGATGCGGCGGGCGCCCATTCTGGCGGCCTCCTCCAGGAGGAGGCTGTCTGCCTGCTGCAGTTCCTGGCGGAAGACCTGGCGGGTGGTGAAGACGATTTTCAGCAGGCCGTCCTGCTCGAGCCTCGGCAGATCCCAGCCGAGCCGCCCGGCATCGCGGACGAGTTTTTCCGGTGACACCTCGAACAGGACGATGATGCCGGGCTCGCCGAACTGGCTCGCGCCGCGATAGACGAACTCCACGCCCAGCGTGGTCTTCCCGGTCCCGATGGCGCCTTCGAGGAGGATGACGTTGCCGCGGGGGATGCCGTCCGACAGGATCCCGTCCAGACCGCTGATCCCGGTCTTGACATGGTCGGCGTCGGGCGTCATCGTGCGCCGCCCTGGGGGTTCGTCTTCGGCGACTGAGTGAACGCGTCGGTCGACGCCGTGCGGAGCTGACGTCGCTCATCATCGACCGCGGGACGCGCCTGCGGAAACCGGAGCGGACGCGAGGTGGCGCCCCGCGAACGGTGTCCGCGCTGGGTCGGCTGCTCCGGCGTGCCCGACGATCGCCGCCTGATCTCCACAATCAGCGCCAGCCGGCCCGGCCGGGTGGTGGCGAGGCGGGTGAGCGCCGGCAGCCAGCCACCACCGTGAGGCGCGGCGGAGAAAACGTACATCCGCGCGACGTGCCGAGGGTTCGGCGTGCGCGTCACGAATCCCGCGTCGATCAGGAGTTCCAAGGCGGACGCGACGTCTTTGACGGCGTAGCCGAGGAACGCGGCGATCTGATCGCTCGAGAGCAGTGTGCGTGGGTGCCGGGCGAAGAAGACGAGCAAATCAAGGTCGCACGGGCGCCTTAGGACGTCGAGCTGGTCGAGCAGGCGGCTTGCGTCGGCTTCGAGAGTCATAGCTGGTGCGTTGACACTTAGCTCAGCATCATGTCACCAAAGCGGACGCCCCGCAAAGGGCGCGAAACCGGCTGGCAGCGATTGCCGCGGCCGGCCGTCGCGGCGCTGGCGAGCTGCGGGACGAGGATCCGGGATTTCGCCGCGCCGATGGTCCCTTATGCAACCAAGAGTCCAGAGAGGCGAAGGCGTCGAGCGCCGCAAAGGGACTCTTCGTCGAGAATCACCGATCGCGGGGACTAGAGGAACGTCGTCGACCGACCAGTCGTCCGGCCAGCTCAGCCCAGCGGTCCGACGCCACCGGCTCGTAGCGTCGCAACGACACCGCGCGAGCGATGGCGGCGCGTCCCTCGGCGATCGAGGCCAAGCTGCCGGCCGCGATGGCCTGCACAATCACGTTGCCGGCGGCGGTGGCTTCGACCGGCCCGGCCAGCACCGGCTTGCCGGTGGCGTCCGCGGTGGCCTGATTGAGGAAGGCGTTGCGCGAGCCGCCGCCGACCACGTGGATCCCCGCGATCGACGCACCGGTGAGGTGCTCGATGGCCGCGACGACGCGGGCGTAGCCGAGCGCCAGCGAGTCGAAGACCACGCGGGCCAGTTCGATCGGCGTCTCGGGCAGGCGCTGTCCCGTCGCCGTGAGCTGCGCGTGGATCGCGGCGATCATGCTCGGCGGGTTGAGCAGACCGAAGTCGTCGACGTCGATGACGCCGACCGGTCCTGGCCGGGCCGCGGCGCCGGCGACCAGCGCGTCGATGTCTGGCGCCGCGCTGCCCCACTCCCGCCGACAGCCCTCGAGGATCCACAGGCCCATCACGTTCTTGAGGAAGCGAATCGTGCCGCCGGCGCCGCCCTCGTTGGTGAAGTTCTCGGCTTCGGCGGCCGCGGTGAGAAGCGGCGTCGCCCGCTCGACGCCGACCAGCGACCAGGTCCCCGACGAGATGTAGGCCCAGCCCGGCGTGAGGGGCGTGCCGACCACGGCGCTGGCGGTGTCGTGCGTCGCCGGCACGACGACGCGGATCGGCGCGCCACCGAGATCGGCCTGGAGCGCGGGCCTGATCGCGCCGAGGTCTCCGCCCGGATCGACCAGCGACGGCATCAGCGCCCGCGGCAGTCCGAGGCGCGTGAACAGCTCGTCGTCCCACTGGCGCGTCGTCGCGTTCAGCAGCTGCGTCGTCGAGGCGTCGGTGTACTCGCCGCTGCGCGAGCCGCTCAGGAACAGGTGACACAGATCCGGCAGCATCAGGATGCCGGCGGCGTCGGCGGGCAGCCCGTCGCGAACGTGCGCGGCGAGCTGGTAGATGGTGTTGATGGGGAGGAACTGGATGCCGGTGCGGGCGAAGATCTCGGACCGCGGCACGCGCGCGAGGACCGCGTCCATCACGCCGTCGGTGCGCGGATCGCGATACGCGATCGGCTCCTCGACGAGGCGACCGGCCGCGTCGATCAGCCCGTAATCGACGCCCCACGAGTCGACGCCGACGCTCGACACGTCGCGCCCCGACGCAGCGGCGGCAGCCCGTGCGGCGGCGAGTCCCATACTCAGGCCGGCGTGCAGCGCCGTCATGTCCCAGCGCAGGTGCCCGGCGCTGGTCCGCGGCCCGTAGGTGAAGCGATGGATTTCCTGGAGCGACAGCCCGGCGTCGTCGACGCGGCCGAGGAAGGCGCGGCCGCTGCCGGCACCGAGGTCGATGGCGACGTGCGTGCCGCTCACGGCGTGGGATCGAGCCGGAACACTTCGGTGAGGTCGCGCGAGACCGGACGGTGGTCCGGGTGCGATGGCATCAGTGGCACCATCGACGTCCACCAGCGGCGGCAGACCTCGGTGTCGGCGATGGCGTTCCAGCGCGCCTCGTCCTCGATCTCGGCGAAGCCAAACAGGTCGCGCGTCTCGGGGTCGAGGAAGATGCTGTATTCGCGGACGCCGTGCGCGCGCAGGAGCGCCTCGAGATCGGCCCAGATCGGCTGGTGGCGGCGAGCGTACTCGTCCTCGCAGCCGGGATGGACGGACATCCGGAATGCCTTGCGCATGGATCGGCCTCGACGACGCGGATCGCCGACCGCGGCTACTGGGCGTCGCTCTTGATGCGCTCGATCTCCTCGCGCACCAGGCGCTCGGCGATCTCGAGCACGCGCTCGGACACGATGGCGTCGATGCGGGCGTCGGTCAGGCGATGCAGGATCTTCTGCGCCACGGCATCGGCGAACTGGTCGAGATCGAGCCCGTCGAGCACCGAGTGATCGGGCGCGTCGGCACGCAAGGCTGCAGGCGACGCGGATGGCGCGGTCATCGCCACCGGTTCGGCATCGGACGCGGCGCTGGCCGGTTCGGCGGCCGCTACCGGCGGCGACACGACCAGCAGCGGGCGCGTGATCATGACGGTGGCCGCCGCGTCGGCGACCTCCGCGACGTCCACCGCCAGGTCGTCGTCGACGGGCGCGGCTGCCGCGGCGTCGACGATCGCCAGGTTGACGCTGATCGGGCCGGCACTCGTCTCCGCGCCCGGCGCCGCGGCGTCCGCAGCCTCGGCGCTCGCCACCTCGGAGCTGGCCTCTTCCGCGGCCTCGGCCGCGACGGCCTGGAACGCGACGGTTTCGGCAGCCGCCTCGACTGGCGCGGCGGCCTGGCCGGGCGTCCACTCGACGGCCGGCTGGTGCACCGGCGCGGGGGCGCCCTCCATCTCGATCGGGCCGGCGACGAACCCGGCCGCGCGTCCTTCTTCGGCGTCGAGCATCGCCGAGAACGCGTCCACCAGCTTGGGAGCGTCGGCGTCGTCCTCAGCGCTGGCATCGACCGGGACGGCCGCAGCCAGGCGCGGGATCATCATCGTCTCGGCGTCGGTCGATCGGTCGCGCGGCACGGCAATCGCCGCGAGGTCCCCGACCGAGTCCGGCGCGGTGGACAGGCCGGCGGTGGCCAGGGCTTCGTCCAGCCGCCGGAAGTAGTCGTCGACGGCGATGGTGTTGTCAACCGGCGTGGCTGCGGCGACCGGCAGCGGCGGAGGCCCGCCAGCCGCCGGCGCGGCGGTCTCGGCCGGGGCGCCGGCCCCGTCGAGCACGACGGTGCGGAAGCCGGGCGCAATGGGCGGCTCACTCAGAAGCCGACGCACCAGGGCGGTAGCCACGTGCGGCTCGAAAGGCTTGGAGAGGACGCCGTCGATGCCCAGCTCGCGCGAGCGGGCTTCCTCGACCGGCTCGGCCGCGCCGGTGAGCAGCACGACACGGATGTCCTTCGACAGCTCCGGCGAGCGCTTGACGTACTCGGCCACCGCGTAGCCGTCGCGGCCGGGCCTGCTGAGGTCGGCGAGCACGCTCTGGGGACGCTCGCGGTCGATGGCGGCGACGGCCAGATCCCCGTCCCCGACAGCGATGACCTCGATGCCTTCGCCTTGGAACGTCAGCGCGATGACCCGCTGGACGGTGATGCTGTCGTCAGCGAGGAGGAGCTTTGGCATCATGGCAACCGGAGCCTACTGGCCCACCCTTCCCTGGTCAAGCCGTCACACGTCGGCACGGAGGCGGGCCCG
>JBDSLU010000270.1:0-6359 GCA_039916225.1 Vicinamibacteraceae bacterium
CGGGTGGCGCGGCGGATGAACGTCAGCGTCGTATCGAACACGAACGGCCAGACGAGCATCGCGAACGCGAACAGGCCGTAGGGCGGCGCCGCGGTCGTCGGGGCGGCGATCGGGGCGGCCGCGATCAGGAAGCCGAGGAAGGCGCTGCCGGCGTCGCCCATGAAGATTGTCGCCGGCGGCCAGTTGTGCCGCAGGAAGCCGAGGCATGCCGCCGCCTGCGCCGTGCCCAGGACGGTGAGGGCGGGCACGTCGAGCATCCAGCCGATGCTCGCCGTGGCTGCGCCGGCGACCGCACCCTGGCCGGCGGCGATGCCGTCGATGCCATCCATGAAGTTGAAGGCGTTCATGAAGCCGGCGATCCACAGGATGGTCAGCCCGCGGTCGAGCGTCAGCGCGGTCTGCGGATCGGCGATGCCGAGGTTGCGGATCACGTCGAGCGGCCCGAGGGTTACCACGGCTGCGGCGCCGGCCCCGAGGTGCACCGCCAGCCGCGCCAGCACCGGCAGCCCGCGCACGTCGTCGACGAGGCTGACGAGCGCCACGCTGAGGCCGAGCGCGACGAGCGTCGGCGCCTGGCCGACGTCGGCGCCGAGCGCGCCAGCCAGGGCGGTTGCGGCGAGGATCGCGGCGATGAGGCCGAGCCCGCCGAGCCGCGGCGTCGGCCGCGCATGGGAGCTGCGCGGGTTGGGCATGTCGAGCAGGCCGCGCCGCACGGCGAGGTCGCGGACGATCGCCACGAGGATCCACGACAGCCCGGCGCTGAGCAGGGCGACGGCCAGCAGGATTGCCGGGCTCACGTCCGCACCAGCGCCGCCCCGTCGAGGGGCGGTAGCTCGCCGGAGGCCCGCAGGCGCTCGGCCGTCATCCGCCAGCCGGCGGTGAGATCGAGCTCCGGCTGGAAGCCGAGGACGTCGCAGATCCGCGACGCGTCGACGGCCGATTCCTCGAGGTACTTCTCGACCGACGGCCGCAGGCCGGGGCGGCGGCCGACGGCGCTGCCGGCGATGTCCCCGGCCGCGGCTACGACGCGGGCCAGACCCTTCGGCAGATGCCAGCGCGGCTGCGGCCGTCCCACCGCCGCCGACATGGCGGCGAGGATTTCCTCGACGGTGTGGGCCGGTCCGTCGGCGACGTTGAACGTCTGGCCCGCCGCGGCCGGATGACGGGCGGCAAGCTCGAAGGCGCGCGCCGCGTCCTCATCGGCGACCAGGCTGCGGCGGTTGTGGCCGGGGCCGATCGAGACGAAGCGGCCGCGCGCCATCGCCCCGAGCAGCCGGCGGTAGTTGCCGCGCACGCGCGGTCCGTAGACGGCGCTCAGACGGAGGATGACGATGTCCAGGCCGGTCTGCCGGCCGACGGCGCGAGCGGCGCGCTCGGCTTCGAGCTTCGATTCGGCGTACCAGGAGTCCGGCGCCGGCGCGGTGTCCTCGGATGCCGGTTGTTCGCCGGTCGGACCGTAGACGGCGGTGGTGCTGGCGAGCACCAACCGGCGCACGCCGGCGGCTGCCGCAGCCTCGGCGACGGCGCGGGTCCCGTCGACGTTGATGCTCCGATAGAGCCGATCGTGGCCGGGGGGCGGATTCACGACGTGGAGGAGGGCGGCCAGGTGGATGACGACGTCGACCCCGGGCATGGCCGCCGCCACGGTCTCCGGGCGCGTCACGTCGCCGTCGGCGAGCTCGACCTCGGCAGGCCAGTCCGGCCGGCGGTCGGGTTGATCGCGAAAACGGTCGAGGCGGCCGAAAGCCCGCACCACGGCGCCCGAGGTCAGCAGGGTTCGAACCGTCGCGGGGCCGATCGCGCCAGTGGCGCCAGTGACCAAGGCTCGCACGGCGGTCGGTAGTATATCCTTCCGTTTTGCACGCCGCGCGCGGCGTCCGCCTGACGTTTCCCTCCGTGAAGCCGACCCTCGACGTGCTCCTGCTCAGCCGGTATGCCTCTCGCGGCGCGAGCAGCCGGGTCCGGATGTACCAATATTTCCCGGACCTCGCCGCCGCCGGCATCCGGGTGACGGCCGCGCCGCTCCTGGCGGGCGAAGACCTGGGCCGGCGCCAGACCAGCGGCGGCTACCCGGTGCGGCGGCTGTGGGCGGCCATCCTTGGGCGGATCCGGGCGGCGGCGACCCGGCACCGCTACGACGTCCTCTGGATCGAGTACGAGCTGATGCCGTTCCTGCCGGCGCGGCTCGAGCACCTGCTGCTGCGCGGCGGTCCGCCCCGGGTCGTCGAGTACGACGACGCCGTCTTCCATCGCTACGATCGCCATCGCTCGGCGCTGGTCCGCCGGTTCCTCGGCGCCAAGATCGATCGCGTGATGGCCGGCGCGGCGGTCGTCGTCGCCGGCAATGCCTACCTGGCCGCCCGGGCCCGGGCGGCCGGCGCCCGCGACGTCGCGATCATCCCGTCGGTCGTCGATCTCGAGCGCTATCCGGTGGTGCCGCCGCCCGCCGGCGGGCCGCCGGTGATCGGCTGGATCGGCTCGCCCTCGACGGCGGCGGCGCTCGACGTGGTCGCGCCGGCCCTGGCCCGCGTCTGCGCCGGTGGCCGCGCCCGGGTCGTGCTGGTCGGGGTGACGCCGGGCCTGCGATCGTGGCCGTTCCCATGCGAAGAGCGGCCGTGGATCGAGAACGGCGAGGCCGCCGACATCGCCGGCTTCGACATCGGCATCATGCCGCTCGCCGACGACGCCTGGTCGCGCGGCAAATGCGGCTTCAAGCTGGTGCAATACCTCGCCTGCGGCCGGCCGGCCGTCGCGTCACCGGTCGGCGTCAACCCGGCGATCGTGCTCGACGGCCAGACCGGGCTGCTCGCCTCGAGCGAGGCGGAATGGGTCACGGCGCTCGATCGCCTCATCGACGACCCGGCGCTGCGGGCCCGCCTCGGCGCCGCCGGCCGGGCCCACGTCGACGCCCACTACGCGATGCATCGGACGGCGCCGCTCGTCGCCGACGTCCTGCGCCGCGCGGCCGGAGGCGCGGCGTCATGTGCGGCCTGAGTGGCCTGTGGCGGCGGGGCGGCGGCGCCGAGGACGCGCTGCGCCGCGATGTCCAGGCGATGACGGCGCCGCTGGTCCATCGCGGGCCCGACGACGCCGGTGACTACGTCGATGCGCCGGCCGGCGTCGCCCTCGGGTTCCGGCGGCTCGCCATCGTCGACCTGTCGCCGGCCGGGCATCAGCCGATGCGATCGGCGGACGGCCGGCTGGTCATCGTCTTCAACGGCGAGATCTACAACTACCGCGATTTGCGTGCCGGGCTCGAGCGGGACGGCGTGGCGTTCCGCGGCGGCTCCGACACCGAGGTCATCCTCGAGCGCATGGCCCGGCACGGCGTGCGCGAGACGCTGCCCGAGCTGTGGGGCATGTTCGCCATGGCGGTGTGGGACACCCGCGACCGCGTCCTGTGGCTGGTCCGCGATCGGCTCGGCAAGAAGCCGCTCTACTACGGGCGCGCCGCCGACGGGGCCTGGATCTTCGGCTCCGAGCTGAAGAGCCTGCGCGGATATCCGGGCTGCCCGACGGCCATCGATCGCGACGCGGTGGCGGCGCTGCTGCGCCTGGCCTGCATTCCCGCGCCCGCCTCGATCTATCGCGGCATCGCCAAGCTCCCGCCCGGCAATGTCGCCCGGCTCACTGCCTCCGGCGACGCGCACGTCGAGCCGTACTGGCGCGCGCGCAGCGTCGTCGAATCGGCACTCGAAGCGCGCCGCGCCGGGGCCGCGGCGCCGACCGACGCCGAGGCGATCGCGCAGTGCGAAGACCTGCTGCGCGACGCCGTGCGCCGCCGCATGATCAGCGACGTGCCGCTCGGCGCGTTCCTGTCCGGCGGCATCGATTCGACCGCGATCGTCGCCCTGATGCAGGCCGAGAGTGGCGCCCGCGTCAAGACGTTCTGCATCGGCTTCCGCGATCCGCACTACAACGAGGCGGACATCGCGGCGGAAGTCGCCAGGCACCTCGGCACCGAGCACACCGAGCTCTACGTGACGCCCGAGGACGCGCTGGCGATGGTGCCGCGCCTGCCGACGATCTACGACGAGCCGTTCGCCGACTCGTCCCAGATCCCGACGACGATCGTCTCGGCGCTGGCTCGCCGGCACGTGACGGTGGCGCTGTCCGGCGACGGCGGCGACGAGATGTTCGGCGGCTACACGCGCCATCTGTGGGCGGAGCGGGCGTGGCGCAAGATTGCGCCGCTGCCGCCGCTGCTGCGGCGCGGCGGGGCGGCGATCGGCGGACGGGTCAGCCCGCGCGTCTGGAACGCCGCCTACGCCGTCGGGCAGCGTTTCCTGCCGGCGCACGCCCGGCAGCGCCTGCCCGGCGACAAGCTGCGCAAGCTGACGCGGCTGCTCGAGGCGCGCGACGTCGACGAGGTCTACGGCATCCTGATGGCGCAATGGGATCGGCCGACGCTCGCCTTGCCGGGCGCGACGGTGCCGGTGTCGTGGGCCGATGGCGAAGCCGCCGGCCTGGTCGTGCCCAGCGTCGCCGAGCAGATGATCTTCCAGGACCTCACCAGCTACCTGTCCGACGACATCCTGGTGAAGGTCGACCGGGCCAGCATGGCATCCAGCCTCGAGGCCCGGGCGCCGCTGCTCGATCATCGCCTGGTCGACTTCGTCTGGCGGCTGCCGCTCTCGAGTCGGCTGCGCGATGGCCGTGGCAAGTGGCTGCTGCGGCGGATCGTCGATCGGCACGTCCCGGCGTCGCTCATGGATCGGCCCAAGACCGGGTTCGCGATGCCGGTTGGCGACTGGCTGCGCGGGCCGCTGCGCGACTGGGCCGAGCCGCTGCTCGCCCCGGCGGCGCTCGAGGCCGGCGCCGGCTTCGACGCCTCGGTGATCCACGCGGCGTGGCGGCGCCATCTGTCCGGTGAGTCGGAAGAGCTCCGGTTGTGGCCGGTGCTGATGTTCCAGGCGTGGCACGAGCAGTGGGGTTGAGACCGTTGACGTCCCTGTCCGTCCTCGTCCCCGTCTACAACGAGCAGTACCTGGTCGCCGAATCGCTCGGCCGCCTCGAGGTGCTCGCCGACAGTCCGTTCCTGGAGCGGGTCGAGGTGATCGTCGTCGACGACTGCTCGAAGGACGGCACGCCGCGGGTGCTCGCCGATTTCGCCGCCTCGCGGGCCGGCTCGCGGCTGTCGTGGCGGTTCCTGCGGCACGAGCGGAACGGCGGCAAAGGCACCGCCATCCGCACCGCGCTGGCCGCCGCGACCTGCGAGCTGTGCGTCATCCACGACGCCGACCTCGAGTACCACCCGCGCGATCTGCTGCACATCGTCCAGGTCTTCGTCGACGAGCTCGCCGACGCGGTGTTCGGTTCGCGGTTCGCCGGCGGCCAGGTGCGCCGCGTCCTCCTCTACCGGCACCAGCTGGGGAACAAGTTCCTGACGTTCCTCTGTAACCTCGCCACCAACCTGAACCTGACCGACATGGAGACGTGCTACAAGGCCGTCCGCACCGATCTCCTGAAGTCGATCCCGATCCAGTCGAACGACTTCCGGCTCGAGCCGGAGCTGACGATCAAGCTGGCCAAGCGACAGGCGCGCATCTTCGAGGTGCCGATCAGCTATTCGGGCCGCACCTATCAGGAAGGCAAGAAGATCAACTGGCGCGACGGCTTCAAGGCCCTGTGGGCCATCGCGCGCTTCACGCTGTCGGACGAGATCTATGTCCGCGACGCCTACGGCAGCCAGATGCTGGCCCGCCTGAGCCACGCGCCGCGCTTCAACGCCTGGATGGCCGACACGGTCCGGCCCTTCTGCGGGCAGCGCGTTCTCGAGATCGGCGCCGGCGTCGGCAACCTGACGCTGCACCTGGTGCCGCGGACGGCCTTCGTCGCCTCGGACGTCAACCCGCTCTACCTGCGCACCCTGTCGGCGCTGCGCACCGACCGGCCCTACCTCTCGGTCGAGTCCTGTGACGTCAGCGACGCCGCCTCGTTCCCGGCCAGGGCGGGCGGCTACGACACCGTGCTGTGCCTGAACGTCATCGAGCACGTCGCCGACGACGTGCAGGCGCTGATCAACATCCGATCGGTGCTGGCGGCGGATGGCCGCGCCGTGATCCTGGTGCCGCAGGGGCCGTCGAACTTCGGCACTCTCGACGAGGCGCTCGGGCACCAGCGGCGCTACACCGAGGCGTCGCTGACCGCCGCCGCCGCGGCCGCCGGCCTCGACGTCGAGCGCATCCTGCGCTTCAACCGCGTCGGCACCATCGCCTGGTTCCTGAACGGCAAGGTGCTGCGCCGCCGCACCTTCGGGCTGTTCCAGATCAAGATGCTGGGGCTGCTGACGCCGATCATGCGGGCGCTGGACGCCTACCTGCCGCTACCGTCGCTGAGTCTCATCGCCATTTTGAAGC
>JBDSLU010000271.1:0-12020 GCA_039916225.1 Vicinamibacteraceae bacterium
CCCAGCGCCGCGAATAGCAGGCCGCACGCCTAGGGCGCGACCCGCGGCCGGCCGTGAGAGGCAGGCCGCCGACTAAAAGACGATCCGTTCCTGCACCACCGCGCGACCGCCCTTGACGCCGACCTCGGTGTAGCGGCCGCGCCCGCGGCCCCTGCCGCGACCACGCCCGCCGTCGTCATCGTGACTGGCCATCACCAGCAGTCCGACCCCCACGCCGGCCAGGATGCCTCCGGCGAGGAAGGCGCCGCGCCGGGCGTTGCGGCAGTCGCCACTCGAGATGTCGGTCTCGAAGCAGTCGGTGTCGTCGAGAACCGCGCCAACGGCGATCAGGCCGGCTCCGCCGGCCAGCAGGCCGAAGCCGGTCCACTTGAGGGCGTCGCTGTTGCCGCGGCCGCGACCGTAGCGCTGCGCGAGCGCGGCCCGCGCCGCGCTGTCGGCGATGGGTGTGGCCGGACGAGCCGGCGGGACGGGCGGCTCGGCAGCGGCGAGCGCCGGCAGACCCGAGAGCAGCAATGCGGCGACGAGCGCGAGCGGACGACGGAGCGGAATAGAGCGCGAGAACATCGGAACCTCCCTGCAGGGCGCCCTGCGATGTTACCGCGCTGATCGGGTGGCGGTGGCAAGAGCGTCGACCACCTCCTCATCCGTAGTCTGCTGAAAGTGGGCATACCAGGCGCCGACGGCCCAGAAGGGCGAGGGCGTCGACACCGCCACCACCTCGTGCGCGATGGCGCGCAGGCGATCGCACGCCTCCTGCGCCGCGACGGGCACGGCGACGATCACGCGCGTCGCGCCGCGGGCGGCGACCACCTGGCAGGCGGCATCCATCGAGGCCCCGGTTGCCAGCCCGTCGTCGACGAGGATGGCGCTGCGGCCAACAACGGAGACCGCCGCGCGATCGCCGCGGTAGGCGCGCAGCCGCCGCTCCAACTCGGTCTGCTCGTCGGCGATGACCCGATCGATCGCGTCGAGGCCCAGGCCGAGGCCCTGCAGGACGTCCTCGTTGACGAGCGTGACGCCGTCTTCGGCGATCGCGCCGATGGCGAGCTCCGGCTGAGCGGGCGCGCCGAGCTTGCGCACGAGCAGGACATCGAGTGGCGCGGCGAGCGCACGGGCCACTTCGGCGGCGACGGGCACGCCGCCGCGGGGCAGGCCGAGCACGACCACGTCGGGGCGATTGGCGTAGTGGGCGAGCCTGGCGGCGAGCGCGCGTCCGGCTTCGATGCGATCCGCGAAGCGCACGGCTACGGGATGGCCGGTGTGCTGGATGCCGGCGGTAACGCGGAGCCACCACGCAGCGTCTGATGCGGCACCACGAGGACCGCGCAGGGAGCCTGCCGGACGATCTTGTCCGCGACGCTGCCGAGCAGGAACCGTCGGACGAGGCCGTGCCCGTGCGAGCCCAGGACGATGACGTCGACGCCGTGCGCCTCCGCGTAGAGGACGATTTCGTGGGCCGCCGGCCCGACCACCACCGCCGATGTGACGCTGGCCGGGTCCAGGGCCCGGCTCACCGCGAGCGTCGCCAGCTGCTTCAGCGCGCTGTCGGTCAGCGACTGTTCGATGGCCTGCAGATCGAGAGGCGGCATCTCGTCCGTCCACAAGGGTGGCACCGGACTGGGCACGACATGGAGCAGATGGATGTGGCTGCTGGCGTCGACGGTCGCCAAGGCCAGGGCGGCGTCCAGCGCGTCCGGCGTCGAGTCGCTGAAGTCGACCGCGGCGAGGATCTTCTGAAAGCGGGACATCGACTACCTCCGCCCTCGTGGGCTTGCACGACACGTGGCTCCGCCGACGGTCGAGCTGTAACGACATCGGCGTACACCGCGCCAGGCGTCGACAGTGTCACAGACGTCCGCCCAGTCGCGCCAGTGCCCCCTCGAAGCTGGTCAGATCGCGACAGACCACCGCCTTGGGGGCGGCGGCGTGGAGATCGGTGGCCAGGGCCCCGCCCAGCCACAGCTCGATGCCGGCCGGCAGGCGACGCGCGATCCGGTCGATGTCGGCTGCCGCCCGGGCCCGCGCGTCCGTGTAGGTGAGGCCAAGCACGACCGCGGACGCCCCGCTCCGTCGCGCCGCGTCGACGACCTCATCCGCCGGCAGCTCGACACCGAGGTAGGTGACCCGCACGCCGGCCAACGTCGCCAGCAGCGCGGCGCCGAGGATGCCGAACTCGTGTTTGTCGCGCGGCAGCGTGGTCATCAACAGGTTGGGGCGCTTCGGGGCGTGCGGCATGGCGCGGATGACGCCGCCGAGGAGGCTGCGCAGGACCGCCGACAGCAGGTGTTCCTGCGCCGTGGACAGCCGCCCGTCGTGCCACTCCGTGCCGGTCTGCCGCATCAGCGGCAGGACCCACGCGTGGACGAGATCGCGCGGCGGGAGGGCGGCGGCCACCCGGCCGATCTCCCGCTCGACCTCGGTGGCGTCGAACCGGCGCAGCGCCGCGAGCACCCGTCCGAGCGGCGCACCCAGGCTGGGCAGCGGCTCCGGCGCGCTGACGCTGCGGCGCGCGCGGCGCGGCGCCGACGCCGGATCGGCGGGCAAGGCCGCCCCGGGCACCGGATTGGGCGTGTGCAGCAGCGCCGTCAGGGCGTCGTCGTCGAGCCGGGCGAGACGTCCGACGGCGTGGCCGCGGGCGACGGCGGCCGCCACCAGCTGCAGCCGGCGCACGTCGGCGTCTCCGTAGACGCGGCCACGATCGTCGCGAGCCGGCGTGACCACGCGGTGGCGGCGCTCCCAGGCGCGCAGCGTGTCGACTGTCAGCCCGGTCAGAACTGCGACGGCGCCGATTGGGTAGCGCGACTCGGACATCGGCGCCACAGTAGGCCAAGTGGTGCTGTCCTGTCTATGTCCATGCTTTGTCCAGGACATTTCATTGACGAACCCTGGACGCGCCCTCGACGATGGTCAGGTGCGAGTGGCAATCATTGGTGGCGGCGTCTCCGGGCTGGTGGCTGCCATGCTCCTCGCCCGCCGTCACGACGTGACGGTCTTCGAGAGCGAGAACTATCCCGGCGGCCATACCCACACCGTGTCCGTCGCCACGCCGCAGGGTGCCGTCGCCGTCGACACCGGGTTCATCGTCTTCAACGACCGGACCTATCCATCCTTCACCGGGCTCCTCGATCGCCTCGGCGTCGCCAGCCGCGACACCGAAATGAGCTTCAGCGTCCGCTGCGACCGCACCGGCCTCGAATACAACGGCACCTCACTGAACGGGTTGTTCGCCGATCGTCGACAGGTCGTCAGCCCGCCGTTCCTCGGCATGCTGCGCGACATCGCCCGCTTCAATCGCGACGGAGCCGCCCAGGCGGCTGGCGCCGGTGACGCCTCGGTCGGCACCTTCCTCGACGCCCATGGCTATGGGCAGCGATTCCGCGAGCACTACCTGCTGCCGATGGGCGCCTCGATCTGGTCGTGTCCGACCGGCACGTTCCTCGAGTTCCCGATCGGCTTCGTCCTGACCTTCTTCGCCAATCACGGGCTGATGCAGCTGCGTGACCGGCCGACGTGGAAGGTGGTGCGAGGCGGCAGCGCCCGCTACGTCGACGCCATCCTCGATCGATCCGCGGCGCGGGTGTGGCTGTCGACGCCGGTGTCCCGCATCCGCCGCCACGCCGATCACGTCGACGTCGCCAGTGTCCGCGGCGTCGAGCGCTTCGACGAGGTCGTGCTCGCCTGTCACGCGGATCAGGCGCTGACGCTCCTCGACGATCCCTCGATGGAGGAGCGACGCCTCCTCGGTGCGTTCCCCTACGCGACCAACACCGCCGTGCTGCATACCGACGCCACTTGGCTGCCGCGGCGCCGCCGGGCCTGGGCGTCCTGGAACTACCGAGTGCCGGCCGGAGCCGACGCCCTGCCGGTCGTCACTTACCACATGAACCGCCTGCAGCATCTCCAGACGGAGCACGAGTACTGCGTGACCCTCAACCCCGCGACGGCGATCGCCCCCGGTGCGGAGATCGCGCGCTACACCTACGCGCACCCGATCTTCAGCGCCGCCCGCATCGCGGCGCAGACGCAGCACGACGCCCTGATTCGTCGCCACCGCACGTCGTATTGCGGCGCCTACTGGGGCTACGGCTTCCACGAGGACGGCGTCCGCAGCGCCCTGGCCGTCACGGCGGCCTTCGGGGAAGGACTCGACTGATGGAGAGCTGTTTCTACGAAGGCTGGGTCGCTCACCGGCGTCAGGGCGATGTCCCGCACGCTTTTCGTTTTCCGCTGGCCATGCTCTACCTCGATCTCGACGAGCTCGACGACGTGTTTCGCCGCCGCTGGTGCTGGTCGACGACGCGGCCGGCGCTGGCCTGGGTGCGGCGCGCCGATCACCTCGGCCCAGCCGAGGTGCCGCTCGCCGACGCCGTCCGCGACCTCGTTGCCAGCCGCACCGGCACCCGGCCCGAGGGACCGATTCGCCTGCTCACCCATCCTCGATACGGCGGCTACGTGTTCAACCCGCTCAGTCTCTTCTACTGCTTCGACGTCACCGGCGATCACGTCGAGACGGTGGTCGCCGACGTCACCAACACCCCGTGGGGTGAGCGGCACCAGTACGTGCTGACGGCGGGTGAGGGCGATGCGGCCGACACCGTCGCGCGCCATGAGAAGGCGTTCCACGTCTCGCCCTTCCTGCCGATGACGCTGGACTACGACTGGCGGATCGGCCGGCCCGGCCCGGCGCTGGGGGTGCAGATCACGGCACGGAGCCAGGGCGTGCCGGAGGCGGCCAGCGCGCCGGTGTTCACGGCAACGCTGACGCTGCGCCGCCGTCCGATCGAAGGCCGGACGCTCGCCGGCGTGCTGGTGCGCTTTCCCGCCCAGACCGCCCAGGTCGTCGCTGGCATCTACTGGCAGGCGCTGAAGCTGTGGTGGCGCGGTGCGCCGTTCCACGCCCATCCGCGATCGCCCGCCACGTCGGGAGAGGCGCGATGACCGCCGACGTGGTGTCGCAGTGGACCAGCAGCTGGTGTGACGCGATCGCCCGGCGGGGGCTCGCCCGGCTGACGCACGGCCGGCTCACCGTCGCCGACGGCCAGAAGCGCGAGACGTTCGGGGGCGCCGGCCGCGCCGACCTCGCCGCCACCATCACCGTGGCCTCCGGTGCCGCTTTCCGCCGGCTGGTGCTGGGCGGCTCGCTGGGCGGGGCCGAGGCCTACCTGCGCGGCGAGTGGACGACCGACGATCTGCCGGCGGTGCTGCGCATCCTCGCCGCCAACCTCGATGCCGCCGATCGCTTCGACTCGCCGCTGGCCCGCCTGGTCAACCTGCCGTCGACGCTGACCCACCGTCTGCGCCGCAACAGCCGCAAGGGCAGCCGGCGGAACATTCGCGAGCACTACGACCTCGGCAACGACCTGTTCGCGCTCTTCCTCGACGAGACGATGACCTACTCGTGCGGCGTCTTCGAACGCCAGGACGCGTCGCTGCGCGAGGCGAGCGTGGCCAAGCTCGATCTCGTCTGCCGCAAGCTGGCGCTCGACGCCGACCATCGGGTGCTCGAAGTCGGTGGTGGGTGGGGGAGCTTCGCGATCCACGCGGCCAGCCGCTACGGCTGTCACGTGACGACGACGACGGTGTCGCGAGCCCAGTTCGACGTTGCGACGGCGCGGGTCGCCGCCGCCGGTCTCGCCGATCGCGTCTCCGTGCGCCTCGACGACTATCGCGACCTGCGCGGGACCTACGATCGGCTGGTGTCGATCGAGATGATCGAAGCCGTCGGCGCCCGCTACCTCCCGGACTACTTCGCGGCCTGCGCCGCGCGACTCGCGCCGGGCGGCCAGATGCTGCTGCAGGGCATCGTCCTGCCGGAGTATCGCTATCGCAGCTACTTGCGCTCGGCCGATTTCGTCCAGCGCTACGTCTTTCCGGGCGGCGCGCTGACCTCACTCGGCGCCATCGCCCAGGCGATCGGCGCCGGCACCGATCTCAGCGTCCTGCACGTCGAGGACCTGTCGCCACACTACGCGCGCACGCTTCGCCTGTGGCGCGAGGCGTTCCTCGAGCGACGCGAGGACGCCCTTCGGCTCGGCTACGACGAGCGTTTCATCAAGCTCTGGGAGTTCTATCTGGCCTACTGCGAGGCCGGGTTCGCCGAGCATTGCACCAGCGTCGTGCAGATGCTCCTGACGCGGCCGTTGCGGCATGCCGCCGCGCCCTGGAATCACGTGGCTGCGCACGTCGTGCGACGGCCGGCGGCGATCTGACATGCGCTGGACACCTGGAGCTGTAGCGTGAGCTTGCCCCTGGTCGTGCTGACCGGATGGGCCGTCGCCGCCGCATCGATGGCGGCGCTGTGGCTCGTGCAGCGCCGGACGCGCAACGCCGGCATCGTCGACGTCGGCTGGTCGTTCGCGACCGGCGGGCTCGGCGCGGCGTTCGCGCTCGCCGCCGACGGTGCCTGGCCGCGTCGACTGCTCGTCGCCGGGCTCGCCGCGGCGTGGGGCCTGCGGCTCGGCCTCCACCTGTGGGTCCGCGTCGCCGGCGAGGCGGAAGACGGCCGCTACCAGGACATGCGCCGGGAGTGGGGAGCCGATACCGATCGCCGGATGCTGCGGTTCTTCCAGCTCCAGGCCCTGGCCGCCGTCCTCTTCGCCCTGCCGATGCTGGCGGCGGGCCGCAACGCGATGCCGTGGGGCTGGCTCGATGCCGCCGGCGTCGCCATCTGGCTGATCGGTCTCGGCGGCGAGGCCATCGCCGATCGCCAGCTGGCGGCGTTCCGCGCCGACCGCCGGCATCGCGGCCAGGTCTGCCAGGTCGGCCTGTGGCGCTACTCGCGTCATCCGAACTACTTCTTCGAGTGGCTCCACTGGTGGGGCTACGCGGCGCTCGCCGTGTATTCGCCGCTGTGGTGGGTGCCGCTGGCTGCTGTCGCGGCGATGGGCTACACCATCACCCGAGTTACGGGCATCCCGCCCACCGAAGCGCAAGCGATGCGCAGCCGCGGCGACGCCTATCGCGCCTACCAGCGCACCACCAGCGCGTTCGTGCCGTGGCCGCCGCGCGCCGACGCGCTCGCCGAGGGGCGTCGATGACGGCGCTCAACGCGGCGATCCAGCTGGCCGAAGGCGGTTGGCTGCCCGATCCGGTCCTGCGATGGGGCATCAGGCAGGCGTGCGCCCGCCGGCTCCGTGACGAAGGCCGCCGCCGCCATGGGCAGAGCGATGCCGCGGCCGCGGCCGCTGTCGTCCGCGAGCTGTCGCGGTCCGAGGTCGCGCTGGTGCCGGCCCTGGCCAACGCGCAGCACTACGAGGTACCGACGGCGTTCTTCCAGCGCGTGCTCGGTCCGCGGCTCAAGTACAGCTGCGCCTGGTGGGGCGATGGCGTCGAGACGCTGACGGCCGCCGAGGAAGCCGCCCTCGAGCTCACCATCGCGCACGCCGACATCGTCGACGGCATGCGGATTCTCGAGCTGGGCTGCGGCTGGGGATCGCTGTCACTCGAACTCGCGGACCGGTTCCCCGGCAGCGCCATCGTCGCGCTCTCCAACTCGGCGACCCAGCGGGCCTTCATCGAGGCCGCGGCGCGCCGTCGCGGACTGCGCAACCTGGTCGTCGAGACGGCGGACGTCAGCCACTACGTGCCGGCCGGCCGCTTCGATCGCGTGGTCTCGGTCGAGATGTTCGAGCACGTGCGCAACTACCAGGCGCTCCTGGCCCGGATCGCCAGCTGGCTCGAGCCGTCGGGCGCGCTGTTCGTCCACGTCTTCTGCCACCGCCGCTTCGCCTACCCGTTCGAGACGGACGGCGACGACAACTGGATGGGCCGCCACTTCTTCTCGGGCGGGCAGATGCCGAGCCTCGATTTGCTGCCCTCGGTGCCTAGCCCGTTGGCGCTCCAGGCGCGCTGGCAATGGGGCGGCGAGCACTACGCGCGCACCGCCAACGCCTGGCTCCGCAACCTCGACGCGCAACGGGACGACCTGGCCTGCATCCTGGCCGCCGGCGGTGACGACGGCCAGCTCGTGCTCCGCCGCTGGCGACTGTTCTTCCTCGCCTGCGCCGAGCTCTTCGCCATGGCGGGCGGCACCGAATGGGGTGTCGCGCACTACCGCTTTGGACACCGGGCCGCCGGTGACACTTCGGAAAGGACGACATGACTGGACGCGGATTGCTGATCGGCGGCTGCCTGGCGACGATGACCGCAGCCATCACCTACGGGCTGGTCGCCGGCGATTTGTGGCGCGAGGGGCGCGTGATCATGCGCATGCCCTGGGGCGTCATCTCGGTGCTCGACGTCTATGCCGGCGGGGCGCTGTTCGCCGGCTGGATCGCCGCACGCGAGCGGTCGGTGGTGCGGACGGCGGGTTGGGTGGTCGCCATCTTCGTGCTCGGCAACTTCGCCACGGCGCTCTACGCCCTGGTGGCGCTGCGCTCGAGCGGCGGCGACGCCACGCTGTTCTGGCTCGGCCCGCACGCCCAGGCCTGAGGCCGGGGCGCGGGCCGCGCGGCGTCGCCGATGACGCGGCCAGCGGGCCAGGGCGGCCCAGAGCTAGGGCAGTGGCGTCCCGAGTGACGCGTGGCCGGCGGCCCAGACCATGCCACCGAAGTCGAGGTAGGTGGCGCGCTCGACGACGATCTGGGGACCGTCGCTCTCGATCAGCATGCCGAACACGGCGCTGCCCGATTCGAGCAGCCCGTCCACCTGGCTCGCCGGCACGTTCACCCGGCTGTTCGCCGGCAACGCGACGGTGGCGATCGTCGGGGCGCCGTCGTGGGTCCGCAGCACGGTCAGCGTCGCGGTGCCGGCGGCGTTCGAGGTGTTGGCGATCAGCACGTAGGTCTCGGCGCCGGGGCCGGACACGCCGCCGGCCACCGCCCAGCGAAGCGAGGTCGCCGTCGAGCCCGCGGACAGGTGACCCTCCGTCCACTGGCCCTGGCCCGGCCACCACATCGAGCGCTCGACGACGATGCCGACCGCGTCCAGCGACTCGAGGATGGCCGACACCGGCGTATCGGTCAGCCGCGCGTCCTCACCGTCGACCGAGATGGTCAGTCGGCTCTGGGCCGCCACGTTGTACTCCTTCACCAGCGGCACGCCGTTCGGCAGCAGGTAGGTCACGCGGACACGGGTCGGCGTCGTCGACGGGTTGGCGATCAGGTAGTACATGTCGAAGAAGCCCCCCGTCGCGCCTTCCGCCAGGAACCAGCGGGTGTTGGTGGCGGTGACGCCGGCGCCAGCGTGCCCGGCCCCGAACACCTGCGGCGGGTTGGCCGTGTCCATGTACATCGAGCGCTCGACGAGGATGGGCACGTCGGAGACGATGCGGGCCGAGACGTCGGTGGCGCCGAGGCCGGCGATGGCGTCGACCGGGATGGTCAGACGGGCCTCGGCGGCGATCGTGTAGGCCACCGAGACCGGCGCCGCCGGCGTCGGCCGCAGGTAGGTGACCTCGACGTGGGCCGGCGTCGCGCCGGGGTTCTGCAGCAGGTAGAACAACTGGAAGGCGCCGTGCGTGGCCCCCTCGGCCAGGAACCAGGTCGTCGACGGCGCGGCGGTGGCGGTCTCGGAGTGACTGCCGTAGCCGCCGCCCCAGGTCATCACGCGATCGGCGACCAGCGGCTGATCGGATTCGACCACCGTCGAGAACGACGAGGCGAACCGTCCGTCGATGGTCAGGACGCGCTCCTGCCGGCCCGGAATCGCCAGGGGGCCTGACCAGCTGCGGCCGTTGTCGCCGAGGAACCGCGTGACCGCCGTCGCCGCCGTGGTGCCGGGATTGGCGATGCTCAGGGTGGTCTGGAAGAAGCTGTTGGCGGCGCCTTCCGCCAGGTAGCGGGTGTGGAAGCCCCGCGGATGGCTGCCACGCGTGAACTCGGCGAGGCTGGTCGCGCCATCGCCGTCGGGGTCGGTCGCGGCATCGGCCAGGCTGGCGGGATTCAAGCCGAACAGCGTTTCCCAGGTGTTGGGCATGCCGTCGCCGTCCGTATCCCGGTCGGCCACGTAGATGTCCGGCTGCCCGTCGCTGTCCTCCGGTACCTTGCCGTCGTTCGTCTGGAAGAGGACGAAGCGGCCGTCGGCGCTGGCGTTGCCGACGATCGCGAACACGGCGCCGGCGCTGGTGGCCGTCGGGTCATCGAGTCCGTTGACCACATCGAGCACGCCGATGGTGCCGATGACAACGGGCCCGAGCAGCAGCCGCTGATAGGTCAAGCGGCGTCCGTCCCAGCCGCCGAAGTCCGTGTACGGATCGTTGTAGGTCACCCGGGCGAGCGAGCGGTCGTAGATCCAGTTCTGCGCGCCGCTCACGGTTCCTGGCACCAGGCTGCTCGGGGTGCTGCGCGCGTGAACGGCGACGCTCGATCCGTCGGGCGAGACGAAGGTCCGATCGGCGTCGATCCGAAACGTCACCGGCGTCCCGATGATCACGAGGCTGGTCTCGATCGGCGGCGCCCCGACGCGGCGTGTCGTCCCGGCGAGGCGATCGACGACGAACGGCCGCTGGCAGGCTGGTGGCGCGCGCTCGCACGTCACCGTGTCCGGCTCGGCGCTCAGCGTCGAAGACGCCGAGACGAAGGCGATGACGTTGCCGTCGCCGCTGATCGACGCTCCGCTGCTCGGCAGGTCCGCCTGCTCGCCACCGGACCCGACGCTGACGCGCGTCGTCGTGCCGTTCTGCCGATTGAACAGAAAGACGTCGGCGACGTCGTTGTTGTCGCCCGCCACCAGGTTGGACGCCTCGGACACGTAGACCACCCAGAGTCCGTTGCCGCTGATCCGCGGCTCGTGGCTGGCGCCGTTCGGCTCGGCGCCGCCGAGTCCGATGGTGACCCGCGTGGTTGCGCTGGCGATGCGGTCGCGCAGGTAGATGTCGGGGCAGGGGCCGGGTTGGCCGAGGAAGATGCAGGAGCCGACGTCGCCTGGGGCAAGCGGGGCGCGCGACATGAAGACGACATAGCGGCCGTCGTCGCTCATATCGAGTTGCCCGTTGCCGTCGGTCGAGGCGTCGAAATCGGTGCCGCTGTCGCCGATGCGCTCGGACCCGTCCGTCGCCACGCTGACGCGAGTCGTCGTCGCCGTGAGCAGGTCGCGGACGAAGATGTCGGTGGAGCTGTTCGCGTCGCCGGCGACGAGATTCGAAGCCCCCGATTCGAACGCCGCGAAGCGTCCATCAGCGGAGAGGACCCCGGCGCCGTTGAGGCCGTTGGGCTGGGCGCCATTGAGCGCGGTGGTGACGCGCGAGTATTGGGCCGCGGCCGGCATCGCCAGCGCGAGACAGGCGACGATCGGACCGACGCGGCGGATCAGGACGTGAGCGATCATCCAGGGCTCCTCGGCAGCAAGGCGTCCCGCCAGTCTATGCCACGTACGCGGCCATCCTGAGCCACAATCCCGCCGTGTCGACCCGATCGCTCTTCGTCGGCGGAACGTCCTCGAACGCCGGCAAGAGCTGGATGACGACGGCGATCTGCGCCTGGCTGCGCCGGCGTGGTGTCCGCGTCGCGCCGTTCAAGGCGCAGACGATGTCGAACCATTCCTATCCCTGCCGTGACGGCGGTGAGATCGGGCGCGCCCAGGTTGCGCAGGCGGAAGCGTGCGGGCTCGAGCCCGAGCCGGCGATGAACCCGATCCTGCTCAAGCCCAACGGCAACGGCACGAGCCAGGTCGTGCTGCACGGCCGGGTGTGGCGGACGCTGACGCCGCGCGACTACTACGCGGCATTCGACACGCTGATCGCTGAAGTGCTGCAGGCGCATCACGAGCTGGCGCGACGCTTCGACGTCGTCGTCATCGAGGGCGCCGGCAGCGTCAGCGAACTGAACCTGCGGCCCTACGACCTGGTCAATCTCGGGCTGGTGACGCGGCTCGGGGCGCCCTGGGTGCTCGTCGCCGACATCGAACGCGGCGGCGTCATCGCCTCGGTGGCGGGCACGGTGGCGCTCCTGACCGCAGAGGAGCGGCGCCTGTTCCGCGGCTTTTTGATCAACAAGTTCCGCGGCGACCGCACGCTGTTTGACGACGGCCGCACCTTCCTCGAGCAGCACACCGGCGCACCCTGCCTCGGCGTGTTTCCCTAC
>JBDSLU010000272.1:0-25730 GCA_039916225.1 Vicinamibacteraceae bacterium
CAGCCAGATCACGGGGCTCGCGAACTGGCGCAGCAACAGCGTCAGTGGCACCGTCGCCCGTTCTCGGCGGATCTCGTTCGGGCCGAATTGCTCGAGCCGGCGCTGGGCGTCGGCCGTCGACAGACCGATCAGGGCACCTGCAGAGGCGAGCGCGACGGTAGCGGAGACCGTGCTCATGGCAGCTCCTGTCGGCGGCTCCAGAACAGCAACAGCGCCAACAGCGCCGCCAGGAGCAGCCAGCACACCCAATACAGGACCACGATCCAGGTCGGGCTCTGCACGCCGCCTTGTGCCTCCAGGCGGTGCGTGTCCCACATGCCGAACGCGTGCATGGCCACGCCGACCACGGTGATAGGTCCAGCCATCGTGCCGATCGACCGCACCAGAAGAGCCCCGAGGCCCACACCCAGCACGAGTGCACCCGAGGCTGACGTCAGCTCAGCGAGCTTCAGGCGGGTCATGACGGCTCCTCCGGTCGATCGTTGGAACCCGAAGGCGGTGTAGCCTCGGCGCCCGGCGACGGGGCGACATCGCCATCAGACGGCTCCGCGGGAGGCTGCACCGTCCGGATCGACGACCGCACTTGGGCCCGACGCCACATGGCGTAGGCCGCCGGCAGGACGAGCAGGGTGAGCAGCATGCATGACCACAAGCCGCCCACGACGGGAGCCGCCGTGCGAGCCGAAACGTCGGCACCGACGCCGCCCTCCCACAACAAGGGCAGCAGGCCCAGCACCGTCGTCGCCACGGTCATCAGCAGGGGTCGCACGCGCGCCGACGCGCCCTCGACGACGGCGGCATCGACATCCGACGGCTGCAGAATGCGGCCCTCCTGCATGTAGCGCACGAAGGCTTCGTCCAGGTACACGATCATCACGATCCCGGTCTCGGCCGCCACGCCCGCCACGGCGATGAGGCCCACCCAGACGGCGGTCGATAAGTTGTAGTGCATGAACGCCAGGAGCCAGACGCTACCGGCAAGGGCGAAGGGCAGGCTCGACAGCACGAGAAAGGTCTGCGGCCAGCCGCGCATCGCGAGGTAGAGCAGCGCGACGACCAGCACCAGCGTCAGCGGAATGACGACGCGAAGCCGCGCTTGCATCGCCTCCAGGAATTCGTACTGACCGGTCCACTGCAGGCGGTAGCCGGCGGGCAACGTCAACTGGGACGCCACCACCGCCTTGGCGTCGTTCACCCAGCCCCCGAGGTCGCGTTGCGTCTGATCGATGTCGGCAAACACGTAGCCGACGAGGACGCCGTTCTCGTCCTTGATCATGGGCGGGCCGGTGGCCACCCGGACGTCGGCCAGCTGCCCGAGCGGGACCGAGGCGCCGGGCTGGCGCCACTGCTCGAGGAGGTCAGGCCCCACCGGCGAGCTGCCCGCCATGGACGACTGGGCGATCCCTGCCGACATGCCGGCCGAAGCCGCGGCCTGCGCCTTCCCGCCCATCGCCCCCATCCCGCCGCCCGACGCACTCGCTCCGGGCGCGGCGCCCATCCCCGCCGACGCACCGATGCCCGCTCCAGCATTGCCGCCGGCGGCAGGGTCGACGGGGCTGCCCGTGGAGGCCACGGGCACGAGCAAGGCTCGGAGCGCCTGGGGATCGGAGCGATAGTCGGCCGCCAGCCGCAGGTTGATCGAGAACCGCGCTCGCCCGGCGATCGCGGTCGAGACCGGCATCCCGCCCACGGCGGCTTCGACGACGTCCTGCACGTCGCGAACGGTCAAGCCGTAGCGGGCAATGGCTTCCCGATTCGGTGTGATGTCGACGTACTCGCGACCCGTCTGGCGCTCGGCGAACGTGCTGCGGGTCCCGGGTACCTGTCGGAGCATCCCTTCCAGATCGACGCTGATGCGCTCGATCTCCGTGAGATCGTCGCCAAACACTTTGATGCCGACCGGCGTCCGGACGCCGGTGGTCAGCATGTCGATCCTGGTACGAATCGGCGGAGCGATGGCCATCTGGTAACCGGGCATCCGCAGGGCCGCGTCGAGGTCGCGCGCGAGCTGGGCCATCGTGCGCCCCTGCTGCTCGGGCCACGCCCGCCGCAGCACCGCCCGCTTCGCCCAGTCGGGCGCGTAGGCGCTGTACCAGCGTGGCGTGTAGCGGGTCGGCCACCGATCGCGCGGGCGCAGCGCGATCACCGACTCGATCATGTCGAGCTGCGCCGGGTCCGTCGCGGTTTCGGCCCGGCCGGCCTTGCCGTGCACCGACTGGACCTCCCGGAACCCCATGATGATGCGGTCCTGCGCGACCAGCGCCCGGCGCGCTTCCTCGATGGCGATGCCCGGAAACGTCGTCGGCATGACGAGCAGAGAGCCCTCATCGAGCGGGGGCATGAACTCCGAGCCCAGACGCTGGAAGACGGGCACCGTGGCGAGCATGAGCACGACGGCCGCCGCCACGACGACGACCCTGAACCGCACCACGAGCACGGCGATCGGCCGATACACGGTGCTCAGGAGCCGGCTGACCGGATTGGTGGCCTCGGTGCGAAATCGCCCGCGCAGCAACAGCACCATCAAGGGGGGCGCCAACGTGATCGACAGGATCGCGGCGGCGAACATGGCGAAGGTCTTCGTGTAGGCCAGCGGCGTGAACAGTCGCCCCGCCTGCCCGGCCAGGGTGAAGATCGGCAGGAAGCTGATCGTGATCAGCAGCAACGAGAAGAAAATCGGGCGGCCGACTTCCTTGCACGCGTCCACAATCACGCGCCGGCGATCGCTGCCCTCAGGCGCCGCAGCGAGCCGTACGTGGGCGTTCTCGATCAGCACGATCACGGCGTCCGCGAGCTCGCCGATGGCGATCGCGATGCCGCCAAGCGACATGATGTTGGAGGTGAGCCCGAGGTAGCGGATGCCGATGAACGACATCAGCACGGAGAGCGGCAGCACGATCATCACGATGAGGGCCGACCGCGCATGAAACAGGAAGACGAGGCAGATGACCGTGACGATCACCGCCTGCTGCATCAGCGTGTTGGTGAGTGTGTCGACCGAGCCGATGATGAGCTCCGAACGGTCGTAGGTTGGAATCAGGCGGACCCCGTCCGGCAGTCGGAGCGTGGCGATCTGCGCCTCGACCGCTCGGATCACCTCGAGTGCGTTCGAGCCGATGCGCATGACCACGATCCCGCCGACGGTCTCGCCCGTGCCGTTGTAGTCGGCGGCGCCGCGGCGGATATCTGGCCCGAACTGGACCCGTGCCACGTCACCCAGGCGAATGGGCACGCCGCCCGGCCCGACGGTGACGACGCTCTTCTCGAGATCCGCCAGGTCCTTCACGTAACCGCGACCCCGCAAGACGTACTCGCGACCGGCGAGTTCGAGGACGCGGGCTCCGACTTCGGCGTTCGCGTCGCGCACCGAGCGCGTGACGTCGCCGAGCGTGAGGCCGTAGCCGACCAGGCGATCGGGGTCGAGGATGATCTGGTACTGACGCTGGAACCCGCCCACCGACGCGACCTCGGCGACGCCCCCGACCGCCTGCAACGCCGGGCGCACGGTGAAGTCCTGGAAGGCCCGGAGCTCGGCCAGATCCATGCGCCCGCTCTCGTCCTTCAGGACGTACTGGTAGACCCAGCCGACGCCGCTGGCGTCGGGCCCGAGCGTCGGGGTCACGTCCGGCGGCAGGAGCTGCTGTACCCGCCCGAGCTGTTCCAGGATGCGCGTACGCGCCCAGTAGATGTCGGTGCCCTCGCCGAACAGCGCGTAGGTGAAGCTCATCCCGAACATCGAGTAGCCGCGGACGGTCACGACGCCTGGCGTGCTCTGCAGGGTGCGCACGAGCGGGTAGGTGATCTGGTCCTCGACCAGATCAGGGCTGCGCCCCATCCATTCCGTGAAGACGATTACCTGCGGGTCGGAGATGTCGGGCAGCGCGTCGAGCGGCGTCTTCCGGACGGAGTCCACCGCCCAGGCGGCGAGCACCAGGGCGATGCCGAAGACAATCCACTTGTGACGGGCCGACAGCTCGATGAGTCGTTCGACCATGACGGCTACTCCCGATGTCCGGCATGCGGATTGGCCGGCGGCGAGGCTGGGCGCGTGTCCGGTGCTCCGGACGCGGCCTCAGGCTGTGGCGTTCCGCCGTGGGCGTGGCCCGCCATGCCGCCGGTGGCCCGCAGTCGGCTCTCGGAGTCGAGCAGGAAGACCCCTGCGGAGACCACCCGATCGCCAGCCTTCAACCCCGTGCGAACCTCGACGCGGTCGGCAAGCTGCACCCCAAGGGTGACCGGTCTGGGCTCGAAGCGGTCGCCGACGGCGACGAAGACGTGCTGCTCCCGTCCGGTGTCGACGACGGCATCGCGGGGAACGGTCATGGTCTCGGCGCCGGGCAGCTCGAAGACCGCGTTGCCGTAGAGGCCTGGGCGCAGCGTGCCCCGTGGGTTCGCCACCGTGAATCGCACGCGGAGCGTGCGCGTCCGCTCGGTCAGGGTCGGGTAGAGGAAGTCCACGCGCGCCGTGAAGGGCGCGAGGCCCGAGGCGGGAAAATCGAGCCGGGCCGTGCTGCCGACCCGGATGGCGCGAATGCCGGCCTCGGGCACCTCGGCGAACACCCAGACCCGCGACAGGTCGGCGATCGTCAGGAGCGGCGTCGAGGGATCGACCGACGTGCCGACGGTGATGCCACGGTTCACGACGACGCCGCTTCGTGGTGCGACCAACGTCACGAGCCGCTTCGGCTCGCCGCTCTGTTCGATGGCCGTGATCTCGCCCGGCGGCATCCCAAGCACACCGAGGCGGGTACGGCCACTGGCAATGACGGCGCTGGCAATGCCCGACGCGCTGGTCGACTGACGGGCGGCCAGGTACTCGGTCTGCGATGAGAGCAGCTCCTGCGAGAAGATGCGCGCCAGCGGCTGTCCGGCTCGCACCATCTCGCCAGTGGTGTTCACGTCGAGTCGTTCGACCCACCCCGCAACACGGCTGTGCACGTGCGAGATGCGGGACTCGTCGGGCACGACGGTCGCCACGGCCTGAATGGCCTGGGTCAAGGATTCGTGTCCGACCTCTTCGACGCGAACACCGAGGGCCTGGAGCGTCGCGGGTGGCACCTCCACGGGCACGCGCGTCGGCGCGGCGCCAGGCTCCATGGCGGCCGTCTGGGGTGCCGCTGGGGCGCGCATGACAGCTGACTGACCCGGCGAGAAGGGCCAGGCACTGCGCGCATGCTGCAGCCACAGCACGCCGCCGAGAACGGCGGTCGTGGTGAACGCTGAGACGAGCGGCACGACCAGCAGGCGAAGCCGAGACGGCGCTGTCATCGGAGAATCCCTTCATACGACCCGACGGCGCGCCCGAGACGCGCCCAAGCCAGGCCGAGCTCGGTGTCGGCCGCGATCAGATCCGACTGGACCAGCCACAACACCTGCACGGCCTCGATGACGCTGACGAGTGGAAGCTGCCCAGAGGTGTACCCGGCGACGGCCGGCTCGATGGCCATCCGCGCCCGTGGCAGGACGTCGTCCCGGATCGCGGCCTGGCGGTCGCTGGCGGCTCGGAGTTGATGCACCGCCCCGGCGGCATCGCCTTCGATCATGCGAGTCATGGCCCGCAGCTCCGCCTCCGACATGGCGCGCATCGCCTGCGCCTCCGCGACGCCAGCGCGAAGCTTGCCCCGCCAGATGGGCAGGCTGACACCGACCATGGCCATCCAGCCCTTCCCGTCCGCCATGGTGTAGGCCGGTCCAGTCCGGATCGTCGCCATCGGCCGGAACATGTCCCGCATGACCTGCACGTCGGCGTCGGCGCGCGCGATCTCGGCCTGGACCGCCGCGAGCTCGGGGCGCCCGGTCAGCGCGTTCTTGATGACCGCCCAAGCCGGAACCGGTGCGCTCAGCACGAGGGGCGCCAAAGGGGGGACAGGCTGGTCGGCCTCGAGCGCGAGGCTGGTGTTCAGCATGGCCTCCGCGCCGTGGACCTCACTGCCGAGGCCACGGGCGGTTGCCTCGAGCCTGGCGACCTCGACCTCGGCGCGCAGAACGTCGGCCTGGGGCGCTGTCCCGCTGGCATAGCGAGCGTTCGCGGCCGTGACGACGTCACGCGCAAAGGTGAGCTGCTCGTCGACGAGCGCTGCCGTCCGCCGCCGTTCCTGGAGCATCAGGAAGGCGTTGGCGGCCTGCGCGCCCACATCGAGGGTGGTGCGGCGGGCGTCGGCCCGCAGACGCTCGACATCGGCCAGAGCCGAGGCGCGACGATGTCCACGGAGTCCCGATAGCGGCAGTCGCTGCTCAATCGTCACGCTCACGTCGGCGCCCTCGAGCATGAAGGGCAGGTGATCGAGCGACGGCGAGATCATCGGATCCTCGAGCGCGGAGACGATCGCGGGCCTGGCCTCTCCCGCTCGAGTGCGCGCATTCGCCACCTGGATCTCGTCGCGGCGTTCGCCGGCGATGCGGACCACGTCCGCCAGGCTGACTGGCGACGGGAGAGCCGCAGGAGCCTGGGCCGCGGCACGGCCAGCAATCAGGAGGATCAGCAGCGCGATCAGAGCCAACGAAAGCGAAGGAAAACGGTTCATATCGATCACCAACGGCGACGGCCACCGCGACGTCCACTCCGACAAACCCCGTCAGTCGATACCAAACAGATGCCCCAGCCACCTGCGCGTTCGTGCACACGCATCGACCGCGGCGGTCTGACGGGCGCGGATCGGCTTCGCGAGCGCGAAGCCATTCGCGGCCGACGGGCTCAGATTCGGAGGCTGGTGGAGCGAGGACGTCTGTCGAGTTGCCGCCAAGGGCTGGCGGTGGAGTCGAGTGCTCGACAGTCGGGGGGCCGTGAGGCAGCGATGCGAGCGGGAAACAGGGCATCACCGGCGTCGCCGCTGGCGAGGCCGCGACGAGTCGCGTCAGGGGGGAGGTCGGCCGGTGCCGGAATCAGCGAGTGGCACTCGCCACTGGCCGCGACAACCGTCATGTCCGCGTCGTGCCGATGGCAGTTCGACGTCGCCGCGGCGTTGAGCACACACCCTGCCCGACACAGCAGGTCCGCCGGTGACCCCAGGACGAGGGCCAGCACGACGGCGATTGTCGTCAAGCGTAGCGCCCTGTCCATGCGGCGGGGACGTCCGGGTGTCATGGTCGTGGCTCCGGGACATTCCGGACCGGCGATGGCTCGCCGGTCCGAAGTCCCGACTGCTCCTAACGCGCGGAGCTGAGTAGCTCCTTGTGCATCGAAGCCGCCATCTGCGCTTCCTTTGCCGCGCCGCGGGCCGTCTTCGCCAGGTGATCGCAGTGCGGCACCATGCCGGCCAACCGCGAGTTGCTGCCGTACGACGCCGCCATGGCCTGGTGGCTGTCCGCGTCGGCCGAATACCGCGCAGCCAGCGTGCTGAAGTAGTCGGAAAGGGCGCGGTGATCGTTCGTCTTGGCGGCCTTCGCGGCGAACTCCGCCAACTCGTCATCCTTTGGCTTGGATGCGCCAGTGCCGCTCTCGAGCCCGCGGGTATTCGCCGGGGCTGCGACGGACGCACCTGCAGCACGCCCGGTGTGGAACGTCGCCAGCGCGCGAGCGCCCTTTTCCAGCTCGTGATCGAACTTCGCGAGGCTGCGGCAATGGGCCGCGAGGCCTGCGTTCGACGACTTGCCCGCCTGCCCGTTGCTCGCCAGGGCCATGCGCTCATGCTGCTTGGCGTCGGTGGCGTAGCGTTCCGCGAGCGCCCCGAAGTGCGCGCTCAGCCGAGCGTGGTCGGCGGGTTCGGCACGCTCCACCAGCTGCCTGAGCTCGAGCGCGTTCAGTACGGAAGTTGGCGGATCCTGCGCAAGGGCCGCGCCTCCAGCGAAGAGAGACAACACACACGCAGCGACAGCGGTGCGGACGGAAATAGTTCTCATGACGACACATCCTCTGCCGTGAACACGTCACGGCTAACTCACATTTGTTTCGGGAGCGTTCACGACACGTCCCGTATCTCGGTAGCGACTCGATGCGCAGATGCACAGGTTATCGAGAGCGGCATCCCTCGAGCGGCGCCAACTCTGCGACATGGCATCGAAGATCGAAGGGCGTGGACATCCACGCCGGGGGTGAGCCGATGGACCTGCGGAGCAAACGTAGCGCCGGAGGTCCCGGAGACGCCTCGATCCACCGCCCGCCGAATGCTGCAGGACGAACCTAGTTGAATCCCGTGATGTCTACTGTCCCATTGCGCACACCTGGGGACGGCCTGGCGTGCGACCCCGCAGCCGCGCGTGTCCCAGCTGAGCGGGGACAGCGGCGCGCAGTTGAAAGCGCCCGAGGCGTGATACGACGTCGCGGGCAGTATTGGCGCGCCGCACCAGGGCACACACGCCGGGCCAGCCCAGCGGCCGGCAGCGAGCATCAAGACGACAACAGGGACGGGAGCAGGAGCTCTGACGATATGCGGCTCGCTTGTCTTGAAGGCAAGCCGCGTACCGGAAGCATCCAGGGCAAAACGGGCCGAACCGGGCGTTTTTCGTTACAGGACTAGTGCCGGCACCCACGGCCCATGCGGACTTTCACGCCGGCGCATCAAAAATCCGCGCCCCCAGCTGCAGCGGCGCGCGCACCGACGTGCCAGGAAATCAGGCCTTTCGAGGGTGAGTCCGCGGCCGAGGCTTCACGACGATCAACACGTCATAGCCGAGGAGCACGAGCAATCGCCCAAGTCACGGTCGTGCGAGAAGCCGGCTAGGTAGGTCGATCAGCCCGGGCGTGGGAAGCGCGTCGAGGAAGCGGTCGGGGGATGCGGTGCAGCCTTGGCCCTCCGATGTCGGGCCAAGTGGTATAAAGGCCGAGCCGTCATGCGTCGTCCGTCGACCGTCCTGCTCGTCGCCCTGCTCTGCGCCATGACCAGCGGCGTCTTGGAACTGGTGTTCCCCGAGCAGTGCGGCGCCGACGATTTCGCATCCTCAGCCGGTGATGGCGCCTGCCCGCCGACCTGCCTGCGCTGCCACTGCGCCCGCCCATTTGACGTCGTGGCGCCCGTGCTGCTCGTCGATGTGACAACCCGGCTCGCCGATTGGGCCGAGCCGTGTCCCGCGGTCATCCTCTCCGCTCCCGCCGACGTCCTGCACGTCCCCCGACCTGCCGCCGCGTAGGTCCGTGCCGTAGGACTGCGTTTTCCGCAGTCCGGTTTTCATCGCACTTCATCGGGGGAAGTCATGCGTTTCGCGTGTACTGCGGCCGCCCTGGCGGGCGCCGTGTCACTCTGCCCTGCGCGCGCCAGCGCTCAGACCGTTGTCAGCTTGGCCGACGTTCTGACGATCGCTCGAGAGCGAGCTCCGGGGATCGTCAGCGCACGCCTCGCGTTGGCGGAGGCCCGTGGTCGCGTGGCCGGCGCATCTATCCGGCGCACCTACAACCCCGAAGTCGAGGTGGCCGCGGGCGATCGCCGGGGGGACTCCCGATCAACGGATCTCGACGTGGGACTTTCTCAACGATTCGAACCGTCCGGCGCCCGATCGGCTCGCGTCGCGGGGGCGAACGCCCGGTTGGCTGAGGCCACCGCGAGTGTGGAGGAGACGACCAGGGCCGTGCTCCGAGAAGCGGCGCTGACCTTTTACCAAGCGCTCTACATCGGCGAAAAAATCCGCCTGCTCACCACCGCGGAGACGTCGGCGGCCTCCGTGTTCAGTGCCGCAAACCGACGGTATCGCGCCGGCGACATTCCGGTCCTGGATGTCAACCTGGCCCGCGCATCGCTCGCACGCGCTCGAGCGGATCGCCGAGCCGCCGAGGCCGAAGAGGCCGCAGCGCTCGGCACCCTCAGGGCGCTGCTCCTCCATCAGGGCGCCCTCAAGGTCCAAGGCCGCCTGACCCTTCCTCCAGCGCTGGAGCCGGAGGCGCTAAACCGGTCGCTGGCTGAGCGGCCTGAGCTGCGCGTCCTGGAAGCAGCGATACACGATGCAGAAGCGGACGTGGCGCAGGGCCGTTCCTTGGCGCGGCCCGAGTACGGCCTGGCCGCCCGATACCAGCGCGAGGAAGGTAGTCGCATCATCCTCGGCGGGGTGACCGTCACGCTGCCGGTGTTCTCGAAAGGACAGGAGCTGCTCGCGGTCGGATCGGCCCGGGCGACTCGCCTCCGGGCGGAGTTGGAGGCCGCCCGCGCGCGCGTTCGCATCGAACTCGAAACAGCTCTGAGCGCCTACGAGAAGCGAACGGCAGCCGTGCAGGTGCTCGAGACTGACGCCGTTCCGGGGCTCGACGAGAACGACGCCCTGACCGCTCGTAGCTTCGAGGTGGGTCAGATCGGACTGACCGACCTGCTGCTCATCCGGCGCGAGCTTCTCGACACCCGAACTCAATATCTGTCCACCTTGCTGGAGGCCGCTTTGGCGCGTGTCGACCTCGACGCGACCGCGGCGGTGCTGCGATGACCCGTCTCCTTGCCTTTGTCCTGATCGCACCGTGGGCCCTCATCGGCTGCCGACGTGCGGCCGAACCGTCAGCCGCCAAGGCAGACGCGCCGGAGGCCGCGTCGGAGGCCGCGGAGGGGCACGGCAACGCCACGGAGGTGCGGATTGAACCGGGCATGCTTCGAGATCTGCGCATCACCACCGCGAAGGTGGAATCACGTCGCGGCGACGAGCAGGTCACGCTGCTGGGCGAGCTGGGGGTGGACGAAGGGGCGTACGCCGAGGCGGGCGTCTCGGTGGCAGCCCGGATCGTCCGGTTGCGCGCCTCATTGGGCGAATCGGTCCAGGTCGACCAGGCGTTGATGGAGCTACAGTCCCAGGCCGTCGGCCAAGCGCGGGCCGAGTACCTCACGGCGACGGCGCGCCAGACCCTCGCCGACAGCGCGCTGACACGCAAACTGGAGCTCGCCGCCGAGCGGATCGCCCCCCAGCGCGAAGTGCAGGAGGCAGAAGCCGAGGCAGCAGCGGCGCGGGCCGCGGTCCGAGCGGCGTCAGCGGCGCTGCATGCGATCGGAGTCGGAACCCCAGAAGACGGGCAGGATGCCGCACGAGCCTCCTTCTTCACTCTGCGCTCCCCCGTCAGCGGCACCGTGATCGAGCGGAAAGCCCTCCAAGGGCAGATGCTCGAGCCCGGGACGCCAGCGTTCCGCATCGCGAATCTCTCGACACTGTGGCTGACAGTGCACGCCTTCGAGCGCGACGCGTTGCGCATCCGCAAAGGTGCGGCGGCTCGCGTCACGTTCGCGGCGCTTCCGGGTGAGGACTTCAGCGGCCAGGTGGCGTTGGTCGGCGGACAAGTCTCGACCGAGTCACGCACCATCGACGTCCGCATCGCCATTCGCAATCGCGCCGCCCTGCTGCGCCCTGGGATGTCAGCCACGGCAACCGTCCCGATTGGCGTCAGCGACACGCCGATTCTCGCCGTCCCGGTCGCCGCCGTGCAGCGCGTGAGCGAGAACTGGTGCGTCTTCCTCCCGAAGGCCGCGGGTCTGTTCGAAATTCGTCGCATCGGGCGGGGGCGCGACCTCGGCACCGAGGTCGAAGTCGTCTCAGGGTTGAAGGCCGAAGAGACCATCGTCGTCGACGGCGCTTTCCTCTTGAAATCACAGGCCGAGAAGTCCGAGGCCGGTCACGAGGACCACTGAGGCCACGATGATTGCCCGCATCATTCGTACGGCGTTCCAGGCGCCCCTGATTACCGCTCTCCTGGTCTCGGCGGGATCCGCGATCGGGGCGGTCTGGCTGCAGGACCTCCGGCGCGACGTCTTTCCCGATCTCTCGGCCCCGGTTTTCAACGTCATCGCGCAGAACGCCGCGATGGGCGCTGAGGACCTCGAGACGGCGATTGCGATTCCCCTCGAGGTCGAGCTCGCCGGCCTCCCTGACGTGCGCCGAATCCGTTCGAATTCGCAGCTGGGCGTCGCGCAGGTGACGGTGGAGTTCGAGCCGGACGCCGACTACTACCGCTCGCGCCAGTTCGTGGCCGAGCGGGTGGCTCAGGCAGCCGGGCAGCTCCCGCCCGGGACCGAAGCGCCACTCATTTCCAGCCTGACGGGGCGACTGAACGAGATCTTCGAGTTCACGCTGGAAGCCGACGCCGGCAGCGCCGACCTGATGACCCTCCGCGACCTCGCGGAGTTCGACGTCAAGAACCGCCTTCTTGCAGTGCCTGGCGTGGCGGCCGTGGAGCGGCTTGGCGGCTACTTGCGCCAGTTCCAGGTGCAGCTCGACCCGGAGCGCATGGCGGCGCGGCGGGTCAGCCTCGACGAAGTGCTGCATGCGGTCAATGAATCCAATGTGAACGCATCGGGCGGTGTCATCGCCCAGGGGCCGATCGAGTGGACGGTGCGTGCCGTTGGTCGCGTACAAACGACGGACGACCTGCGGAACACCGTCGTCACCGTCCGCGGGAACGTGCCGGTGCTCCTTGGCGATGTGGCCGACATCCGCGAGGCCGCGGCCGTTCGGCGCGGCGTCGCCCACCGGCTGGCAGGCGAGGTGGTCAGCGCCCGCGTGACGAAGCAGTTCGGCGCGGACACGGTCGCCGTGGCGGCTGGCGTGCGCCAGGCGATCGACGACATCCGCCGCGGACTGCCGAAGGGCGTCCAGCTCCGCATCGTCTACGACCAGTCGCAGCTCGTAAACTCCGCACTCGGCGGGGTCGGCCGGGCGGTGATGCTCGGCGCGGTGTTCGTCGTGCTGGTCATCCTGGGACTCCTCGGGAACTGGCGAGCCGCATTGGTCGTGACCCTGACGATCCCGGTGTCCATTGCGCTGGCCGGCATTTTCCTCCATTGGCTCGACGTCGGCTTGAACACGATGACACTCGGTGGGCTGGCGATCGCCGTCGGTCTGCTGGTGGACGCGGCCATCATCATGGTGGAGAACATCCTGCACCGCCTTGCCGGTGCCTCCACCCGGCGAGAACGGCACGAGCGGGCGCTTGCTGCGGCGGTCGAAGTCGCGCGGCCGATCGCGTTCGCCACGCTGATCGTCATCGTCGTGTTCCTGCCGCTCTTCGGGATGTCGGGCATCGAAGGGCGCATGTATCAGCCGCTCGCAGCCGCCGTGATGGCAGCGATGGCCGCGTCCCTGGTCCTCGCGGTCACCGTCGTGCCGATCGTGGCAGCACTGACACTCCGAGCACCGGCGCACGGCGCGGAGGAGGATGTCTGGCTCATCCGCTGGATCAAGGCGCGGTACACGCCGCTGCTCGACCGTTGCCTCGCGCATCCCCGGATCGTGCTACTGGCGACCGTGCTACTCGCTGGGCCGTCGCTGGGCCTGGGATCGCTGATCGGCAGTGACTTCATGCCGCAGCTCGATGAGGGTGCGTTCCTGCTGCAGACGGTGCTCCCGACCGAGGCGTCGCTGGAAGAAGTCGACCGGCTCAATCACCGCGTGGAAGATGTGCTGCGGACAGTGCCTGAAGTCGACGACGTGATCCGCCGTACGGGCCGCGCAGAGCGGACTGAGGACCCCATGCCGCACACGCTCTCTGACGTGCTGGTCACGCTCAAACCCGATCGCAGCCGGGATCTGGAGGACATCGAAGCGGACATGCGAGAACGTCTCGCGCGCCTGCCCGGGATCGCGGTACTGTTCACCACACCACTGGGCATGCGCATCGACGAAGGCCTGGGCGGCACGCCCGCCGATATCTCCGTCCGCATCTTTGGGCCTGACCTCGAACTGCTCGGGACGCTCGCCGAGCAAGCGGAGCGCATCATGACCGGCGTGGAGGGCCTGACCGATCTCCGCGCTGAGGCGCTCACCGGGCTACCTCAGTTGCAAATCACGGTGAATCGGCAGGCGGCAGCACGGGTTGGGCTCGCTCCGGGCGACGTCATTCGCGCGATCGGCATCGGGCTGATCGGGCAGCAAGGCGCGCAGGTGTGGAGCGGCCAGCGCCGGTACGACCTGATCGTCCGCCTGCGCGACGACCGTCGTAACAGCATCGCGGCGCTCAGGACGCTGCTCGTCGACGGCCACGACGGCACGCGAATCCCGCTGGGGCAGCTGGCCGATATCACCCAGACCTTTGGCCCCGCGGCGATCCGCCGGGAGGCGGGCACGCGTCGCATCGCCGTCGAAGCCTCCGTGACGGGTCGTGATCTGGGTAGCACGGCCGCAGACGTCCGCCAGCGCCTCGCGACGCAGCTCACGCTGCCGAGCGGCTACTTCTTCGATCTGGCTGGGCGGGTGGATAGTCAGGCGCGGGCTTCCCGCGCGCTGAGGATCGCGATCCTGGCGGCCCTCTTCGGCGTCTTCGTCTTGCTGAATCTCGCGCTCGGTTCCGCGGTCGAGGCTTCGCTGATTCTGATCACGGTCCCGATCGCGTTCGTTGGCGGCATCCTCGCGCTGCTCGCGGCGGGTGAGACATGGAACGTGTCGTCGCTGGTGGGGCTCATCGGCCTCTTCGGCATCGCCGTGCAGAACAGCCTTGTCCTCGTCACGCAATCCCGCGGCCTGGAGCAGGAAGGCCGGGAGATCGGGCAGGCGGTTCGCGAAGCCAGTGTCGGCCGAGTCCGGCCGAAACTGATGACAGCCGGTACGGCCATGCTCGGCCTGCTCCCGCTGCTGGTCCTACGGCTTCACGGGACGGAGATCGAGCGGCCCTTGGCGATCGTGATGATTGGCGGCTTGGTGACGTCTACCCTCTTCACGCTCTTCGTCTTGCCGGTGTTCTACCTGCAGGTCCACCGATGGCTCCGAGCGCGCGAGCAGCGTCGCGCGTCAGCGCAGGCCCTGGCAGAGGCGGCGCCATGAGCAGCGGCCACACGCACGCCCACGAACCAGCGGCCAGCTCGGGACGCCTGACCGCAACGCTCGTTCTCGTCCTCGCGTATGCGGCGGCGGAGGTCATCGGGGGCCTCCTGTCGGGCTCCCTGGCCCTGCTCGCTGACGCGGGCCACATGCTGTCGGACGCCGCAGCGCTTGGTCTCACGCTGTTCGCGCTCTGGTTCGCGCGCCGCGCACCCACGCCGACGCGCACGTTCGGGTACTTCCGGGCCGAAGTCCTGGCCGCACTGGTGAACGGGTCGACGTTGGTCGGCATCGCCCTGCTGATCTTCGTCGAAGCCATTCATCGACTTCGCCAGCCCAGCGCTGTCGAGGGCGGTTTGATGCTGGTGATCGCATGCGGTGGGCTCGTCATCAATCTTGCGGGGCTGCTCCTGTTGCGAAGCGAGCGCGGCGGCAACCTGAACATGCGGGGAGCCTGGCTGCATGTGCTGACCGATGCGCTCGGAAGCGCTCAGGCGATCGGCGCGGCGGTCCTCATCTGGGTGTTCGGGTGGGCGTGGGTCGACCCGGTCGCGTCGATCGCGATCGCGCTGCTGGTCGTCTACTCGTCGTGGGCGCTGCTGCGAGAGTCCATCGGGGTGCTGATGGAGGGGACGCCGGCCAACATCGACCCTGATGCCGTGTGTCGCTCGTTGCAGGCGGTCGTCGGCGTCGAGGACGTCCACGACTTCCATCTCTGGAGCATCACCAGCGGCTTCGTCGCGTTGTCGGCGCATCTGGTGGTGCCCGTCACGGCCGATCCTGGCGTGGTGCTTCGGGCGGCGGAGTCGTGCCTGGCCGACGAGTTCGGCATCCGGCATTCGACGCTGCAGCTGGACGTCGGCGGTGAGTGCCGACAGGCTCACCACGACATCCACGCCTGATTGCAACGAGTCCTAGATCCTTTGCGCGTAAAGGAGGTCGACGTCTGATTGCTGGCCTCGACGAGGTCTCAGCGGCCCGATGGGGCAAGAGGGGATCAGTTACGGCCGAGGGCGCCAGTCTGGGCGCGCGTCTCCCACGAAGCCAGCCCGGTTGGGCATCCGGACGGCGACCAGGGATCGCGCGTCGAGGACGTCGTCTTCCTTGACGATGCCGTTCATGCGGAGGATGTAGGCCGTCACAGCGTAGACCTCCGAGTCCGTGAGCAATCCGGGCTGGGTGTATGGCATCGCGCGACGGGTGTAGTCCCACAGCGTCGTCGCGTATGGCCAGTAGCTCCCAACGGTCAACACCGGTGAGCTGGTCTGCAGCGTTCCGACTCCTCCGACGAGACGGGGAAAGTCGTTCGACCCTTCCCCGCTCGCCCCGTGGCAGGCGGCGCAGTGGGTTGTGAAGACCACGCGGCCCTCCCGCGCCGTGCCGTGACCTGGTGGCAGGCCGCGACCATCGGGGAAAACGGTCACGTCACGTTCGGAGACGATCGAGGGGAGAGGTGCGTGGCCGATGCCCGAGACGGATGGTGGCGACTGCGTCGCCCCCAGCACGCCGGCGCCCGCCCACACGGCTCCCGAGACGACGACTGCACGTAGGCCCTTAGACATGGGTGACCTTCCCGTCTGCCTGGACGCGCCAGCCCTTGATCCCGTTGAAGTGATTGAACCCATCAGGCCCAGGATTGAGTCCACGCACCGCGATCAGCGCCTCTCGGGTTGGCTGCACGTCCCCAGTGTCGTCCGTCGCACGAGACTGGAGCCACTGATCTCGGCCGCCCCATTCCCACGGGAGGGTGAATCTGGTCACCGCCTTGGGAAGCACCGGCTCGCTGAGGACGGCGTCACGCCATGTGCCGCTGCCGTCGACGGATACCTCGACCCGTGCGATGCGCCCACGGCCCGACCAGGCAATCCCGCTGATCTCGTAGCGACCGCGCCCCGGCAGCGACTGGCCGCCGCTTGGCCGCGTGATCACCGACTTGACGTCCATTTCGAAAGAAAACCACCGCGCCCGTCCGTCCGGCAGGAAGTCGGTGTAGCTGGCCGCTTCGTCCTTCGACATCGCCGGGCCATCGGCCAGTTGCAATCGATGGAGCCACTTGATGTTGAGGTTTCCCTCCCAGCCCGGCACCAGCAGGCGCAATGGATACCCCTGTTCCGGACGAAGCGCCTCTCCGTTCTGCCCGTAGGCGACGATCACGTCGTCCTGCGCCTTTGTCAGCGGGATGCTACGAGCGAGTCGGGACGCATCGGCACCTTCCGCGACGACCCACGTCGCGTCAGGCTTCACCCCCACTTCCGCCAGCAGGGTCTTCAGGAGTACACCAGTCCACTCGCTGCAGCTAACGAGCCCGTGGCTCTTCTGGGCATCTTCGCCGGGCCGCCCGGCGTGCTCTCGCCCACTGTTGCCTGCACATTCGAGGAAGTGAACGCGCGACACGGACGGCAGTCTTCTGAGATCGGCCAGCGACAGGACGAGAGGCCGCTGCACCATGCCGTGAACCAGCAATTCGTGCGTCGCAGCGTCGAGCTCCGGCACGCCCGAATGGTGCCGCTCGAAATGCAGCCCGGATGGAGTAACCACGCCGGCCAAGTCCTGCAAGGGCGTGCGACTGGAGCCGGTGCCTGGCGTCACGGTCGGCGCGAACCAGCGCCCACTGGATTCGTGGCCAGAACGCTCACCGTACGCCCGTCGGCCAGCGCCCAGCGCCCGCCCCGGCGCCACCGCCTCCAGGGGCGACGCGGCCGCCACCGCCGCGATCGTCGTCAGAAATCGTCTCCTCGCGTCGCGGGACCTCGTCATTCGCCAGCCTCCTCACGCCGATGGAATCAAGGTGTAGACGACCACGAAGTGTAGTTGCTACCAGCAGCCGTATCCTCGACGGCAAGGCCCGTCAAGGCGGATGTCGGCTCGATGTCAGTCCTGTCCGCGTCGGGCCACTCGAGTCGACTCGGGCGAGCCGGACAGCAACCATCGCAGCAGCACCGCTCCTGCCGCACCGCCAGCGAGCTGCGCCAGGACGAAACCGTCCACGTCGCCAGGCCGGATGCCGGCAAACGTGCTCGTCATGCCGCGGGCGACCGTGACGGCCGGGTTGGCAAAGGCCGTCGACGCGGTGAACCAGTACGCGCCCACGATGTAGGCGCTGACCGCAAAGGGCACGAAGTCAGCCCGCCGACGGGCACATCCAAGGATGACGATCACGAGTCCGAAGGTGGCAACGAACTCGCTGGCGATCGGGGCAAAGCCCCCGCGGTCGTGCGTCGACACGCTGATCCACGGCTCTCCGAACATGAGATGGGCCAGCCAGACGCCGGCTGCTGCGCCCGCGAACTGCGCGACGATCACGATCGGCGTGTGCCGCCAGGGCAACCCACCATCCCAGGCGTCGACGAGGGTCACCACCGGGTTGAGATGCGCGCCCGAGATCGGCTGGAACGTGGCGATCAACGCGAACAGCGCGCCGCCGGTCGCCAGGCTGTTCGCGAGGAGGGCAATCGCCACGTTGCCGCCCGCGAGGCGCTCGCCCATGATGCCGGACCCGACGATCGCGGCAAGCAGGAACGTCGTCGCCACGAACTCCGCGACGACCCGGCGTGAGAGCGCGCCCGGCATCACTGACGACCGATGTCCGCGACCCGCTCCACGAGGGCCATCTTCGAAAGCGTTTCGAACGGCAGGCACGCGAACAGCTCGATCCGCCGCCTCAGGGCCATGAACGTGTCTCGGAAGGCTTTCCGCTTTGCCTCGTCGGTGCCCTCGACGGCTGCGGGGTCGGGCATGCCCCAGTGCGCGGTCACGGGTCGACCAGGCCAATACGGACACTCTTCGGCGGCAGCCTGGTCGCAGACGGTGAACACGAAGTCCAGCTTCGGCGCGTCCGGAGCGGCGAACTCTTCCCAACTCTTGCTGCGCAACCCCTCGGTCGAGATGTGTTGGGTCTCGAGACACTCCAAGGCAAACGGGTTGACCTGCCCCTTGGGATGGCTGCCGGCGCTGTAGGCCTTGAACCGCCCCTTGCCGATCGACAGGTTGTTGAGGGCGGCTTCGGCAAGGATGGAACGGGCTGAATTGCCCGTGCAGAGGAAAAGCACGTCGAAAGGCATCATGAGACCGTCTCGATTACGAACGACATCAGCGGCGGCCCGCAGGCTTGGCAGGCGCACAGCAATCGAACGATGGTTGCCACGCTTGCGGCGGCATGGCGCACCCGGTGGTCTTCTCCAAGGCTCGCGCATCCCGGCGCACGGCATCGAGGTGCCCGAGAGCGTGCGTCACGGCCTGCAGAATCGTGGCGAGCACCGGATCGGTGGCCGCGGCGAGGCGGTAGTGCACCCAGAGACCCTCCCGTCGCGTCGCGACCAGGCCCGCTCTCCGGAGGTAGGCCAAGTGCCGGGAGATTTTTGGCTGCGACTCGCCCAGACTTTCGTGCAGGTTGCAGACGCACACTTCGCCAGACAGCAGCAGCCCCAGAATGCGGAGCCGCGTTCCGTCGGCCAAGGCCTGGAACACGCGCTCGAGCGACTTCATCTGCGTAGCCATATATCTCTCAACACAGATATACCACGACCGCCGCGTTTTCCATGTGCCCCCCTTCTGGCATGAACCGTTGACACCGATTGCTCCCCGAGACCATCCTAGCCACAGTGCTGACGTCCCATCGGCGCATCGCCGCGTTCGTCCTGATGCTGGGCCTCGTGGCCGGCGCCTGGCGGCCGTGCGCCGGATGGGAGGCGACGCCTGAAGCGCGGATGGCGTGCTGCCATCGCGGTGGCAAGTGCACGATGCACAAGGTGACCGGCACCGCCGACACACGCGTCGACCAGGCTCGAGCCGACACCTGCTGCGCGGCCTCGGAGCCCCAGGACGCGCCTCAGCCCCCCGCTTCAGCAGTCGTCGCCGTCGCGCTGGTGCCCGTCGCGGGCCTCTTCGCGCAGATCGCTCCTCCGCCGGTCCTCCCGGTGGACTGTTGGCAGCCGCCTCCGTTGCTGGCAAGCAGGCAGTCCCCGCGGCACCTGCTGCTCTCCGTCTTCCTGATCTAGCTCACGACAGTACCCGTGTGTCTGCTCGGCGCGATGCCGGGCGGTCTGGTGTACGCGCGTCGACGCGCGTGCGCGGGAGTGTCGCGGCCATGATCAACAAACTACTCGAGCTATCGCTCCGCAACCGGTTCCTGGTAATAGCGGTCTTCGTCGGTCTGGGCGCATGGGGCTGGTGGGCCCTGCGCGCGACACCGATCGACGCCATTCCGGACCTCTCCGACAACCAGGTCATCGTCTTCTCCGATTGGACCGGGCACAGCCCTCAGGAGGTCGAAGACCAGGTCACCTACCCGCTCACGGTGAACCTGCAGGGGCTCGCTGGTGTGCGCGTCGTCCGCTCGCAGTCGGCGTTCGGATTCTCGATGATCTACGTCATCTTCGAGGACGACGTCGACCTGTATTTCGCCCGGAGCCGCGTGCTCGAGCGCATGAGCCTGGTGACGAAGGCGCTGCCGCAAGGGGTGACGCCCACCCTTGGCCCGGACGCCACCGGCGTCGGCCACGTGTTCTGGTACACCCTCGAGAGTAAGACGCACTCCCTGCGCGAGCTGCGCACGTTACAGGACTGGTTCGTGCGGTATCAGCTCAACGCCGTGCCGGGCGTCGCGGAGGTGGCCTCGGTCGGCGGACACGTGCAGCAGTACCAGATCGACGTGGACCCCGACCGGCTGCGGCAGTACGGGCTGCCCTTGGGGGCTGTGGTGTCAGCGGTCCGCGACAGCAACCTCAACGTCGGCGGGAACGTACTCGAATCGAACGGCGCCTGGCTGATCGTCCGCGGCGTCGGTCTCATTGCCTCGGTTGACGACGTGAAGCGCATCGTCCTGAGCGCGTCACACGGCGTGCCCGTCTATGTCGAGCAGGTCGCCGACGTGAAGCTCGGCGACGCCTTCCGTGTTGCGTCGCTGGTGAAGGGCACGCACGAAGCCGTCGGCGGCGTCGTGGTGGCGCGCACCGGCGTCAACACCGCCGCGCTGATCGACGCCGTCAAGGCGCGGATCGCCCAGATCGCCCCGGGCCTCCCGGCCGGCGTGACCATCGTGCCGTTCTACGACCGCTCCACGCTCATCGAGCAGGTGGCCGGCACGCTGCGCCACGCGCTGATCGAAGAGATCCTGCTGGTCACGCTGGCGCACGTCCTCTTCCTGATGCACCTGCGATCGATCCTGATCGTGACCGTCCCCTTGCCGCTGGCGGTCCTGCTGTCGTTTCTCGGGATGTACTACGCCGGCATCTCGTCGAACATCATGAGCCTGGCCGGCATCGCGATCGCCATCGGCGTCCTCGTCGACGCCGGCATCGTCGTCACCGAGAACGCGTTCCGTTTCATCGAGCAGCGCGGCATCGATCCGAAGGACCGCGGGCTGGTGTGGCAGGCGGTGCTGGATTCAACGCGGCTCGTCGGCCGGCCGGTGTTCTTCTCGATGGCGATCATCGTGCTCGCCTTCGTGCCGGTCTTCGCGCTGACCGGCCAGGAAGGCAAGCTGTTTCACCCGCTGGCGTTCACCAAGACGTTCGCGGTCTTGGCCGCCACCGTCATCTCCGTCACCTTGGTGCCGGTGCTCTGCAGTCTGCTCCTCGGCGGCAAGGTCCACCGCGAGGACCAGAACCCGGTGATGCGGGTGCTCCGGAGAATCTATCGGCCGGCACTGGATTGGGCCCTGTCTTGGCCGCGAGTCGTCCTCGGCGCGGCGGCCGTCCTGTTCATCGGCGCGCTCGCGCTCGGGCGTGGCATCGGCAGCGAGTTCATGCCGCCTTTGAGCGAAGGCGACCTGATGTTCATGCCGATCGCCGACCCCAGCATCTCGCTGGAGGAGAACACGCGGATCGCGGCCAAGCAGAACGCGATTCTCCAGTCGTTCCCGGAAGTGGAGTACGTCGTCGCCAAGGTGGCGCGGGCCGACACCTCGACCGACCCCTCGCCGCTGAACATGACAGAGACGCTGGTGCATCTCAAGCCCGCGGCGCTGTGGCGGGCCGGCATGACGCTCGATCGGCTGCGAGCCGAGATGGGCAAGGCGGTGCAGCTCCCCGGCGTCGCCAACATCTGGACGATGCCGATCATCAACCGGATCGACATGCTGACAACGGGCATCCGCTCGGAGGTCGGCGTGAAGGTGTTCGGCAGCGACCTCGCGGTGGTCGAGCGCCTGGCCCGTGATGTCGCCGGCGTGCTGCGGACGGTGCCGGGAGCCAGCAACGTCTACCCCGAGCAAGTGACGAGCGGTCAGTACCTGAACATCGTCATCGACCGCGCCGCTGCTGCCCGATACGGCATCGGCGTCGGCCCCATCCAAGAGACCATCCAGACCGCAATCGGCGAGACGATGCTCACGACGACCATCGAGGGCCGGGCACGGTTTCCTGTGCGCGTCCGGTATCGGCCCGAATCGCGGGCCGATCCGCAGGCCCTCGGGCAAGTGCTCGTCCCGGCGCCCGGCGGCGCGCAGATCCCGCTCGGGCAGCTCGCGCGCATCGAACCGGCGAGAGGCCCGGCGATGATCGCGTCCGAAAACGGACTGCTACTCGCAACGGTCCTGCTCAATGTGCAAGGACGCGACGTCGGCGGATTCGTGCAGGAGGCGCGCGGCACCGTCGCCCAGCGGGTGGCCGTGCCGCCCGGGTATTACCTCGCCTGGAGCGGACGCTGGGAGAACCAGGAGCGGGCGCGGCAGCGGCTGCAGACCGTGCTCCCCGTCGTCCTGCTGATCATCTTCGTGCTCCTCTACTTCACCTACGGCTCGGCCCTCGACGCGGCGCACGTCCTGCTCGCCGTGCCATTCGCGCTCACCGGCGGCGTCTACCTGCTGTGGGCGCTCGGCTACAACTTCTCGGTCGCCGTCTGGGTCGGCTTCATTGCGCTGTTCGGGACAGCGGTCCAGACCGGCGTGGTGATGGTGATCTATCTGGAAGAGGCGGTGCAGCGGAAACGAGAGGCACTCGGCGGTGTTCTCACCCGGACCGGCCTGCGCGAGGCTGTGATGGAGGGCGCCCTGCTGCGTCTGCGACCCAAGGTGATGACCGTGTCTACCGTCGTCGCCGGCTTGCTGCCGATCATGTGGAGCAGCCGCGTCGGCGCGGAGGTGATGAAGCCCCTGGCCACGCCGGTGCTGGGCGGGATGATCTCGTCGCTGATCCACGTGCTGATCGTCACGCCCGTGATCTTCCTGTGGATCAACGAGCGCCGCCTCGGCCTCCAACACGAAGCCCCCGCCGCCGGCGGCAGGGCCTCGCCGTCGCTCGGCCGCCGCGGCGTCCTGGTCGGCGCAATCGTCGTCGCCGCTGCGGCCGCGGCGATCGCACTCTGGCAGTGGCGCGGCTCCTCTCCGACGGAGGGCCCGCCTGCTGGCGCAATCGTCCAGACGGTAAAGGCACGAGACCTGGACGTGGTGCTCCGCTCCGAGAGCGGCCAGTTACGCACCGGCCGGAATGTGTTCACGATCGAGTTCCGCTCCCGCGCCGGCCCGTTGGTGGACGTCGGGGCCGTCCGCGTCACCGCGAACATGTCGATGCCTGGCATGGTGATGTCGAGCGGCCTGCGAGTCGTCGCCACGTCCGTCAAGGGACGCTACGCCGCCACGGCGGAGTTCGGCATGGCGGGCGCGTGGCCGATGAGCCTCGAGTGGGATGGCCCGGCCGGGCGAGGCTCGGCCACCTTCGAAGGAGCGGTCCAGTGATGGCGCGTCGAATCGCCACGATGATGATCGTCGCCTGCAGCCTGACGTCCGCCGGCGCACGTGCTCAGGAGCCGGACCGCAACTTGACCTCTTCGCCCCCGATCGATCGCGCTGCAGGGCTCAGCCTGGCCGACGCAATCGCCAGGGCCCGCGAACGGGAGCCTGCCCTGCGTGCGGCGCGCGCCGACGTTGAGGTCGCACGCGGGCAGCGGGTGCAGAGCGGCTTGCGCCCCAACCCCACCACGACCGTGGAGAGCCGTCAGGAGCCCGGCGGGACGGACAGCCTCTTCACGGTCGGCATCGAATGGCCGCTCGATCTGTTCCGGCGGGGCGGTCGTATCGCCACGGCGGACCGCCAAGTCGAGGCGTCGCGCTGGTCCGTCGCCGATCGGGAGCGCCTGCTGGTCGCGGACGTGCGGACGCAGTACGGCCGCGCCGCGGCCGCGGCCCGCGAAGCGGACCTGACCGCCGAACTCGCGGCGACGGTCGATCGGCAGTTCGGCCTCCTTCGGGCACGGGCCGACGAAGGTGCCGCAGCCCGGCTGGACGCCGACCGCCTGGAAGTCGAGCTCCGCCGCCTGCAGTCGCAACGGGACCTCGCGACGGGCCGCGCCGAGCGCGCCGTGATCGCTCTCAAGCCGATGCTGGGGCTCGAGCCGCAGGAACCGCTGCAGTTGCGCGACACGCTGGAGATGCTCGTCGGCGCACCGCGACAGACACCCTCGACCGCGAACGCGGAGGGGTCACTGGCGGAGCGCCCGGACGTCCAGGCCGCCGCCCGGCAGGTCGCGATCGCGGACGCGCGAATCGAACAGGCCAAGCGGGAGGGTCGGCTGGATGTCAGCCTGACGGCAGGCTATATGCGCATGGACGCAGGCTTCTCGCAGCTCGGCTTCTCCGTCTCGGGCCTGCCGGAACGTGTGCGCGGCCAGTTCAATTACGTCTCCGTCGGAGCGATGGTGATGCTCCCGGTCCTCAACCGCAACCAGGGCCAGCTCGCCGCGGCGCAGGCGGACCGGTCTGGCGCCGAGGAACGGCAGCGAGCCGTGCGACTCGGCGCGGCGACCGAGCGCGCCGCCGCCATGGCGCGGGACACGCGGGCCCGGCAGGCCATGTCCGCCTACGGCGATGCCACTCGCAGCCTGGCCCGCCGCAATCTCGACGCGGTCCGGCAGACGTTCGAGCTCGGACGCGCGACCATGTCGGACGTCCTCGCCGAGCAGCAGCGCTATCTCGAATTCGAAAGTTCGCACACTGCCACGTTGCTCGAAGCGTGGGAAGCCCACGTCGAACGGGAACGGGCGTCAGGAGACTCGAAATGACTGCTGAAACGCGTGTCAGCATCCGGCGACCGGTGCTGATCGCCGCGGGAGCGGCCCTCGTTGCCGTCGGCGCGGGCGCCGGGTACGCGGTGTTCGCTGCGACTTACGTCCGATCGGCGGCCCCGGTGATGCAGGCGGTGAAGGCCGAGACGCCCACGGCGCCGGCCATGGTGGGCTCGGGCGCTCCGGGTGGGCGTGCGGTCATCAGCGTTCGTCTGTCCAAGGATGCGCGCGAGCGGGCGGGCATCGCCGTCACGTCGGTGGCCGCCGGCGCGGACGTCGCCGGGGTTCTACGCGCGCCGGGCGTCGTCGAGGCCAACGCTTACAAGCGCGTCGCCGTCACCCCAGTCGCGGCCGGGCGGGTCACGCGCGTCGGCGTCGAGCTGGGCGAGCACGTGAAGCGGGGACGCATCATCGCCGAGATTTTCAGTCCCGAACTGGCCGAGGTCCAGGCGACGTACGCGTCGGCGAGGGCCGAGCTCGACGCGCACGAGCGGGAGCTGGCGCGGACGGAAAAGCTCGTGCAGATCGGGTCGGCCAGCCGGCAGGAGCTCGAACGTCTGACCGCGGAGCACGCGATGCGTCGGACGGCCGTTGCCAGCACGGCTGCGCGGCTTCGCCTGCTTGGTCTCTCGGACGCGGCTATCGATCGGCTCGGGTCCACCCACGCCGCCGAGGCGACCGTCAAGGTTGCGGCGCCCCTGACGGGGGTCGTGACCGAACGGACGGCCAACGTCGGTCTCAACGTCGATGCGGCCACGACGCTGGCAACGATCGTCGACCTGTCCACCGTCTGGATCGTCGCGGACATTGCGGAGACGGATTTCGGTCGCGTCCACGTCGGCACGCCAGCCACGATCACGACCGTGGCCTACCCGACGCTCGCGCTCACCGGCCGCGTGAGCTACATCGATCCCCAAGTGAACCCCGCAACCAGGACCGGCAAGGTCCGCGTCGAAGTATCCAACCCGAATCAGCAGCTGCGCCTCGGGATGCTGGCCGAAGCCGTATTCGCCGGCGGCGGCAGGAACGCGGCTGCGATGACGATCCCTCGGCGCGCCGTACAGACGGTCGCGGCTCGCAAC
>JBDSLU010000273.1:0-3240 GCA_039916225.1 Vicinamibacteraceae bacterium
GCATGCGCGGCCGGGCTCAGTCCGCGAGGCGATCGAGCAGCACGTCGACCACCGCTTCGACCGGTTGGCCGGTCGCCTCGATGCGGACATGGGCGTGTTGGTAGGCTTCGCGACGGGCCACGTAGAGCGCCTCCAGTTGGGCGCGGTTGGCGGCCAGCGGGCGCCGGCCATCGGACGGGAGACGGCTCACGATCTCGTTGAACGTAATGTCGAGCCAAATCGAACACCCGTCACCCTGGATCGCGGCCCGGTTGACGGGGTCGACGAAGGTGCCGCCGCCAGTGGCGACCACGACGTGGCGGCGTGGCAGGACACGGTCGAGCGCCGCACGCTCGAGGCGGCGGAAATGCGGCTCGCCTTCGGCGGCGAAGATGTCGGCCACGGTACGGTGCTCGGCCCGTTCGATGTCGGCGTCCAGATCCACGGCGTCCCACGATAATCGGCGGGCCAGCGCCCGCGCCACCGTGGTCTTGCCAGCCGTCATGAAACCGACCAGATACACCTTGTCGGCCCTCACTGGCCGCCCCCACGCATGCACGGATCTTACCACCCAGACGACGCGGGACTTGAACCAGCGCAGCAGGCTGTGTACCTTACAACCTGACTACATGTCGGGCCCGCGCTGCCTCGTCCGCTTCACGATCTTCAGCGTGTTCGACACGCTCGACCTAATTCAGGTCGTGAGTGACCGATTCACGGCGATGGCCGGCCTCGATGAGGACGCCACCCATTGGGTCGGCGTGTCGGTGCGTGAATCGGTCATCAACGCCATCAAACATGGCAATCGCTTCGACCCGTCGAAGCTGGTGACCGTCGAGTTCGCGCTCGAGCCGGCGGCGGCCCCGACGGCGCTGGTCATCAGGATCACGGACGAGGGCGAGGGCTTCGATCCGGTCGAGGTCGCTGACCCACTGGCTCCCGAGAACCTCTTGCGATCGAGCGGCCGGGGCATTTTCTTCATGCGCAGCTTCATGGACGACGTCACGCTGCAACGGCGGCCCGCCGGCGGCATGGAGGTGCTGATGACCAAGCGCCTGCCCTCCGCCGAGCCAGCCAGTGCCTGAGGCGACCGGCGCGACGCCGCCGGCCCCGCCCGACCCGATCTTCCTCGCCACCGCCATCGAAGCCGTCCTCGAAGCCGGCCGGATTCAGCTCGCCTCGTTCGGCCGGGACGACCTGCGGATCGACAAGAAAGGGGCGATCGACCTGGTCACCGAGGTCGACGTCGCCGTCGAGCGCCGCTTCCGGGCCTTCATCGGCGAGCGGTTCCCGGACCACGCGATCCTGGCCGAGGAACTGGGCGGCCCGGCCCCGGGCAACGCCGTCAGCCATTGCTGGATCTACGATCCGATCGACGGCACGACCAACTTCGCGCACGGCTTGCCGATTTTCTGCGCCTCGCTGGCGCTCGAGATCGACGGGGTGGTCAGCGTCGGCGCCATCTACGACCCGACCCGCCAGGAGCTCTTCACCGCCGAACGCGGCGGTGGCGCCTACCTCAACGGTCGCCGGCTCCAGGTGACGCGGGCGGAGGCACTGATCGACGCGCTGCTCTGCACCGGCTTCCACTACGACATCCACGGCTCGGGCGAGGCCGTGCTCGAGCTGTTCGGCTCGTTCGTGCGCCGCGCCCGCGCCGTCCGCCGGCTGGGATCGGCCGCCCTCGACCTCTGCTATGTCGCCGCCGGGCGCTTCGACGGCTTCTGGGAGGATCGGCTGAAGCCGTGGGACGTGGCGGCGGGGACGCTGATCGTCGAGGAGGCCGGCGGGGTGGTGTCCGGCCTCGGCGGCGAGCCGTTCGAGGTCCGCAAGGGACACCTGGTGACGGCCAACGCCGCGCTGCATCCGCACCTCCTCGAAGTCATCCGCCTCCACCGGGCCGGCGGCCGGTAGGGCAGGGCTCCAGCGTCCTGCTTTGGTAACACTCAGTCGTGTCGAACGGACACGCGAGGGTAGCCCCGCCCGCCCACCACGGGCTTTCTGAACAAAGGTGAAGCTTTCCGCGGGTGCCGGTCGCCCTCCGCCAAATGGCATGGCCTGTGCTAAGGCTGGAGCATCCACCCGGCGGCTGTCGCCGGCCGGTTAGCGGGCTTCAGACCACGGAGGTTCTTTCATGCGTTCGACCGTCCTCGTTCCCACGCTCCTCGTTGCGGCCCTTGCCGCTGCTCCGCAGTTCGCGGCGGCCGACACGCTGTTCGGCATCACGGCAGGTGGTTTCATTCCGCGCGGCGAGAGCGGTCGAACCACCGGCGACGTGCTGAACGAGAACTTCGGCGTCCGCAACGGGTTCCGCACCCTGTTCGACGACATCGGTGAGAAAGACCCGATCCAGCTGTTCACTGGGCCGTCGATCGGCGGGGAAGTCCTGTTCGGGCTGGGCGACTTCATCGAGGCCGGCGTCGGCGTCGGCTACTACACGAAGACGCGCGACAGCTTCTACTCCGAGTTCACCGATGTCGATGGCAGCGACATCGAGCAGAGCACGCGCCTGCGCATCGTGCCGCTCAGCGTGACGGTGCGCGCGTTCCCGATTGGCCGCACCACGCCGGTGCAGCCCTACGTCGGCGGCGGCGTCAATTTCTACCGCTGGCAGTACAGCGAGTTCGGTGAATTCGTCGACTTCTCGACGCCCGACCTGCCGATCTTCGAGGACACGTTCACCGACGACGGCACGGCGGTCGGCGCGACCATCCTCGGCGGCGTCCGCGTCCCGGTCGGCCGCACCATACTGCTGGGCGGCGAGGTCCGGTGGCAGGGCGGCAGCGCGGATCTCGATCCGGCGCTGAACTTTGCCGGCGACAAGCTTGACCTGAGCGGCGTCACGCTGGCCGCCACGTTCCATCTGCGCTTCTAGCGGCATCTGCGGGCGCGCCGACGGCCCGCCGCGACGCCCCTCGCACCAGCCCGACGCCTCCGCCTTCGGCTCGGCGTTCGGGTCGCTTCTAGGCTTCCGCCAAGGGCAGCGTCGCCCATCGTCGCTGTCCACGCCCGCCGGTTCTTCACGGAGCCGGCGGGCGTTTGTCGTTATCGGCGACGGTAGAGCGCGACGCCGCCGCCTTCACAGACGCGTTCGAAGGCAGCCAGGAACTCTGGGCGATCCCGCTGCCGCATGGCGAGCACGTCGCCGCCTTCGGACTGTTCCTCGACGAGCACCCAGCCGGCGTGCCGCGCCGGATGATCGAGGCTGTCGGCCCAGATCTGGCCGATGCCCTCGTGGATGTAGTCGCGCAGGAAAATGCC
>JBDSLU010000274.1:0-18413 GCA_039916225.1 Vicinamibacteraceae bacterium
TGGGGGGTCATGACAGGAATCCGGTGCCGCGCATGTCCATCGGTTGCATCAGGATCCACAGCGCCAGCGTCGTCAGGCCGACGGCGATGACGACCCAGGGCGCGCCGGCCTCGGCGGCGTGGCCGTGGTAGTCGCGCTCCGAGATGCGCTGAATCAGCGACGTCGCGCCGATGCCGCCCAGGATCACGGCGCCGACCTGCAGCGGGAACACCAGCCCCGGCCGCATGCCGAGCCAGCCCCACGATGGCTCGCCGAGGATCGCCCAGCCGACCGCGTCGATGGCCGCGCCCTGCGCCACCGGCACGATGGTGCCGAGGCCGGTCAGGAAGTGGAACGCGTAGTGGGCGAGCCACACGCCGGCGCCGATCGGCACGAGCGCGTAGGCATAGCTGGCGGCGATGTAGCGGACCGGCGTGAAGGTGGCGCGGGCGCCGCCGACCAGGTGGGTCACGTAGGCCGCCAACGCGCACAGCGCCAGCGGCAGGACGCCGAGGCCGACGACGAACAGCACCGCCAGCGGCGGACCGTCCGACGTCGCGCCGAGCCCGGTCGCGAGCCAGCGGCCGAGCCCGTGCACCGGCCCGGTCATCGCGAAGGCGTTGAGCAGGGCGCCGAACGTGAAGAGCAGGGTCAGCGCGGCGATGTCGAGGCGCCGCGACAGCCGGCCGATGACCGACCGCCGCCGATCGTCGGTGAGCTCGTCGCCGGGGACGCGTGTCGCCAGCGCGACGTTGTCGTAGGGGCACGCCTGGACGCAGTCCAGGCAGAAGGTGCATTCGAGGTTGCCGGTCTTGGTCGGCACGAACAGATGCAGCTCGCAGCCGCGCTGCGTCACGATCGCCGGCGCCGCCGGCGCGCGCCGGCCCTTCAGGCAGTCGAACGTCCGGCAACTCGCGCACACCGCGCCGTCCTTGGCCCGGATCTCGAGCGGAGACAGTGTCGAGGCGACGAAGTTGAACTGACCGACCGGGCAGATGTGCTTGCAGAACGCCGCGCCGCTGAACAGCGTGTCGACGACGATCGCCCCGGCGAAATAGCCGACGATCAGCCACGCCGTGGCGGCTGGCACCGCCCACAGATCGAAGGCTTCGTAGGCGAACAGGACGGCGGCGAACAGCGGCAGCGCCAGCCACTTGCCGTGCAGCCGGCCGGGCCAGCGCAGGCGGGGACGCCACACCTTGCGCGTCATGTCGCGCGCCAGGATCATCGGGCAGGCGTGGCAGAAGGCGTTGCCGGCGACCAGCAGCACGCCGATGAGCAGGCCGCGATAGTGGATCCAGGTGCCCAGCGTCGCCAAGTTGGTCGGCGCGAACTGCGGGCCGAAGAGTCCGTGCGCGACCAGCGCCACCGCCACCACGAGCAGCAGCGTCCGCGTCGCGGTCCGCAGGTGCCGCCAGCGCAACACGGCGCCGACGACCGGCCAGGTCAGGAGATCGGACATCGCAGGCCCGCCATCAGGGCTGGCGCGGCTGCACTTGGACGGGGACGTTCGATTCGAGCCGGCGACCGTCGGGAAAGCGGACCGTGGCGACGAGGAGCCACGACCCCGGCATCGTGAAGTCGACCGCCGCCTCGAAGACGTCCGGCTCGGTGCGCGTCACCGGCGCGACGATCGGCGTCATCCCCGGATGCGTCATGTGGCCGACCACGGTGACGGTCGCCTGATTGAGGGTGGCGACCGAGGCGCCGCTCAGCGTGATCACCAGCCGGGCATTGCCGACCGTTGGTGACGTCGGCAACACGAGGGTTCGCATCAGGACGCTGTCGGTGTCCTCGGCGACCGGCGACCGACGGCAGCCCTGCGCGCCGGCCAGCGCCAACGCCAGGCACGCGGCCAGGACGGCTAGACCGGTGAGGCGATGCTGCGAGTGTGCCACGCGCACGAGCACTGCGGCCGCGCCGCTTCGGTTTCCGGCGGGAAGAGGTGGTAGTACATCGCGACGATCATCGGGACGAACACGATCGTGTTGTAGAAGAGGTGCAGCTCGACCCGCGGCACCCACAGCTGCGCGATGCTCGTCGGCACCGGCCGGCCGAACAGGTTGTGGCCGCTGAGGGCCTGCACCTGCAGCAGGGCGTGCTCGATGTGGTGGAAGAACTGGATGCCGAGGGCCAGCGTCCACCACCAGCGCTCCTGCTTGCCGGTGAAGCCCGGGCGCAGCGCCCACAGGGCCAGCAGCATCACCACCGCATAGCCGTAGTGCAGGACTTCCGACGTGATGAGTGCCGGGAAGAAGATGCCGATCATGCCCCGGGCCTGCGGCACCGGCCAGCCGAGCACGTAGATCTGGAAGGTCTGGAGGAAATGCTCCATCCAGTGGCCGAGCACCACCACCATGAACGAGCGCATGGCGACCTCGTGCCAGTCGCTGTTCAGCCGCTCCATGAACGACCCGGACGACCCGATCGCCGCGTGCGCCATCACCGCCATGTTCCGTCGCTCTCCGTCTCTCGCCGTTCGGGCTACTTGCCCGAGCCCCGCCAGATGACCACCAGCGCCACGATGGCGAACGTCGACGACATCCCCAGCACCGCCGCGCTGGCCATGGCCGAGGCCGGCGGCTGGTGCTGCGACGTCCAGCGGATCCCCACTGCCGACAAGGCCAGCACGATGCCGGTGAAAGCGGTCATCGCGAGGCGGATGGCGTTCTGCGCGGTCATCGTAAACGGTTCGGTCTGCGTCACTTGGGCCTCGGCCGCCGAGCGGCGGGCCAGCCTCGACCGTCGATCGTCGCAAGTCCCGGGCAGCGGGTCAATAGAGGTTTCAGGTTAGACGCCCTCGTTGGGGGGCGGCGGTGTCGACTTCGGTCAGACCTTCGCCTCGACTTCGTCCCTGGCGTAGAATGCCGGCGGTTCATTCGCTCCCATGCCCGCCCGATGACGATCGCCGAAGCGCTGCGCGCCGTGGCCCCGCCCGCGGCGGCGGATACCGACGACGAGGCCCGCGTCCGCGCGGCCGCGCTGGAAATCGTCTACATCGAGCTGCATCGGCTGGCCCGGAGCCGGGTCGGCGACCGCACCGAGGCCGAGGACGTCGCCTCGACGCTGGCCTACCAGATCGCCTCGACCGGTCCGCGCGACGCCGATCGATCGCCGCCGACCGACGGCCAGGCCCGCGCCTACCTGTGGACCGCCATCCGCAACCGGATGGTCGATCGCCATCGCGTCGCGCGGCGGGAGCAGGGCGATGACGACCTGGACCGCTTCGAGGGCGCCGTGGATCTGACGGACCACGCCGAGGTCGAAGAGCGCATGGCCCTGCTGACGCAGGCGCAGCAGCTCCTCTATGGCGAGGCGGTGCCCGCCATCGCCCGCGAGACTGACGGCCGCTTCGATCGCGACGGCTTCCTGACGGCCGTGCAGCAGATGCGGGCGCTGCATCAGCGGTCGCTGACGCTCGACGCGCTGCTCGTCGAGACCGACGGCCAGGTGACGGCCGCCGGGCGCAATCGCCTCTACAAGCAGCACGAGCGGGCGCGGACGCGGCTGCTCGGGGCGCTTCCGGCGTGGCTCGAGGGGCGCAGGCTGGACTCCACGCTCGACCAGGTCCTGCGCCGCCTGGCCGCAACCGAGTTGGCGTCCCGCGTGACGCGCGGGGCTGGCGCATGACGCGAGGAGTCGGGGCATGACGACGGAGCAGATCGAAGCGTTTCTCGCCCAGGCGTTCCCTGGTCAGCCGTTGCCTGGTCAGTCTGGGCTAGATGCGGGCGCGGTCGGCGACGCCGAGCGGCTGCTGCTGCCGGAGCCGCAGGTCGACGAAGCGCGGACGTCGCGACCCGGCGTCGCGATCGTGCCGCCGGCGCTGCTGCACGTGCGCAGCGACGCCCTCGAGGCGGCCGGCATCGAGGCGGGGTTCGACGAAGACACGCGCGCGCTGGTGCTGACGGCATCGGCGCATCTGGCCTTCGGGCTGGCCGAGCCCGGGCAGCTTCGCACATCCGGCGACGCTGGCGGGACGCGCTTCCAGGTGCCGACGGACCGGGCGCACGCGTTCGGGGTGTGGAGCGCAGCCGGGCCGCTGGCCATTGGGTCGGTGGGGCCGCGGGCGATCGAACTGCGCGTCGTCAACGCCTGGCCGGCGCCGCCGCTGCCGGCCAGCGTCGTCATCGCCAACTGGAGTCGCTGGCACGCCACGATGGCCGCCGGGCGCGTCGCTCGCGGCTTCGAGCCGGACGCGACCGAGGCCGACGCCATCCCGGCCCGGCGCTGGCTCCGCAGCGTGACGGCCGACCAGCGAGCCCTGATTGAGCGCTTCGCCATCGTCCGCCTGCACGCGATCGAGTCGCAGCTTCTCCGTCTCCAGGAGGGCCTGGGCGTCGATCAGCAGCTCGATTTCGCCTGGCAGAGCCTGTGCTGGCATCGCGACGACGTCGAGGGGCTCCGCGTGCTGCTGCGCGAGGCCGGTGCCGGCCAGACCCTGGCCACGGCCGTGCGCGGTGTCGACGACATCGGCCGCGCCGTCCGTTTCAGCTGGCCGTCTGATATCGACGTGCACGACGAACGCCTGCAGCGCGTCTCGGAAGCCGATCCGGGGGCATGGTGGGGGAGCACGCGCCGGCAGGTGGTGTGGCTGTGACCCGCTTGCCGTTCGAGCGCGGTGCCGGGTCGAGCGTGGGCGAATCGCGATCGGCGGCGATGGCCCTCGGCCCGTGGTGCTGGTCGATGCACGCCACCGGCGCGCCGGAGATGCCGCTCGGCGTGGCGCCCGCGGTGACACTGCGCGGCGGAACCGTCGCGCTCTGGGCGCTGACCTCCGGGCCCGTCGACTCGTCGCTCCATCGTGCCGCGCTCGGCGCCGAAGCCACCGCTTCGTGGCACGCCGCGGTCCTGGCGCTGCCGCGCTCGCTACCCGTCTTGTGGCGCGACCTGCGCGACCTCGCCCAGCACCCCCCGGTTCCGGTCCATCTCTGCTCGCATCTCGCCGAGCCTGGCATCGAGCGGCGCGATCGCGTCGTCGACGGCGGATCGTTCGGCCTGGCGTTCCTGCTGCAGCTCGCCTCGCGCGTGCTGTCGCTGCCGCTGCCGGCCGATATCATCGCCTCGGTGGCGATCGACGAGCTGGGCCGCACCTCGCGCGTCGACGGCCTCTACGAAAAACTCGATGGCATCGCGACGCTGGCGCCGCGCATCTCGCGCGCGCTCGTCGCCGCCAGCCAGCACGACGAAGTCCGCAGCTCCGGTGGACGCCTGCAGCTGGTGCCCGTCCGCACCGCCGCGCAGGCGCTCGAGGTCGTGTTCGGCGACGCGCTCGGCATCCGCCTCGCCGAAGCCGGCTCCGACGACGCGCGCCGTCGCGAACTGGTCGACGCGTTCTTCCGCCTGGCGCTGGTCGGCCGCGGCGCCGCCGTCGACTGGTCGCCGGTCGAGCGCGGCGCGCGCATCGCGCTGCGCGACTGGCCGCCCGCATTCGACGATCGCTACCGCCTGCAGTTCGCCGCCGGGGTCGCGGCGCGGCACGAGCGCAACGCCGGCGAGATCGCCGTGCCCGGCCCCGCGTGGCTCGACGCCCAGCCGGCGCCGATCCGTGTCGGCGTGCTCACGCACCTTGTGCAGCAATGCGCCGACACCGGGACGCCGTCGCCGGAGCAGATCGAACCCTACGCCACGACGCAGGTGCCCAAGGATCTCGGCGCCGCGTTCGTGCCGCAGCTGCAGCTGGCCGGCGCGCTGGCGCGGCTCTGGGCCGTGACTGGACGCCCGGCCGATGCGCTCGAGATGCAGCAGCGCGTGGCACGCGCGTTCGTTGCCACGTTCGAGGACTCACAGGTCTCGTTCCAGCTCTCCGAATGGTTCCGGCTGGCTGGCGCGCTCGGCGACGAGGAAGCGTTCGCGCGGGCCGAAGCGTTCCTGGCCAAGGTCGAGGCGACCTGCGGTCTTACGCCGTCCGGTGCGCCCTACGTGCAGCTGGCGCGAGCGCGGGCGGGGATCGAGCTGGGACAGAACACCGCCGAGACACGGGATCGCCTCGACGCGCTGTCACGCGATCTGAGCGTGCCGGCCCACGTCCGCTGGTCGGCCGCCCGCTGGTCGGCGCGAGCCTGGCGTCGGGCGGGAGAGCGCGCCCTGGCCGAAGAGCGCCTGACGGCGATGGAACTCGAGCGCTCCAAGGCGCCGCACGCCGCGCGCTACCTGCTGTTGGCCGAGTTCGACGCCGCGCAGGACGGCCAGGGCACCGCCGAGGCGTTCATGGATCGCCTGGCGGCGCTCGATCCGGGTCCGCTGACGCACCTGCGTCAGGCCTATGAAGCGGACGCCGAGATCGTCCGGTTCTATCCGTATTGAGCCGTCCGTAATAACGTGTCGGCATGACCGCAGTCGCCACGCCCCAGGCGCAGCTCTTCGACCGCCTGATCGCGCAGGGCAAAGACAACGAGTCCTGGGCCTATCTGGTGCTGTCCGCCTGCGATGGCGAAGCGGGCCTGACTCGCTACCTCGACGACGGTGTCGAGCCGATCAAGCCGAAGAAACCGGCCAAGACCAAAGCCAAGGGCAAGGGCGCCAAGGACGCGGAAGAGAGCCAAGTTCCCGAGTCGCCGCGGGCCTACCTCGAGACGATTGCCGTCCGCGGATTCCGCGGCATCGGGCCCGAGAGCGCGCTCAAGCTGCGTCCCGGTCCCGGGCTGACGCTGGTCATCGGTCGCAACGGCAGCGGCAAGTCCTCGTTCGCCGAAGCGCTCGAAGTGCTGCTGACCGGCACGAGCGTGCGCTGGTCCGACAAGGGCTCGCGGTTCTGGAAGGAAGGCTGGCGCAACCTGCACGACGGCGCCGAGCCGCAGGTGCGGGTGCGGCTGGTCGCCGAGGGCATCGGGCAGGTCGAGCTGACCCGTTCGTGGATCGGCGACCAGGAAGTCGACGACGGGACGACGGTCGCCTCGGGTGCCGGCAAGAAGCTGACCGACCTGGCCGGCCTGGGCTGGGAAGCCGCGGTCCAGGATTTCCGGCCGTTCATGTCGCACAGCGAACTGGCCGCGCGGTTCGATGACGGGCCGACGGTGCTCTATCGCGCGCTGCTGAAGGGCCTCGGCCTCGAGGCCTTCGAGGGCATCCGCGAGTGCCTGGCCAAGGCGCAGTCGGCGCGCCGCAAGCAGAAGAGCGAAGCCAAGGATCTCGCCAAGCTGCTGATCGAGGACGCCATGCGCGTGCAGGCGGCGACGCCGGACGAGCGCGTCGCCGAGACGATCGCGTTGCTGTCGGCGAAAGATTTTGACCTCGATCGGCTTGGCGCCCTCGCCATCGGCACCAACCCCGATCAGGCGTCGCTGCTGGCCCTGCTCGCGCAGGTGGCCCGCGAGAAGGGCCCTGACGTCGCCGTCGCCGGTCAAACGGCGGAGGGTCTGCGTTTTGCCGGCAAGGCGATGCGCGATCTGGCCGGCCAGGAAGCCGGGCGATCGAGCGAGATCGCTGCGCTGCTGCAGGGCGCGCTGACGCTGACCGCGAAGACCGGCGACGCCACCTGTCCCGTCTGCGACACGCCGGACGTCATCGACGCCGACTGGCGCGAGCGCACCGCGGCGGAAGTGACGCGGCTGCGCGAGTCGGCCAAGGCGCTGCAGGAGGCGCAGCGACTGCAGCGCGAGCTGGAGCGGGGCGCCCAGGCTATGTGCGGTGCGCCGCCGGTGTGGCTCGCCGATCCGCGGCTCGACGACCAGGTCATGGTGCCGGCGCGTGATGCCTGGAAGGCGTGGCGCGACGGGCAGAAGATCGAGGACGCCGATGCCCTGGCGACGCATCTCGAGCAGCGCTCGGTGCCGCTCGTCGCCGCGCTCGCCGCGCTGGCCGCCTGGGCCGAGCGCGAGATCGCCGCGCGTCAGGACGTCTGGCAGCCGATCGCCACCAAGCTCGGGCCGTGGGTCGAGGGCGCCCGCGCCGCCGCCCGCGGGCAGCAGCAGGTCGCCGATCTCAAGAAGGCCGAGGACTGGGTCAAGGACGCCATCGACGACCTGCGCACCGAGCGCTTCGAGCCGATCGCCGCCCGGGCCCGCGAGTACTGGGGCCTGATGCGGCTGCAGAGCAACGTCGACCTGACCGCCATCAAGCTCGAAGGCACCGGCAAGGCGCAGGCCGTCGGCCTGGAGGTCACCGTCGACGGCAAGGCCGCCGGCGCGCTCGGCGTCATGTCGCAGGGCGAATTGAACTCGCTGGCGCTGAGCCTGTTCCTGCCGCGGGCGTCGCTGCCGGTCAGCCCGTTCGGCTTCGTCATCGTCGACGATCCCGTCCAGGCGATGGATCCGGCGCGCGTCGAAGGCCTCGCCCGGGTGCTGCAGGAGACCGCCAAGCATCGGCAGGTCGTCGTCTTCACGCACGACGATCGTCTGCCCGAGGCCGTCGGCCGGCTGCAGATCGAAGCGGAGATGGTCGAGGTGATGCGGCGCGGCAACTCGGTGGTCGAGGTCCGCACCAAGCGCGAACCGGTCGACGCGTATCTGCAGGACGCTCGCGCGCTGATGTCGACCGCGCGCAAGGGCGGCGTGCCCGAAGAGGTCGTGCTGCGGGTCGTGCCGGGCTTCTGCCGGGCCGCGCTCGAGGCGTCGTGTATCGAGGTGATCCGCCGGCGCCGGCTGGCCAAGGGCGAGCGCCACGCCGACGTAGAGTCGCTGCTCGAATCGTCGCGGACGCTGAACAAGCTGATGTCGCTGGTGCTGTTCGACGACGCCGAGCGCGCCGGCGAGAACATCACGACCATCCGCAACAAGTGGAAGGACGAGGCCGCCGACGTCTTCAGGAGCTGCCAGTCCGGCGCGCACGGCAGCTTCGAGGGCGACCTCGACAAGCTCGTCTCGCGCACCGGCACGCTCACCGGCAACGTGCGGAAGGTCAAATGACGGAGCCCCGGTCGCGATGACGCCCACCGAGCAGCTCCGTTGGGCTCGCTACCTGCTCGATCACGGCGACGCCGCGACGGCCGGTGTCTGGCCGCGCGCCTCGGCGCTGCTGGCGCGCCACGCCCTCGAGCAGTTGCTCGAAGACTTCTGGTCGCCGATCGCGCCGTCGCTGGTCGCCACCCGCAACGTCCGCGCGCAACTCATCGCGCTGCGCGGCTATGAGCCCGTTCGCGCTGCCGCGTCGCCGGTCAGCGCGGCCTACGCCGGGCTGTGCCGCGGCTGCCACCACCATCCCTACGAACTGCCGCCGACCCGATCCGAGCTGGATTGGCTGATCGGCACGGTCGAGGAGTTTGCCGGGACGGTGGAAGCGGCGCGACCCTGACGGCTAGAAGGTGTATTCCAGGCCCAGCACCGTGGTGATCCCCGGCTTCAGGCCGGCGTCGTTCAACGAGCCGAGGACGTCGATGCGGACCAGGCCGCGCCCGAGCACCGACGTCTTGGCGCCGACGGCCAGCAGCCAGCGATTCAGGTTCTCGACGCGCGGGTTCAGCGAATAGACGCTGGCGTGCCCGAGCTGCGACAGCTGGGCGAAGGCCGCCCGCATCTCCGGCGTGCCCTGGCCGGCGCCGAGCCCACGATCCTCGAAGCGGAAGCGCGCCGCGTTGCGCAGTGAGCGGCCGAGCAGATCCACCGAGAACGTCAGCTTGGGATGGGCGGCCACCTCGGCGCCCAGCGTGTAGCCGAACTCGCGCCCGAGCCGTGCCTCGATCAGCTCGTCGAGGCCACCCGGTACTTCCTGCACCACCGCTCCGTCGCCGCCGAACTGGTAGGACAGGTTGATGTGCGGCGACACCATGCCGGCCGTCGTCGAGCCGAGGAACAGGACGCGCGGCCGAATCCCGGGCGAGCCGATCAGCGCGGCCTGGCTGCCAGTCGGGAGGCGCGCTTCGAAGGCCAGGGCAGCGCCGCCGCGATCCGACTGATAGGGCGCCCATTTGGCCCGGACCTGGATGTCGCCGAAGCCGGACGTCTCGATCTCGCGGATCACGACACCGGCGCCGGCCGCGGACGCCGCGCCGCTCGTGCGCATGCCGGCCACCGAGAGCTGCACCCAGGGCACGCTGACGGCGACGTCGATGTCCTTGGTCACGCCGAGCGTGCCGACGAAGCTGGTGCTGGACGTGCTGACGTCGACCGAGGCGGAGAACAGCTGCAGGGCCGGCCGGCCGTCGACCCGCACCTCGGCGCGCAGCCCGCCGCGCAGCGAGACGCCCTCGAAGGTGCGGAATGTCGTGTGCTGGTAGGTCGTGCCGAGCGTGAACGCGCCGGCCTTGCCGAGCGTCGTCGGCCGTTCGGCGAACGACGGACCGAAGCTGAAGGCCTTGAGCGACTGCTCGCCGGTGGCGTCGTCGTGGACGAAGGTGAAGGCCCCGGACGACGACCCGATCGGGACGCTGGACACCTGCATGAGGACGGCCTGCGCCACTGCCGACACCTCGGCGGCGCTGCTCCCCGGCAGCAGGTCGCGGACCGCTTCACGCGGCGTCTGGGCCGGCTGTCCGGCCGCGGGCGTGGCCATGACGACGGGCCACACGGCCGCGAGAGACAGGCGGGCGATGGCGAGGACGATCGGTCGGAGAGTCTGGGGGGCAGTCATCGTCAGCTCCACAAAAAGCCGCCGCGAGGCGGCGTGTTCATATGGAGTGACGGACGGCGTCGCCGAATTCGCAGCGACCGCCGCTGGCTTCGGGCTCAGACCTTGAAGCAGGCTTCGGCGTTGAGACGGAAGATCTTCTCCAGCGCGGCGTCGGATACGCCGATGGCGCGCAGGGATTCGAGAATCGTGTCGGGGTAGCGGGCCCACCCCTTGAGTTGCGAAATCATGAACCAGTCGGTGCCGAACATCACCCGATCGGCCGCGGTACCGGACGGCCCGACCTTCGCCGCGAGCCCACAGCGCAGGCGCTCTCGTGCCTCGTTGCAACGCCGTGCCGGAAACGTCGGACACATCAAAGCGTCCCAGTAGCCGAGGTCGGCGTACAGCGAGCCGTCGGGCGTGGTGTTCATGAGCTCGGCGAACTCCCGAGTCCAGTCCGTCGTCTCGTCCACGCCGCCGAAGTGCCCGATGCTGACAACCGGGGCCTTCGCCGCCTGCGCATAGTCCTTGAAGAGCGCGGTCCATCCCGTGGGGCCGCCGAACTCGTCGTGAGCGTTGTCGCGCCCGTTCTTGTGCTCGCCGTGGGCGATGACCGGGAGTCGCTCGGCCGCGCAGTAGTCGAAGAACGCATTCAGCCTGACGTCCAACTCGTGCAGGTTGGGGCGGCGCTTCTTGGTCTTGACCGTCGTGGAGTCGTTGCCGAACGGGAAGAAGCCGATGGCCGGATAGATCTTCGCTGCGACGAACCCGCACGTGCGCGCTTCTCGGACGCGGTCCAGGCTCGCGCAGTTCTGCTCGATGTCGGTCCACGGGTTGTAGGAGACGACCGGCCGCAGGAAATCGCCGTGGATCCGGCCGAGCAAGGCGTGCAGCGCGAACTGGTCGTTCTGCGGCGAGCGTGGCGGACAGTCGATCCAGTAGTCGAAGTCGACCATCGCATCGAGCACCAGGTCGACGCCGAAGGGCTCCGTCGGCCGGTGCAGGTAGTGCATGTACTCGTGGACGTTGCGCGCCCGCAGCGACTCCATACACGTGAGGAAGGTGACGAAGCCGTCGGCGGCGTCAGCGCCTACCTGCGCGTCTCGCTGCGATTCGTCCAGTGCCCCGATGGCCGCGGAGTCCGGGGCGGCCAGGGTCTCGACGAGATCGAGCACTTCATCCGTCGACAGGTTGTTCGATCCCAGGCCCGACCGGACGTTCGAGGTCCGCCGGATGCGGCCCTGCGTCAACGTGCGATAGCGCCGGAGAAGCTCGGTGTTCCGGGTGACCTCGGCGACGTGGCGCGCCGCGGCGACGGTCTCCGCGGTCATGTAGCCGCGAACGTAGGCCCAGCGTTCGCCATCGGTGCAGTGGCCGCAGGCGTCGGCCAGCGCCCTCAGCCGCTGGATCTCTTCGAGGGCGGTCGGCGCGCGCTCGGCGATGCGATCGGCGAGCGGTGCCGCCGCTTCCGCCAGCCATTTCAGCGGGCCGAATGCCTGGTGCCCGAAACATTCGGCCATGAAGCCGCGGACGGGGATGTCCGAGGCATTGAAGAAGTGCCCGTGGACGTCGATGACCCGGCCGAACGTGCGCGCAGCCGTGCGCGCCTGCGGGCGGAGGACCGCCGGCAGGCGATCGGTCGGCGTCACCGAAGCGGGATCGGATCGCGCCGTCGACAATCCTGCCGGTGCGAGTGTCGGGTAGTGTTCCTTGCACCGGCAGCCGGCCATCGCCAGCGGGGCCAGGGCCACCGCCCGCAGTGCGTCGCGTCGGGTGAGCACGTCGGCATCTTAGACGGACAACTCCGGCGTTTTCCTCCGAGCACCGAGGCAGTTATCTCGTGTTCCGGTCCGTCTTACTCCCGCTGCGCACGGGAATCCTGCTGCCGCCCTACTCGTTCACCTTCTAAGGCCGGATTGGGAGACGCCCGTGACGTAAGGCTGGCTGGAGCGGGGATGGCGGTGTCAAACGCCGGCAGCGGCTGAGTTATCATCCGCTCGGCGAAGCCAGTGCCAGACGACACCGACCCGCGGAACGAGCCAGGCCCCCATTCGGCGCGTCCCCCGTCGCCGGAGGAAACGGTCACGCTGCTGCAGCGCATTCGCGCCGGCGACGACGCCGCGCTGAACGCGTTGCTGGTGCGCCTGTTGCCGCGGCTGCGGCGTTGGGCGCACGGCCGGCTGCCGCTGTCGGCCCGTGGCGTCCTCGACACCGGCGACGTCGTCCAGTCGGTGGCCGTCAAGGCCGTCCGCCGGCTCGGTGCCATCCAGATCGAGCACTCCGGCGCCCTGGCCTCCTATCTGCGGCAGGCCATCGCCAACGAGATCGCCGATCACTGGCGTCGCGTCTTCATCAAGCCAACTGAGACGTCCCTGAGCGAAGCCGTACCGGCGTCGACCACATCGCCCCTGGAGCGGCTGATCGGCGCCGAACGCCTCAGGCGCTATGAGGCCGCGCTGGAGCGGCTGGCGCCGGCGGAGCGCGAGACGATCATCGGCCGCTTCGAGCTGGCCTACGACTATGAGGACCTGGCGCGGTATCTCGGCAAGCCGTCGGTCGGGGCGACCCGGGTGGCCGTGCACCGGGCGGTGAAGCGGCTGACCGAGGAGGCGCGGCGTGTCTGACGGCCCGCTCCTCGAACGGCTGCAGCAGGAGGTGGCCGACCGCGAGCCGATCGACTGGGCGGGGCTGATATCCGACTTGCAGGCGAGCGGCGAGGCCTCGCCCGAGACGCTGCACGAGGTGTCGCTGCTGCGCCTCCTCGACGAGATCGGCGTCGCCCACACCGGCTTCCAGTCCGGGGAGTTCGGCGACGACGGCGGTGCCGTCGCGCGCGCCGAGACCCTGTCGGACGACACGCTGGAGGCCTGGGGCCGCTACCTCCTCGAGCACAAGGTCGGGCGAGGCGGTTTCGGCAGCGTGTACCGCGCTTGGGATCCGGTGCTGCAGATGCCGGTCGCGCTCAAGATTCTGCACCGACGGCACAGCGACCAGCAGCTCCAGGAGCGCCTGCTCAACGAAGGCCGCGCTCTCGCCCAGGTCAGGCATCCGAACATCGTGCGGGTGATGAACGTCGAGCAGCACGACGGCCGGCTCGGCCTGATCATGGAGTTCCTGTCCGGCGAGACGATGGACGCCGTCGTCAGCGACAGCGGACGCCTGGATGCAGCGCAGGCGTCGGCGGTGGGCGAGGACATCTGTCGCGCGTTGATGGCGGTCCATGGCAACGGCCTGATTCACCGCGACGTGAAGGCCCGCAACATCATCCGCGAGCCCGATGGTCGCGTCGTCCTCATGGACTTCGGGGCCGGGCTGTCGGTCACCGCGACGCAGGACCGGGCCGCGGCGGTCGGGACGCCGCTCTACATGGCGCCGGAGCAGTTCGACGGCGACCCGGCGACGACGGCCGGCGACGTCTACAGCGTCGGCGTGCTGCTGTTCCACCTGGTCACGGGCCGGCATCCCTACGAAGGGCAGAGCCTGGAGGACATCCACGACGCCCACCAGACCGGCCGCGCCAATCGGCTGCTGAAGCTCCGGCCCGACCTGCCCGTCCGGTTCGTCAAGGTGGTCGAGCGGGCCCTCGCCATCGAGCCGGCGGATCGGTATCGGACGCCGCTGGCGGTGCAGGAAGCGCTCGTCGCCGCCCGGACCCTGGCGCTCACGTGGCGGCAGCGCCTGTACACAATGGCCGTGTTCGTCGTTCTGGTCTTGGTACTGATGACGCTTGGAGGAGTGATCAGCGCTACCGCGTTCGATCTGACGTTCGGCCGGGGACCGTATGCGACCGAGTCGGTCAGGGAGTGGTTCGACCTCGGACAGCGCTCCCTGAAGATGCCGGTCGTGCTGTCCATCGTCGGCGCCCTGCTGGTCGGCGCGGCGGTGTCCGTGCGCAACGTGCTGCTGCCCGTGTCGAGCACGGTCCGGCGACTGAATCGCCGGCTGGCCGGCGTGTGCGCGGCGATCGCTCAGCGCCTGTCACTGGGCGACGCCACCGTGTGCGCGTATTGGATCGTGATCTTTACCGCCGTCGGCATCGTTGGCATCTGGGTGACCTTCGCGGACTTGCTGAATACGATCGGGATCAACTTCAGCACCGCGCCGCGGGAGGCGATGGAGATCCTGTCGCCACCGCACCTCGAGTTCAGGACGCTTTACCGCATGAGCCTGGCGCTCGTCGCGGCCGCGAACATCACCGGCTGGTACGCGCTGCGCCGGGCCACCGCCGGCCGGGCCACCAAGTTCCCCAACTGGGTCGTCGGCCTCGAGGTTGCCGTGCTGCTGCTGATCTACGTGCTGATGCAACTGCCGTATCGGTTCCTGAACGATCACAACAAGTTCCCGCGGACCGTGTGGAAGAGCGAGCGCTGCTTCATCCTCGGCGAGCGGCCAGTCGACGCGCTGTTGTTCTGCCCGGCGGCGACGCCGCGGATCCGCATCCGTCCGGCTTCGGCCGGGCCGCTCGAGCGGATGGACGCCGGCGTCAGCATGTTCGAGACGCTCGCGCCGCCGGCAGCCAGGTAGCGCGCGCGCCACGGTGTTCTTCCCTTGCCAGAGGTCTCCATGCGCCGACTGCGGACGATTGTCGCCCTCGTACTGTTGAGCCTGGCGCTGACGCCGGTGCCCGCCGACGCGTATTTCTGGGCCTGGCTGGATGACTGGAGCGGGCCGCGCTTCATGGGCACCGAGGTGGAGTGGCGCGTCTGGTGCCAGTCGGAGAGGCCTGGCCAGAATCGGGCGCTGCTGCTCAGCCTCCGCCGGCGCGTCCGCGTGGAACTGGCCTACTACGCAGCAGCGGCCAGCAAAGATCCGGACCGACAGAGACACCTGGATCTCGCCGCCTCCTACGCGCGCATCTCCGACAGCTTTCTCGAAGCGGTCCTGTATCCGGGCGAGAACGCCGACGCCGACAAGGTCGACCTGCGAGCCGGCAAGGCCCTGCAGTGGCGGACCCTGGCGGCCGACCACTATAAGTGGGCCACGTCGAGAAAGTTCATCGTCGGGGACACGATGCATGCGCCCGAGGAACCAACGCTTCCTCCCATGTCGAAGGCGATGACGACCGGCCTCCTGCCAGCCGCTGATCTGCCGACGGTCCAGCTCAAGTCGTTTGCCGTGTCGGCGCCCTTCAGCATCGCCGTGTCGGCCTGCGACTACAAGCCGCTGCAGCGCGATCGACAGTTCGTCAGCCTCAAGTTCGGCTGGGCCTTCGACGCCAAGGACCGGAACGAGGTCTACGACCATCGGATGGTGACGATCGGTGCCTCCTACAACGTCGTGGCGACGCCGTTCCTGACCGTCGGCAGCGGCGTCGGGATCGCCGTGCTGACCTCGAAGGTCCGGGACCCGTTCTACAAGTTCTATGTCCAGCCGACGATCGTCGACTTCCGGCCCGGAGCCCTTGGGCGAGACGGCGGTAGCCGCGGGCCGTGGTGGCATGTGTTCTACCTCCGCTACAGCACGATGGTCGTCCCGACGGGCTTCGCGGCTGACAGCTTCGGCGGCCAGACGCAGCGCTACTCCGCGGAACTGACCAACAACGTCGGTTTGCACGCTGATCTGACCCCGGTGATCCGCAAGCTCCAGGGCCGGTGGTGACCGGCGGCCGAGAGGCCGTGTAACGAAATTGGGCGTCCAGCGTTCCTTCGAGTGTCCCGGAGGCCGCCACATGCCCGACACGCCGCCCACCATCAGCGCCGACGACTTCCGCCTGCTGTGCGAGGTCATCGCCCGCGCGGCGCGGGCGAGCCGCCTGTCGCCGCAGGACGCCGAGGACTTCGCCCAGCAGACCCACCTGCGCCTGGTCGAGCGCGAATACGCACCTGTCGCCGCGTTCACCGGCCGTAGCTCGCTTCGGACCTACCTGACCGTCGTGGTCCGGCGCCTCCTCCTCGACTGGCGTAACGCCCGCCACGGCAAGTGGCGGCCCTCGTCCGAGGCCAAGCGGCTCGGCCCGGCGGCGGTCGCCCTGGACCGGCTGATCTCGCGCGATGGCCATCCTGTCGACGAGGCCGTGGCGATGCTGAAAGGGCGGCCAGCGTGCACGGAATCGGCCCCGCTGCGGCACCTGGCGTCGCGCCTGCCGCGTCGCGTGCGCGTGCAGGCGATCACGCCGGAGACCTTCGACGGGCTGGCGCCGGTCGGCTTCCACGACCCCGTCGAGTCGCAGGAGCGGTCGGTCGAGCGGCACCGGGCGTTGGCCCGGCTGCAGCAGGCCCTCGGCCAGCTTTCGCAGGACGACCGACGGCTGGTGGAGCTACGCTACCGCCGTGGGATGACCGTCCGCGACATCGCGGCTGGGCTCGGGCAGCCCGACAAGCCGCTGTATCGCCGATTGGAGCGGATTGTCGCGACCTTGCGGAAGGCGATGGCCGACGAGGACCTGGTGCCCGAGCCAGGCTGATACGACATGACAGCCGGTGTCGTCTACAAGGATGCCAACGTCACCGTCACCGCGTTCGCGACCACGCACGCGATGGAGAGCTACGGCTATCGCTTCGATACGCCCGACCGCAGCATCGTCATCTCGGGCGACACCAGCCCGACGCAGCCGACCATCTTCCAGGGTTACGCCGCCGCGCACCACACCACGACCACGCCGCTGACCGAGCTGGCCACAAAAGCCAAGCCCGGGCTGCTGGTGCTCTACCACGCGTCGCTGTCGATCCGTCCGGCGGTCGACAGCCAGCGGTCGACTGCGGCGACGCTCCTCACTGAGATGGCGAAGTATCCGGGCCGCCTGGTCGTCGCCCGCGACCTGGATGTCTACTGAGCTCAGACGCCCGCCACCTGGTGTACCGTCTGAAGGGTTTCGGTAGCCCGCACCCCTGCTGCCGCCGAGGAGAGATTCACGATGCGGCAGCTTTCCTTCATCGCGGCCGCGATCTGCGCGCTCGGGATGGGCGCGACGGCGGAAGCACAAACGCGCTTCGCGCGGGTCTGGATCGACGTGAGCGCCGCCAGCGCCATGGCCGCCGAGGACAGCTTCGCGATGACCGTCTCGGTGGCGCGCTCCTCGGAGCAGGCCGAGTTCGGTGCGCTCTACCATGTGCCGCGCAGCGTGTCGCTCGAGGCCGGCGGCGGGTTCATGTTGACGCCCAAGATCGGCATCGGCCTCAGCGTCGGCGGCAGCGCGCACGAAGAGCGAGCCGACCTGGCGGCGAGTCTTCCGCACCCATACTTCCTCAACGCGTTTGCCAGTGCCGCCGGCCAGACGGACATCCCGATGCAGCGCATCGAGCGCCACGTCAGTCTCCAGGCGATGCTGATCGCACTGCAGACCCGGCGCGTCCGTGTGCGCGCGTTCGGCGGCCCGAGCTATTTCCGGATCCAGCAGGACTCGGTCACCGACATCACCTACCACCAGTTCTACTTCGTCCATTCCCCGACGAACGTCGCCGAGCTGACCGACTACGAGTTCGCTCGGATCGACGGCTCGGGGTGGGGCTTTCACGTCGGCGCGGACGGCACGCTGTTCTTCACCCACATCCTGGGCGTCGCCGGGTTCGCGTCCTACAGTCGCGGCACCGTCGATATCGAGAACACCGTGGCTACGGCCCTCGATCAGCGAGAGCTTGTCGCGGTTCGGGCTGGCGGGCTGCAGGTCGGTGGGGGACTGCGGCTCACGTTCTGATCTCGTGTCCGAACCCGTTAGAAAGACGAGCGTGAGCTGGTGTCGCGACGGCCACAACAGCAGCAGCGGCTACTGCTTCGACATCGGCGGCACCGTCCGCCAGGCGCTCGGCCAGTTCGAGGACACCCACCAGCCGTGGTGCGGCAGCACCGATCCGCAGACCGCCGGCAACGCCCAGCATTCGCGCCGGTCAGCGGGCTCTGGGACGCCACGACCGCGGAGAGCGGAGGTGCGGTCCTCGTGCTCGACGAGGTGCAGAAGATCGCGGGATGGTCGGAAACGGTCAAGCGACTCTGGGACGAAGACGCGCGCGCTCGTC
>JBDSLU010000275.1:0-10151 GCA_039916225.1 Vicinamibacteraceae bacterium
TCGGCGTTGGCGAAGAAGCCCTGCTGCCCGATGAACGACAGGTACTCGTAGCCGCGCATCTCGGAGTTGCCGCCGAAGTAGCTGAAGTCGGGGTTGGCGCCCCAGCTCTTGAACCCCTTGAAGCGCAGCGCGAACAGGCCCGAGGTCCCGATGCGCAGGTACTTGCGCGCGTCGAGGTCGACGGTCTGGTAGGACAGCAGGCTGCCGCCCTTGGGCGCCGCATCGTAGGCCAGCCGCACGGTGCTGCCGGCGACCGGGCCGAACTCGCGGAACACCGTGTCCTCGTGCACGAAGGCGACGCCGAGCGGTATCGACGTGCCTTCGCGCAGCAGCGGCGCGCCGTAGTACTGCGTCTGGTAGTCGCGCGAGATCTGCTCGACGGTCGGGTCGTCGAACTGCTCGTTGTAGCGGACCGCGCCGGCCGACATCTCGATGCGCGTGTAGCGGCTGAGCGGATACGGCGCGAACAGCGTGCCGCCGGTGATCGTGCGGGTGGCGATCGAGTCGTCGCGGTCGAGGAACGGCGTCAGGCCCAGGCTCAGGGCGTAGTAGTCGGCGTTGCCGTAGAAGAACGTCGTCTGCTGGAAGCCCTGCACGGCGTACTGCATGCGCCGTGACAGGTTCAGGTACGAGCCGGCGATGGTGCGGAACTGCGACACCGAGGCGACGTAGAAGTTGAACTGCTTGTCGCCGAGCACGTCCGCGAACGAGATCTGCGTGCCGCCGAACAGGTCGCCGCCGCTGGTGACGCCGACGTTCAGGGGCGGACGGCCGTCGAGGAACATCTTCTCGAACGGGCCCTTCTTCTTCTGGTTCGCCTGCACCAGCGTGTGCGTGAGCGGCGCCTGGAAGTCGATGACCGGACCGGGCTCGCCGAAGTCACGCGACGCGACGGTGGCCTTGGTGTCCTTCGGGATGAGCGTGTGCAGCCCGTACTCGCCCTTGAAGTAGGTGACGAAGGCGATCTTGGGCGTGGTGCCGTCCTTGATCACGACCGTCGACAGGTTGCCGGTCAGGGTGTCGGTGTACTGCTTCAGCTCGCCGGTCTTCAGGCTGAGCGTCCACAGGTTGTAGATGTTGCCGTTGCGCGCCTCTTCGGGCGACACCGGCCGCGCCGGGTCGATGGCCGTCGACGAGAAGACCAGCGTGTCGTTGTCGTAGTACTGCGGCGTCGCGTCGTCGTGCGTGCCGAAGGTGAGCTGCGTCTTGGCGCGGGTGGCGAGATCCAGCTTGAAGATCTTGTTGTTGCCGCTGACGCGGGCCAGGTAGACGAGCGACTTGCCGTCCGGCGACGCCGTCGGCGAGTAGTCGGCGAAGTCGTCCTGGGTCAGGTTGGTGAGCTGCTTGCTCTCGGGATCGATCGACCAGATGTCGCCGATGCCGTTCTTGAGCGCCGAGAAGTAGACCAGCTTGCCGTCCGGCGACCAGTCGGGCGACTCGGGGACGTCGACCGACTTCAGTTCGATGCGGACTTCGGTCTTGTCGGTGACGACGTTCTGGACGATCAGCGACCGCTGCTTCTCGGTGCGGGCGAAGTAGACCAGGCGGTCGCCGACCGGCGACCAGGACATCCACGGCACCGTGTTCCAGCGCGCGCCGGGCACGGCGATGTACTCGAAGCCGCGATCCTTGTCGAAGCCGGGCGTCAGGTTGCGGACGACCGAGCCGTCCTTGGCCGAGATGAGGACGAGGTCCAGCTCCTGATCCTTGCGGTTGCCCGAGACGCCGGCGAACAGGTCGCCCGACGGCGACGGCTCGATCGACAGCAGGCTCGAGAACTTCGACTTGCGGGCGTCGGGCGCCAGGTTGCGGCCGTAATCGACCGGCCGCTCGCGGTCGCGGAAGACCTTGAAGCGATCCTTCAGGTACTTCTCGAACTGCTGGTCGAACTCGTCGGCCTTGATGCGGAACGCCTCCTCGAAGGGTGTCGTCCCGCCGCCGATGACGGTCTTGCGCAGCGAGAAGATGTACTGCCGGACGCCTTCCTTGCCCCACTTCGACTCGATGAACTCGAAGCAGGCGTGGCCGAGGTTGTAGACCAGGCGCGGGTTGGTGAAGCCGCCGTAGCCCTCGAAGTCGGTCATCTTCGGCACGATGTCGGCGACCGCGACGTCGCGGACCGTCATCAGGTCGAGGGGATTCCAGACGCCGGCCATGTAGTCGGACAGGCCTTCGTCGACCCACAGCGGGATGCCGCGCTGCACCAGGCCGCGCGGAATGATGTCGAACTCGAAGATGTGGGTCAGCTCGTGGGTGATCAGCCGGTAGAGCTGGTCGGGGGGCTCGTCGATCGGCAACACCATCCGATCCCGGGTCGGCTCGGCGAAGGCGGCGACGCCCTCGGGGACCTCCGACGGGATGACGTTCTGCTGCTGGAACTCGGCCTGCGTCTTGAACAGCACCAGCGGCACCTTGGCGCCGAGGTCGTGCTTCAACTCAGTGCTGACGTGCTGATACGCGCTCTCGGCATAGCCGGCGACGCGCTCGAGGTGCTGCTCGAGGTCAGGGTAGTAATAGATCTGGAAGTGGTCCGTCGTGTAGATGTGCCACTGGAAGTTGTCGTAGCGGATGCGGTTCTTGCCGAAGTAGGGCACGAACGGCGTCTGGGCCAGGACATCGGCGGCGTACAGCACGGCGAACACAACGGCTGCGGCCGACAGCAAGGGGCGGCGGCGCCGAAGGAGCTGAAACATGGAGGGACACCTCTGCGGGCGATGATGACGCGACGGGCTGACGCGTAGGCTGGCCGGGTCGGTCCACAGCTTACCGGGACAATACCCGAGCCCGCAATCGACGCGGTGCGGCGTCGACTGGCCAGCGCAAGAGACATGCCCTCGCCGCGGGGCCACATCGTCGAGGTTACGTCGGCGACGCGGCGGGCGGATGTCCTCCTGTGGACACGGCGCGCCGGCCGCGATCGACACCGGCGGAGGACACTTCCGCCGCTGCCGTCGTCGGCCTGGCCTCCTTGGATTGCACCGGAGGATAATCGTCCGGGTGCGTCACCGGCGGTGCCTGCCGGGCGTAGAGTCTGGTGAGCGGCCGGCGGCCGCCTTCCGAGGAGTGTCATGAGCGATCGGCGGTGGATGGTGGCGGCGGCGGCTGCGGTGGGCCTCGGCCTGGCGGCGATTCCCTTCATGGGCACCCGGGCGGAGCAGCCGGCCGGCGCCAGTGCGAGCACCGGCAAGGCCGGCTCGACCGGGGCGTCCGCGGTCTGCGACGGGAAGGCGAAGAAGGCCCCCGACTTCGAGCTGTCCGACTACGCCGGCAAGAAGGTCCGGCTCGCCGATTACAAGGGCAAGGTCGTCTTCGTGAACTTCTGGGCGACGTGGTGCGGGCCCTGCAAATATGAGATCCCGATGTTCGTCGACCTGCAGCAGCGCTACGGCCCGCAAGGCCTCAACTTCCTCGGCATCTCGGTCGACGATCCGGTCGAGGAACTCAAGCCGTTCGTCGACCAGTACAAGATGAACTACCCGGTGCTGGTCGGGCTGGGGCATGAGGAAGTGCAGGAAGCCTACGGTCCAATGGTGGGCATCCCGGTAACGGTCGTTATTGGCCGTGACGGCAACGTCTGCACCCGCTATTTCGGCCTTCGCTCGAAGGATCGCTTCGAAGCCGACATCAAGGCCCTGCTGTAAGGGCTGTCCGGCCGCCGACAGGCACCGTCCGGGCGCCGACCCACACCGTGACGGTAGGCGTACCGTGCCCTGACACAGGCCGGCGGCGGCCATGGTGTATCATCGAGCCACGATGTTGAAGGGCTTCACACATGCGCGACTCGCCTGCGGCTGTCGCGTCGCTTTCCGCGAGGGCGTGGAAGGCAGTCCGGTGACGATTGTGGTCGATCAGAAGTCGCCGGGATGCCCCCTGATGCTCCACGTGCAGGACTTCCCGCTCTACGACTACCGCGAGTCCATGCGTCCATCGACGCGCCTCGGTCCCCCCGAGGAAGAAGAGTTCGAAGAAGAAGGATGAGCGGCATCGGGCACGCCGCGGAGCGATCCGCCGGGTCGTGGGTGTCGGTCTCGGTCTTCTGGCTCGTCCAGACCTCGGCGCTGCTGGTCTTCTTCGTCCCGTTCGCCTGGCCGCTGGTCGGCCTGTGGGCGGTGATGCACTTCGTGCGGGCCATCGGCCTGACCCTGACGTTCCACCGCTACCTGGCGCACCGCGCCTTCAAGATGGGCCGTTTCACCCAGTTCGTCTGGGCGCTGATCGGCACGTCGGCGATGCAGAAGGGGCCGCTCTGGTGGGCCGGGCACCACGTCACGCACCACAAGTACTCCGACCGCGACGGCGATCCGCACAGCCCGCACGTCAGCAGCCTGTACCACGCCCACATCGGCTGGTTCACCAACGACGTCCGCTACAACAAGATCGAGCCGAACAATCCGGTCGTCCGCGACTTCGGCAAGTTCCCCGAGTTGCGGATCATGAACGAGCACTACTGGGCGCCACCGGCGGCGCTGGCGCTCGGCATGTATCTCTACGGCGGCATGCAGTGGCTGGCCTGGGGCTTCCTGCTGCCGACGATGACGCTGGCGCACGCGACGTTCTGCATCAACACGGTCAATCACCTGATCGGCTCGCGCCGCTTCAAAACGATGGACCAGTCGCGCAACAACGTCTTCACCGCGATCTTCGCGGTGGGCGAGGGCTGGCACAACAACCACCACCGGTACCAGCGATCGGCGCGCAACGGCTTCTATTGGTGGGAGTTCGATCCGACCTACTACGTGATCGCCGTGATGGGCTGGCTGGGGCTGGCGTGGGACATCCAGCCGGTGCCCGAGCGCATCTACCGCGAGGCCGAAGCGCAGACCCTGGCGGCGCCCGAGCCCGACCTCGATCCGTCGGCTGAATCCGCCTGAGTCGGCCGCGCGTCCGCGCCGCCGCTCCTACCCCTTCCCGCCTCGCTCCTTCGCGGGCCGGTCCATGCCGCGCTCACCGAGCCGGCCTTCCTGCTTCAGCACTCGGCGCAGCACGAACTCGATCTGCCCGTTGAGCGAGCGCAGATCGTCGTTCGCCCAGCGCTGGAGTGCGTCCAGCACCTCCGGGTCGATGCGCAGCAGGAAGGCCTTGCGGTCGGACATGGCGCCTTACTGATAGATCGTCCCGGTGTTGACGATCGGCTGCGCACCGCGCTCGCCGCACAGCACCACCAGCAGGTTGCTGACCATGGCCGCCTTGCGCTCCTCGTCAAGCGTGACGATGCCCTTGGTCGCCAACATCGACAAGGCCATCTCCACCATGCCGACGGCGCCTTCGACGATGCGCTGGCGGGCGGCGATGATCGCGCCGGCCTGCTGCCGCTGCAGCATGGCCCCGGCGATCTCGGGCGCGTAGGCGAGATGGCTGATGCGGGCTTCGAGCACCTCGACGCCGGCCTTCGCCAGCCGATCCTGGATCTCGCGCTTGAGGTGCTCGGCGACGGCGGCGGTGTGGCCGCGCAGTGAGGTCTGCAGATCGTCGTGCGCGTCGTAGGGGTAGCTGGTGGCAAGGTTTCGCAGCGCCGCCTCGGTCTGAATGTGGACGTAGTTGTTGTAGTCGTCGACCTCGAACAGCGCCTCGGCGGTGTCGACGACACGCCAGACCACCACCGACGCGATTTCGATCGGGTTGCCTTCGAGGTCGTTGACCTTCAGGTGCGAGCTCTCGAAGTTGCGGATACGGAGCGAGACGCGCCGCGTCGACATGAGCGGCATCACCCAGCGCAGGCCGGGCTCCTTGATGGTGCCGCTGTAGCTGCCGAACAGCTGCAGCACGCGCGCTTCGTTCGGGTTGACGACTTTCAGCCCGCACAGCAGGACGAAGAACAGGACGGCCCCGGCGATGCCGGCGAGGATGCCCGGCGCCCAGGCCGGCTTGACGCTGTTGACGAAGAGCCAGACCGATACGCCGATGCCGGCGAGACCGACCAGCAGCATCAGCACTCCGTTCAGGGTCGGCCGGACCTGTTCCCGAATCATGACGACGGGCCTCCTTGCCTCGGGCGGCCGGCTCCCTTGCCGGCGGCGACGAGATGTCAAAGTGATATCACGTTGATATCCAATTGTCCAGCTTTCCAGCTCGCGTGTACCCTGGCGATGTCCGGCCGCGTGTCCTTCTGCGGACGGCGCGGCTCGATCGACCAAGGCAGGTTCATGCGCATTGCATGCGTCGTCGCACTACTGCTCTCCATTTCGGCCGCCGCCAGCTCGGCGTCGGCCCAGACTCCGCTGCTTCGCAGCGTTCCAGACGATGCGGCGGTCCAGCCGCCGCTGCGCGAGCGCGTCCGCGCCCGGGTCGTGGCCGTCGACGCGGCCGCGCTGCGCTCGCTCCAGCCAACGCCAGCGAACGCGCTGGTCAGCGCCTCGTCCACGGTCACCCTGGACCTGTTCCCCGACGTCCAGGTCACGGTCGCGCTCGAGCAACGGCAGGATCTGCCTGACGGGGCAGTGACCTTCGTCGGCACCGTGGTCGGCGAGCCGGGCGGGCGTGCCTATTTCGCGGTGGTCGACGGCGCGCTGGCCGCGGACGTTATGCTGCCGCACGCCCGCTACGCGTTGCGTCTCCGCCCCGACGGCCAGCACCAGGTGCAGGCCATCGACGGCTCGTTCGTGTGCGGCGTGCCGCACCAGGGGGCCGGCGCGGTCACCGCGCCCGCACGCGGGCCTGTGACCCAGCCCGTGCTCGAAGGGCCGCCGGTCGTGGTCGACGTCCTGCTGGTCTACACGCCGCGCGCGGCGACCGGGTCCGGTGGCCCGGCCGGTATCCGATCGATCATCCACCTGGCGATCGCGACGATGAACGACGCGCTGGAGCGAAGCCTCGTGCCGCACCGGGTACGGGCCGTCCACATCGCGCCGACGAACTACGTCGAGAGCGGACGGTACGGCGGCACCTTCGGCGACCTGTCGCGTGTCGAGGACCCCGACGACGGCTCCATGGACGAAGTGCCCAGGCTGCGCGACAGCGTGCAGGCCGACCTGGTCGCGCTGGTCGCCGGTGCGGCCACCGACTACAGCGGCCTCGCCAACCTGCCGCTGTCGTTCGACACGCCGGTCGAAGCCCCGTTCGCCTACAGCGTCAGCGCGTTCTACGAATTGAGCGATGCGCTGCCGCACGAGCTCGGGCACAGCCTGGGCCTGACCCACGATCTGTTCAATTCTCCGGGCATCAACCCGCTGTGGTCGGGTGGGTATGGCTACCAGCTTCCCGGCCAGTTCCGCACGATCATGGCCCTCCAGTGCCGCTACCCGGACGCCGCGTGTCCGACCATCCCGTACTTCTCGAACCCCGCGGTCTTCTACAACGGGATGCCGACGGGGGACGGCTTCTTCAACGAGGCCGGCGCGCTGACCGTCACGATGCCGGCGATGGCCAGTTACCGCGGGTGTCAGGTCAGGCTGGCGACGTCGGACGCGACCATCCTGGTCCCGGCCGCCGGGGGGGCGGTCGCGATCGACGTCGTGCCGGACTCCGAATGCGTCTGGATCACGAAGCCGACGAACCTGTATTGGATGTTCCGCGATGCCAACCTGCCGGCGCGGGGCACCGGCGTCGCCACGTTCTACGTGCAGCCGAACACGACCCCGTGGCGCCGCTCCCAGCCGATCGACATCGGCGGGCGGACCGTGACCATCGAGCAGCCGCCCTGCCAGACGGTGACCAGCCCGAATCCGCTGCGGTTCAGCGCGGCCGGCGGCCAGGGCGCGGTCGTCATCGATGCGTTGCCGGGCTGCGCCTGGGCCTTCGACCCGCCCGGCCCGAACCCCCTCTTCACGCCGACGTCGCCGCTGTCTGGCAGCGGGCCCGGCCAGCTCACATTCACCGTGGCGCCGCTGTCAGGACTGAGGGAGCTGCCGCTCCGTGACGCGCTCACGATGCGCATGAGCTCGTACGTGCACGTCACGGAGGTGCTGCAGGACGGCAACGGCTGTGTGAACGCCATCGGCGTATCGCCGAGCGCGTTCAGCACGTCGGGCGCGGGTGGGACGCAGACACTGACCATCACGGCGCCGCCGTCGTGCACGTGGTCGGTGAACGAGCGCCCCGACTACGTGTCGGTCGCCGGACCAGCGAGCGGGACAGGCGACGGCAGCGTCACGGTCTCGATCGCCGCGAACCCGGACGTCACCCGGCGCACGGGGCCGGTGAGCATCCTCGGCCGCATCTCGTACCTTACCCAACCGGGCTGCGTCCCGACGCTGACGCTGCCGGCCGACGTCCCTTCGGATGGGGGACGGATCGAGGTCCCGGTCACCGCGACCTCGATGTGTGCGTGGACACCGACCGTGACGACGACCGCGATGCGCTGGGTGCTCGGCGCGTTCGCCGGCACGGCCACGATGCGGTTCATCGTCGCGCCGAACCTCGGCGACGCACCGCGCCAGTTGACGTTCACGGTCAACGACGTGCCCTATGCCATGACCCAGGCCGGCCGATCGGCGCCGGTGCGGCGCTACTTCTCGGAGGGCGCCACCGGATCCTTCTTCTCGACGCGGCTGGCGATCCTCAACCCGGGTGACACGACGGTCGATGGCCAACTCCGCTTCCAGCGCGCCGACGGCAGCGTGCGCACCCGCTCGGTGACGGTGCCGGCGCGGCGGCGGATGACGATCACGACCGAGTCGGTCCCGGGTCTCGGTTCGGCCGATTTCGCCACGGTGCTCGAGTCGTCCGGGACATTGGTGATGGATCGGACCATGACGTGGGATCGATCCGGCTTCGGCAGTCATGCGGAAACGTCGCTGCCGGAGCCGTCGCGGACGTGGTACCTGGCCGAGGGATCGACTACCGGCGACTTCAGCCTGTTCTACCTGCTGCAGAACCCGAACCCTGCTGCGACGGTGGCGACGATCACGTTCCTGCTGCCGGGCGGCGCCGCGCCGATCGTCCGCACCTTCCCGCTCGGTCCGAACTCGCGCCGGACCATTCCGATCGATACCCTGGGACCGCCCCTCGACGCGACCGATCTGTCGGCGGTGATCACCGCACCGGAGCCGATCATCGTGGAGCGCGCGATGTACGCCACGCGCGCGGGGCAGAGCTTCGCCGCTGGCCACGCCAGCGCCGGCGTCACCGCGCCGGCATTGCATTGGTTTCTGGCCGAAGGCGCAACCGGCGCCTTTTTCGATCTGTTCGTGCTGATCGCCAACCCGAATCCGGAGCCGGCGGAGCTGAGCGTGGACTACCTGCTGCCGAACGGCACCGTGCTGAGCAAGGCGTATGTCGTGCCCGCCAACGGCCGATCGACGATCTGGGTCGACGACGAGCAAATTCCGGCCGGCTCGGGACAGCGGCCGTTGTCCGATGTCTCGGTGTCGACGGCCATCCGCTCGACCAATGGCGTGCCCGTCATCGTCGAGCGCTCGATGTGGTGGCCGGGGCCGCAGCTGACCGCGAACTACTGGATGGAAGCGCACAACTCGCCCGGGGCGAGCGTCACCGGCACGAGGTGGGCGCTGGCCGAAGGCGAAGTCGGCGGCCCGAACGACACCGAAACCTACATCCTGATCGCCAACACCTCGGCGACGAACGGGTCGGTTCGTGTCCGGCTGCTGTTCGAGGATGGCACGACGGCTCAGCGCGACCTGGCGGTGCCGGCGCGGAGCCGGACCACCATCGCCGGCGGGTCTTTCCCCGCCGCCGCGCAGAAGCGCTTCGGCGCCATCGTCGAGAGCGTCGGGACGACTCCGGCGCAGATCGTGGTCGAGCGCGCGATGTATTCGAACGCGAACGGTGTCTTCTGGGCGGCCGGCACCAACGCCCTGGGCACCCGGCTCGACCCGTGACGGTGGGTGCGCGAGCGCTCCGGCGGCGGTAGGATAGCGAGATGGCGCGCCTGAAGTCCGAGCTGACCGTCGAGTGTCCCTGCTGCCACGCCACGCTGGTGGTCGACACCAACCTGAAGCGGGTGGTCTCGCACATCGAACCGGAGCGGAGCGACAAGCGGAACCTCGACGACGCGCAGGGCATCCTGCGCGCCGAGACCGAGCGGCGCGAGGCGTTGTTCCAGGAATCGGTCGAGCACGAGCGGACGCGCGGCGACGCCTTGTCGCAGCGGTTCGATGAAGCGCTGCGCCAGGCGCGCGACGAGCCGATCACGCGCCCCAAGCGCGACTTCGACTGGGACTGATTTTGTATGGCGGCGGTTCCCCTCAGGAACC
>JBDSLU010000276.1:0-3619 GCA_039916225.1 Vicinamibacteraceae bacterium
CCGATCGGCGCCTACGAGCCGCGCTGGTTCATGAAGCCGTTCCACATGACGCCGGAGGAGGCGGTCCAGGCGCACCGCGATGTCGGCGCGAAGTACTCGATCGCGACGCATCACAGCTACTTCCGGCTGGCCGACGACGGCTTCGAGGCGCCGGCGCGTCTCCTCGCCGACGCCCGCGCCGCGGCCGGCGTCCCGCCCGACGACTTCAGGGTTTTGGACGTCGGGGAGACCGCGGTCCTGGTCGCGTAGGCGCGTCGGCGCAGATGTCGGCCGTGCCCCCGGCGCGTCGGCATCGCTGGATTAAACACCGTCGGCGACCTTCAGGGGAGTGGACGTGGGCGAGACGATGGTGCTGGGCGGCTAGCCGCGCTCGAACAGCCGACGTCGCCCAGGTAGCGACCTGGATTCGCGGAATCACGAGGGACGTTGGTCACGACAGGCGCTACGCATGGTTTGACGTCAAAGCGCGGAACGCTGCCCGTGCCACCCGGCGATGCGTCGTCCTCGTACTCGAAATAGCGCACGCCTCCTGAGGACGCCCCGGCGAGCCCGTTGATGATCCGAGGGTGGCTACGCTTCGCTCGAACGGCGACATAGAACGGTTCCCTCCTGGCGACAGCGGCGCGCACGCATTCGAGGGCGACACCGAGGTCGTCGCGAAAGGGCTCGAGCAGATCCGCCGGGAAGTCTGGGTACATACTCGCGTTGCAATTTACCGGATGCTCACCCGCCAGCGCGGCAAGCCCGTAGTACAGGACTGGAGGCCATCGCGTCAGGGGAACCCTTCCCTTCGCGTCCTGGTTTGCGCAGCGGACACCGAAACGTCCCGTGCCGCCGACCTGAGCCGACGGCAACGTGCAGCGTCCGTATGAGAGTGTCCCGCCGCGACCACCAATTGAAGCCGCGTAATAGAACGCCTCGACGCGGCCGTCCTTGAGCACTACGGTGCCGGTGAGGATCCAAAAGGGAGGGCCAGGCAAATCGTGGGTGGGTGAGATCGTGTCCGGCTGCGACAGGACCAGCATGGCCGATCGTCCGGGGGCCCGGGCCGTCTCGAGGCACTGAAACCATCCGCGCAACGTCTCGGGCTCGGCCATGCCCGCAGGGATGACTTGTAACCGGCGCAGGTTGCCGTTGCACTCGACTGGCAATTCGGCGCCGTGCTCGCGAAGAGCGACGAGGAACGCGTCGGCGTCCGACGACGACGGAGCGGGCGGCAGCCAATCGCGCCAGTCGGTGCAGCCGCAGGCAAGAACGGACAGTAGGATCGCGATCGTGACGCGCGCCAGCATCACTGCATTGGACACCGCCGGACGGCTCTTAGGGTGCTCGACGCGGACGCACTCGAGCGAGGCCGGTGGTGGACTCGTCAGTGCCCGATGCGCACGGCCTTGCCCACCGCCTCGCCGCCGCCCTGGCCGGCGGGCCGTCGTTGTCCGCGCGATGGGAAATGCGACGCCGCCACACTTCTACCCTGCGCTCCGTTCGATTACCCCAGAAGCTCTGGGCCTAGATCGAACAAGCGGCCTGGGCTCGCGGGCTGAACCTGCATTCGGGCACTGCGTGCGGCGCTGCTCGATTGGCTCCGCCGGGCGCAATGAGGCGCCCCGCAGCCCTCCTTCAGAACCCCATGCGCACGCCGCGACCGACGGCTTCGCCCCCGCCGTCGATGCGACGGCCCTGTGTGTCGAACAGCTCGTGGCGGATGATGGAGCTGAACGTCCGCCCGTCGGGCGCCACCGTGATCCGTTCGGTGAACACGCCACGACCAGACGGTACCCGTCCGGCGCCGGCCGTGAAATGGTCCGGCAGCGAGACCGTGGTCGAGAAGAACTCGTACTTCGCCTCGAAGACGTTGCCGGCGCCCTCGATCATGCGCCACATGCCGTAGGCGGGCGGCACCGGCGGCGCCGCGTCGTAGTTCGACGATTCGGTGAGCGTCCGATCGATGTGGAACACGTACATGAATTCCATGCCCTTGGCCGCGGCGAAGGCGCCGGAGGACACCTGCACCGACGCACGCCACGCGCCGATCAGCGCCGGCGGCGTCCCGCCCCCGCCCACCGGCGGCGGAGGCGCTCCGCGCGCCTGCGCCGTGCAGGCAGTGAGTAAGGCGAGCAGCACGAGCGGCAGCACGAGCCTCATGCGCGCACCGCCGTTCCTCGCGCCGCTACGTACTTGATCTCTCGAACATCCACCTTCCCTGCCTTCACGTCGAAGAATGGCTTGCCGGCGCGGACGCCGACGGTGCCGTAGCCGGTCGCGGTCGACAGGAAGGCGCGGAAGTCGCCGGCGACGCGCGGCTCGAGATGGAGCACCTTGTCGATGGCGTCGTAGCGCGCGCCGGTCAAGCCTTGCAGCAGGCCGTAGGACGCCATGGCGCGCGCGTACCAATGGCCGCACTCGTACTCGTTGAAGGGGTTGCGGACGCGGCCGTCGTAGCGGGCGCGGGCGACGCGCACGATGTCGAGGCCTTCCTTGACGCGGCCGAGCAGCATCAGGTGCGAGGCGACCTGGTACTCGATGCCGGTCCACACTTCGTCCGAGTAGACGAATGGCAGCGTCAGCTTGCCGCCGCGCGGCCACGTGCAGATCAGCAGCCCGCCGTCCTTGCCGGCGGCAAACGACGGACGCTGCGGGTTCGAGTGCGACGATAGATCGCGCCGCAGGTTGTGCTTGTGGACGGCGACCAGGTGGCTCTCGACCTTGGCCGGATCGAGCACCTGGCCGACGCCGCAGACGAGCGCCATCCACGATCCCAGGACGCCGTCGGCGAGGCAGCCGGCGCCGTACTGATACTTCGGGCCCTCCTGTTTGAGCAGCGCGATCGCTTCCGGCGAGTAGTCGCCGACCATGCTCTTGGCGTCGGTCGGGCTCCCGGCGCGCAGGCCTTCCCACTGGATCTTCTGGATGAAGTACTCGCCGTTGTAGAGATCCTTCTCGGTGAACGCCGTGCCCTTGACCAGCAGATCCCGGTAGCGCGCGACGTCGGTCCCCAGCGCCTCTCCCATCTTCACGGCGGCGGCCAGCGCTCCGAGATAGAAGCTGGTGCACATGCCGTTCGGGCCCCAGAACTCGATGTCGTAGGTGTTGTGGTGCGGTTCCTCGAGGGCGCCCGTCAGCCGCGGATCCCACGTCGCGATGCAGTAGTCCAGGCTCTTCGCGACCTTCGGCCACAGCCGCCGCAGCCACTCGGTGTCGCCACTGATGCGCCAGTCACGATGCACCTTGAGGATGCCGCCGAGCTGTCCGTCGGCAGCGGCATGGAAGTCGTGCTCGACCGGTCGGATCGGCAGCGCGGCCCTGAACATCTGGTGGCCGGTGTCGGCCTGCGATGGGCCGAACTCGGTCTCGCGCAGCGTCCGCTCGAGCGACGGGAACAGGTGCGGCACGGCCTGGGCGTAGTTCCACACGTGCGTGCAGGTGCCGTGGCAGCAGCCGCTCGCGTCGCCGCAGCCTTCCCAGGCCCACATGCGACCGTCGTCCTGGCGCAGCACCGTCGGCGACTTCAGGATCGACAGGTTGGCGGCGACGGCTTCGGTGACCTCCGGCGGCAGCGTCGTGTCGTGCAGGCACTCGCTGAAGCGCAGCGAGGCCGCGCGCAGCGTGTCGTACTCGG
>JBDSLU010000277.1:0-6402 GCA_039916225.1 Vicinamibacteraceae bacterium
GGCTGGGATCCGGTTGCCGGGAAACGGCAGCCTGGTCCGCGGATCGACGATCGCCAGCGTCGTCGCGGAGAAATCGCCGCTGCGCATCGCATCGGTAGGCACGGTGATCGTCGTGCCGCCCCCGACCTGGGCCTGACTCGAGCCTTCGTAGTTCACCAGGAAGAAGGTCTTGTTGCGGGCAATCGGTCCGCCGATGGTCGCGCCGTAGCGGCGCTGATGGGTATCGAGCAGGGGGTCGCCCCGCTGCAAGCCGGCCAGCGTCTGCCCGTAGGGCAAGGCGTTCAGGCCATCGTTGTTGAAGTCGAAGAAGCCGCCGCCCGAGAAGGCGTTGGTCCCACGGCGCGTCGTGACGATGACGCCGGCGAGCCCCCCGTATTCGGCGCTGTACGAATTCGACAGGACCTTCACTTCGGCGATGGCGTCGAGACCGGGCGCGGAGTTGGTGATGCTGCCGAAGATGCCGCCGGTGGACGGCTGGCCGTCCTGGATGTAGGTGGCGCCATAGGACCGCGCGCCGAGGAACTTGAAGCCGTTGTCGCGGTCGCCGACGATGTTGGGGTTCAGGTAGAGAAAGCTCTGCACGTCCCGGGATCCCTCGGGCAGCGTCTGAAGTTGCTGCGCATCGAGACCACTCTGAATCGCCTGACTCTCGCGCTGGATGACCCCGGGGTCGCCGGTGACGGTGACGGTCTCGGAACGCTCGCCGACCGTAAGCTTCGCATCGGCGCGGACGATCTCGCCGGCGCGCAGGACGATGCCGGTCTGCTGAAAGACCTTGAAGCTGGGCGCGGTGATTTCGACCCGATAGCGCCCGGCGCGCAGGTTCGGGAGCTCGTAGTTGCCGCTGCCATCGCTGTCGGCGGTACGAGGCACGCCGGTGTCTTCGTCGGTGACCAGCACCGCGGCGGCAGGGACGGCCTGGTCGCTCGCGTCGCGGACCGTGCCGCGAATCGTGCCGAGGGTCGACTGCGCGGCGGCGGGCCCGGCCCGGAGACCCGCCAGCAACGAAACACCGAGCAGAAGCAGCAACAACGGGCGAGCCGGCACGGCTCGGACTGGGGCGGCCATCAGCGGAGTCCTCCTAGCGAACGGTCGGAAACCTTGCAGTGAGCTCGTGGGGGAGCCTGATGGAATCTATCTATAGCTGTCGTTTTGTTCCTGTCAAGCTCAGCATGGACAGCAAACGAAAGCCGAGACTGTCCGTGGCGCTACCAGCTCCGGTAGCGAGCCACGTCGATCCAGACGCCGTTGGTCATCACGCGTTGCACGCTGCGGATGGCATGGATGTCGCGCGAAGGGTCCTGGCCGAGGACGATCAGATCCGCCAGCTTGCCGACCTCGATCGTGCCCAGATCCGGAGGGTGGCGCAGGGAGGCGGCGCTCGTCTGCGTCGCCGCCGTGATCGCCTGCAGCGGTGTGAGCCCTGACTCGACGAGTAGCTCCATCTCGCGCCACGGCGCCTCGCCCCGGCCGGCGAACGGCGCGGTGCTGTGGCCGCCCAGGGTGACGCGGGCGCCATGCTGAAAGGCCGCCAGCGTCAGCGCCTTCATCCGATCGTAGCCCTTCAGGTCGGTCGCGCGATCCTGCGTGCTGCCCTCCCGCGCCGCGCCGGCCCGCACCTCGAACACCGCCAGGGTCGGATTGACGAACGGATGCGTGCGCTCGAGCACCTCGTACAGGCGTCGCGCCTCGGCCCCGGCCAGGTCGGCGTCGGCGAACAGCGCATAGCGCCCGTCCCTCCGCGCGTCGTTGTCGGCCAGAATCGCCTGCCGATACTGTTCGGCGCGCCGGAACGGGACGACGCTGGTGCCGAACGACGTGATGTGCTCGATGCCATCGAGGCCGGCGAGGAGGAGATCGCGCGCGTCGAGGATCTCGAGATGCGCGGTGCAGGGCACATCGTGCGCCCGGCACACACCCACCACCGCCATGGCGCTCGCGAGGGGCAGCCGGAAGTAGATCTTCAGCGCCGTGGCCCCATCGGCGATGTTGCGCTCGGCGGCGCGCCGCGCTTCCTCGGGATCGCGCGCGACCGTGGCGTCGAGCGGATACGCCGGATGTTCACCATCGATGTGCGGACCGGCGAGGGCCAGGCGCGGGCCCGGGAGATGCTCGCTGCGCATGATCGCCTTCAGCGAGTCGAACTGATCGATCCATTGCCCGGGATCGCGGAACGACGTCACGCCGTTGGCCAACTGCCGGACGGCGAGTCCGGGATCGCGTTCGACGTGGAAATGCAAGTCGATCAGGCCGGGCATGACGACACGGCCGCCAAGATCGATCCGCTCGGCGTCCGGCGGGATCACCGGCGCGGCCTCGCTCTCCCGCTGCACCGACACGATGCGATCGCCGCGGACGACGATGCGCATGTCGTCACGCGGTGGCGTGCCGGTGCCATCGATCAGGCGGGCGTGATCGAGCACGATCGTCGCGGTCGGCTGCCCGCGCAGCGCGCCGACGCTCGACAGCAGCAACGGCAGCCACAACCACCGCAGGGACGCGTTCATAGCGGATCCAGGCCGAGCAGACGCGCGGCGTTGTCGTGATAGACCTGCTTCAGGATGGCCTCGGGCAGGCCGATGCCGTAGATGCGCCAGCGGCCCTGCGGCGGGACCGGCGCGGGGGCGTAGTCGAAGTACTCGTCCTCGGTCTCGAGGAAGCGATAGTAGATCTCGTACAACGGGTCGCCGAAGATCTGCTGCGGCGTGTCGTGACCGTTGGGTACCGCGTCGGTGCCGAAGATGATCCGATCCTGATAGCGGTCGAAGAACCGGCGGCACGCGCGCGGCTGCCGTCCGAGTTCACCGATGCGCGCCGCCACGTCGACGGTGACGTGCGGAAAGCGATCGAGCATGCGGGCGACGTCGACGAGGTCCTCGGCATGATGGCCGACGTGGAGCGCCACCCAGTGGGTACGCGGGTGGCGCGCAAACAGCCGATCGCGCGCCTCCATCAGGCCGTGGAAACCCGGATTGTCGCGACCGTGGAACGACCAGTCGGGATGACGGACGAGCTCCTCGTAGCGCTCGTTGAACCGATCGCCCGGTGTGAAGAAGGCCTCCGGGTCGGCGACGTGGATGGCCACCGGCAAATGCAGGGCGGCGCAGGTCTCCCACATGGGATCGAAGCGCGGGTCGTCCACGGCCACCAATCTGCCCGTCGCATCACGCAGGTACAGCCCCAGCGTCTTCAGCACCTTCACCCCACGCGCGCCGGCTCGATGGGCGCGCTCGATCTCGGCGGCCTGGAACGCTGGGTAGTCGGGATCATTGGCGCGCGACCACCAGGGCTCGGTGAACGTCAGGAACCGGCCCGCGTGCGATCCATCGAAGCGGGCGATGGTTTCCGTCAGCCCGGCGCCGCGGCCACCGGTGAGATTGATCAGTCGCGTCACCGACTTCCGATCCATGACCGGCAGCAACTCGGAAGGCGGCACTATGGTCGTGACAGCTTCCGCATCGTCGCGTCCGTCCGCGCTCCGGCCTGCCCAGGTGAGATGCGTATGGAAGTCGATGACCGGAAAGCGCGGCTGCTCGACGCGATGCTCCGGCACATGCAGCGCGCTCCTCGGCTGGAAATCGTCGAGCGGCAAGCTGTTCGGCGTGTCCATCCACATCCTTGGTTCCGGTGCGGTCGCGCACCGCAGTCGCCCGTTGACTGTTTGGTTTTCTTTCGTTAGCCTGCGTTTGATTTCTTATAGCGGAGTCGTCCGTTCTGTCAATTGGCACATCCGTGGGAGGGCTGTCGATGAACGCGCTGGCGGATCTGCTGCGGCGCCCGCCGGCTGAGCAGGCTGGGCGCGGGTATGCCGACACGGCCCGCGAAATCGCGCAGCAGCCGGACACCTGGCTGGAAACGGCCCGCGCCGCGGTGAACGCGCGGCCGCTGCTGCGCGCCTCGCTGGCGGCGGCGGACGTACGTCCCGGCGGCGCCGGCCTGGTCGTCCTCACCGGATCGGGCAGTTCCCTGTATGCCGCCGAGTGCGCGGCGATGCCGTTGCAGCAGGCGCTGCAGACGACGGTGCGCGCGGTCCCGAGCGGACAGATGCTGACGCACCTCGATGGGTGCGTCCCTCCTGCCCGGTCGGGGCTGTGTCTCTCGCTGGCGCGATCCGGTGACAGTCCGGAGAGCACGGCGGTCGTCGATCGGGTGCTGGCGGCGCGTCCGGCCTGGCAACATGTGATCATCACGTGCAACGGCGGCGGCCGCCTGGCCACGCGCTATACCGATCGCGCCGGAACGGTCAGGCTGGTGCTCGCCGACCGCACCTGCGATCGCAGCCTGGTGATGACCAGCAGCTTTTCCAACATGCTGCTGGCCACGCACATTCTGGCATCGCTCGACGATCCACGGTCGTATCTCGAGCAGATCGCTCGGATCGCTACGGCCGCCCGATACCTGCTCGACCATTCGAGCGTGCTGGCCACAACGGCACGAGGGGCGTTCCGGTCCGCCATGTTCCTCGGTAGCGGCAGTCGACTCGGCGCTGCGCGGGAGGCCGCGTTGAAAATGGTCGAGATGACGGCCGGAGGCGTCGCCGCCACCGCCGACACGTTTCTCGGCGTGCGACACGGCCCGATGTCGGCCGTGCATGCAGATACGCTGGTCATCTGCTTCCTTGCCTCCGACCCGATCACCCGCGCGTATGAGCTCGATCTGATCCGCGAGCTGAACCGTAAGCAGCTGGGCACCCGCCTCATCATTGGCGACGAGGTGCCGGCCGACGTCGTCCGGGACCAAGACCTGGTGCTCGACTGCCGCGGCCTGGCGCGTGCTGGAGACGACATGTCGACGGCCACCGACGCGATGGCCGGTCAATTGCTTGCGATGTTCCGATGCCTCGCGACCGGCTTGCGGCCGGACGCGCCGTCAACCGACAACGTCATCAATCGAGTCGTCGAAGACTTCGCGCTCTACCACCGCCATGACCTCCAGCCGGATGCCGAACCGTGACAGGGCGCAACCCGAGACGACGCCGGTCGTCATCATCGGCGAGCTCAACGTGGATCTGATCATGAGCGGCTGCTCGCGGTGGCCGCGGCTCGGCGCCGAGGTCAACGTGGACAGCTGCACGATGACCCTCGGCAGCTCGTCGGCGATATGCGCCGTCGGTCTCGCGCGACTCGGCCGGCCGGTGTCGTTCGTCGGCCTGGTCGGCCAGGATCCGTGGGGCGACTACTGTATCGACGTGCTACAGGGCGCTGGCGTCGATGTCCGCCACGTCGCCCGGGAGCCCGCCGTGCCGACCGGCGTGACCGTGTCGCTGACCTCCCCTGCCGGCCGCGGCCTCGTGACGTATCCGGGTGCGACGGCGGCGCTGACGCCATCACGCCTGCCGGGCCGCTTGTTCGCCGGCCGACGCCACTTGCACGTGTCGTCGTTCTTCCTCCAGTGCGGCATGCGCAGCGGTTGGCGATCGATCGTCGAGCGCGTGCGGAACGCGGGCTGGACGGTGTCGCTCGATTCGGGGTGCGATCCCGACGATGCCTGGTGCGATGACGTGCGCGAACTGGTGGGGCTGGTGGATGTCTTTCTGCCCAATGACACCGAGCTCGCCGGTGTCACCGGCTGTTGCGACCCGGTGCACGCGCTCGCCTCGCTCGAGAACGGGCATACGCGCACCATCGTCAAGCTCGGCGCCGCCGGCTGCATGACGCTGGTGCACGGCCAACCGGTTTTCGTCGCGCCGCCACCGGTCGTCTCCGTCGACACCACCGGCGCCGGCGACTCGTTCAACGCCGGCTTCCTGCATGCCTGGCTCGATCACCGCCCGCTCGACGAATGCCTGCGCTCCGGCGTCGCCTGCGGCGCCTTGTCGACGCGTGCCCCCGGCGGCACGACCGCACAGCCAGCGGCAGAGGAGCTGGCCCACAGCCTCGAGGCGCGTTGGTGACCGTCGGCTCATGAGACGCATGCGTTCCACGCGAGCACTGCTGCTCTTCCTGGGATGCCTCACCGTGGCGTGCCTGCACGCCGCGGCAGTGGACGATCCGCGACCCGACGGCTGGCGCATCATCGGCCCGGGCGGCGGCGGCGCGACCATGCTGCCGACCATCAGTCCCCACGATCCGCGGGTGGTACTGGTGGCCTGCGACATGACGGGCGCCTACCTCACCGAGAACGGAGGCGACTCCTGGCGGATGATCAATCTGGGCTCCGTCGTCTCGAGCGTGGCCTTCGATCCCACCGACCGCAACGTGATCTATGCCGGCACCGCGGCGCTGTGGCGCAGCGCCGATCGCGGCCGCACCTGGCAGATGGTCTTCCCCGATCCGGCGCGCCACCCGCGGGCCCTGTTCATCGGTGATCACGCCGAGTACGTGCTCCGCTCCGACGATCCGCTGTATGCCGACGCCGACGAGCAGACCGCGGTGGAAGGGATCGCGATCGGACGCGACGGCG
>JBDSLU010000278.1:0-7895 GCA_039916225.1 Vicinamibacteraceae bacterium
GCACCGCCGGCGAGCTGAAGACCAAGCCGACGCAGCACAGCGTCCGCGACCTGCGGTCGATCGGCATCCAGCCCGACCTGCTGCTCTGCCGGACCGACCGCTTCCTGCCGCCCGAGATCAAGCGGAAAATCGCGCTGTTCTGCGACGTCGACGAGGAAGCGGTGATCACCGCCAAGGACGTCTCGAGCATCTACGAGGTGCCGATCGTCCTCGGCCAGGAAGGCATCGATCGCATCGTCCTCAAGCACCTGCACCTGCCGGCGACCTCCGCCGACATGACGGACTGGGCCGAGCTCGTCGAGGGCATCAAGCACCCGCAGGGCGAAGTGACCATCCACGTCGTCGGCAAGTACGTCGGCCTCGAGGACAGCTACAAGAGCCTGCACGAAGCCCTGGTCCACGGCGGCTTCAAGCACCGGGTCAAGGTCAAGGTGAAGTGGGTCGAGGCGGAAGCGCTCGAGCAGGAGGGCGGCGACAGCCTGCTCGAAGGCGCCCACGGCATCCTGGTGCCGGGCGGCTTCGGCGACCGCGGCACCCGCGGGATGATGCGCGCCGCGCACGTGGCGCGGACCAAGCAGATCCCGTTCTTCGGCATCTGCTACGGCTTCCAGTGGGCGACGGTGGAGTTCGCGCGCGAGGTGTGCGGCATGGCCGACGCCGATTCGACCGAGTGCGCGCCCGACACGCCGACCAAGGTGATCTACAAGCTGCGCGACCTGCTCGGCGTCGACGACCTCGGCGGCACGATGCGGCTCGGCTCCTACGCCTGCCAGTTGAAGCAGGGGTCGCTGTCGCAGAAGCTCTACGGCTCCGACGTGATCCACGAGCGCCATCGCCACCGCTACGAGTTCAACTGCCTCTACGAGCAGACGCTGACCGACAAGGGCCTGCAGATCGTCGGCCGGTCGCTCGACGGCAAGTTCGTGGAGATCGTCGAACTGCCGACGCACCCGTGGTACGTCGCGGTGCAGTTCCACCCCGAATTCAAGAGCAAGCCGCGCAAGCCGCATCCGCTCTTCGCGGGCTTCGTCGACGCGTCCTACAAGCACAAGTCGGCGTCGCCGGCCGAGGCCGAGGCGACGCAGGGAACGAGTACAATCAGCGCGTGAACATTGCCCCGGTCGCCATCGGCCCGCTGACGTTGGGCCCCCCGGCGCCGCTGCTCTTCATCGGCGGCCCCTGCGTCATCGAGAGCCCGTCGCACGCGCTCGACCTCGGCCGCGCGATCCAGGCGATCGCGCGCGAGGTCGGCATTCCCTTCGTGTTCAAGGCCTCCTTCGACAAGGCCAACCGGACGTCGATGGCGTCGTATCGTGGCCCCGGCCTGGCCGAGGGCCTGCGCACGCTCGAGCGCGTGAAGGCCGAGCTCGGCTGTCCGATCCTCACCGACATCCACGAGGCGTCTCAGGCCGAGGCGGTCGCGCAGGTCGCCGACGTCCTGCAGATCCCGGCTTTCCTGTCGCGGCAGACCGATCTGCTGGTGGCGGCGGCGAAGACCGGCAAGGTGGTCAACGTCAAGAAGGGCCAGTTCCTGGCCCCGCTCGACATGCGCCATCCCATCGCCAAGGTCCGCGAGTCGGGCAACGCGCGCGTCTTCGTCACCGAGCGCGGCTTCACCTTCGGCTACCACAACCTCGTCGTCGACATGCGGGCCTTCCCGATGATCCGCAGCCTGGGTGTCCCGGTGGTCTTCGACGTGACGCACAGCCTGCAGTTGCCCGGCGCAGGCGACGGCGTCACCGCCGGTCAGGCCGAGTTCATCGAGCCGCTCGCCTCGGCGGGCGTCGCCGCCGGCGTCGATGGCGTCTTCATGGAAGTGCACGAAGATCCGTCGCGGGCGAAGAGCGACGGCCAGAACGCGCTGCCACTCGATCGCCTCAAGGCCATCCTGTCGCGCCTGGTGGCGCTCGACGCCGTCGCCCGACCGCTGCAGCCCGCCCCGGTCGGGGCCTGACCGGCCAGCCCGAGCACCATGTCCGCCCGTCCGTCCGCCACCGCGCCGCCGCCGACCGACGGCCTCGCCCTCGCACGCAAAGTGCTCGAGACGGAGGCGGCCGCCATCCTCGGCCTGGTGTCGACGCTCGACCACCGCTTCGAGCGGGTCGTCGCGCTGCTGCTCGGCTGCCGCGGCCGGGTCATCGTCACCGGCATCGGCAAGTCGGGGATCATCTGCCGCAAGGTGGCGGCGACGCTCACCAGCACCGGCACACCGGCCTTCTTCCTCCATCCGGCCGAGGCCGTGCACGGCGACCTCGGCGTCATTCGCGCCGAGGACGTCATCATCGCCCTCTCGCACAGCGGCGAGACGCAGGAAGTGCTGCGCGTCGTCGAAGCCATCAAGCGGATCGGCGCGACGCTGGTGGCGCTGACCGGGACGCCGGCGTCGACGCTCGGCCAGGCCGCCGACGTCGTCCTCGATACGCACGTCAACGAAGAGGCCTGTCCGCTGAACCTGGCGCCCACGGCGAGCACCACCGCGGCCCTCGCCCTCGGCGACGCGCTGGCGATGACGCTGCTGGTGCGGCGCGGCTTCCGCGAGGAGGACTTCGCCCACCTGCACCCGCGCGGCGCGCTCGGCAAGGGCCTGATGCGGGCGCACGCCCTGATGCACGCCGGCGACGCGCTGCCGCGGGTCGCACCCGACGCGCCAGTGCGCGACGTGCTCCGCGAGATGAGCGGCAAGAAGCTGGGGATGACCACGGTCCTCGAGGCGGACGGGCGCCTCGCCGGGATCATCACCGACGGCGACCTGCGCCGGCAGCTGGCGGCACCCGAGCCGATGCTCGATCGCACAGCCCGCGACATCATGACCAGTGGCCCGGTGACGATTGGCCCGCTCACCCTGGCCGTCGAGGCGCTCAAGATCCTCGAGGAACGCCGCATCTCGTCGCTGGTGGTGATCGACGACGGGTGCGCTGTCGGCGTGCTGCACCTGCACGATCTCTGGCGGACGGAGCTGTTTTGACGCCGCTGGCGCCCGACCGCCCAGGCGCAGGGGGCTGCATTGCCTTCCCGCCCGAGCTCGCGGCGCGCGCCCGGCGGCTGCGTCTCCTCCTGTTCGACGTCGACGGGGTGCTGACCGACGGCACCATCCTCCTCGACGCCGAGGGCCGCGAGTCGAAGCGTTTCTCGATCCGCGACGGCACGGCGCTGGTGTGGGCCCGGCAGGCCGGCCTCCTGACCGGTGTGCTCTCGGCGCGGACCGCCGCCGCCACGACCGAGCGCGCGCGTCAGCTGGGCATGGCGATCGTCCGCCAGCAGGCCACCGACAAGGCCGCCACCTTCGCCGAGATCCTGGCCGAACAGGAACTCGCCGCCGAGGACGTCGCCTACATGGGCGACGACCTGATGGACCTGCCGGTGCTGCGGCTGGCCGGTGTGTCGGCCGCGCCGGCCGATGCCGCCGACGCCGTCCGCGCTCGCGTCCACTTCGTCAGCCGCCTGCCCGGCGGAGCTGGCGCCGTGCGCGAGTTCATCGAGGGCGTGCTGCACGCGCAGGACCGCTGGGCCGCTATCGCCGGGCGCTACGGGGTCGAGGCATGAACCCGCTGCTGCCGCTGCTCGTCGGCCTGGTGGCGCTGCTGGCCGGCCTCGCCGTCGGCAAGGCCTGGGAGCGCTACAAGCTCCGCGAGGGCCGCTGGATCGATCGGCGCCGGAACCGCGAGTCGCCGCACTACATGCAGGGCCTCAACTTCCTGGTGACCAACCAGCTCGATCTGGCGATCGACGAGATGGGCCAGGCCGCCGCGCTGGCCCCGGACGCGCTCGAGATCCACATGATCCTGGGTAACCTGTATCGTGAGAAGGGGCAGGTCAGCCGCGCCGTCCAGATCCACCAGCACCTGCTCCAGCGGCCGCGGCTGGGCCGGCTCGAGCACACGCACGTCCTGCTGTGCCTCGGCCTCGACTACCGGCGCGGCGGCTTCATCGATCGCGCCATCGAGGCGTTTCAGGAAGTGCTCCGGCTCGACCCGACCAACGAGCACGCCCTCGTCCAACTCGAAAAGCTCTACGAAGATCAGCACAACTGGGTCGAGGCGGCCCGCATCCGCGAGCGCCTGACCGAGACCGTCGCGCCCGGCCGGCAGCCGCGGCACCGCACCATCCGCGCGTTCCTCGAGAACCAGATCGGCCTCCAGGCGCTGGCAGCGGGACAGGCCGACGCCGCCGCCGCCCATTTCGCCGCAGCCATCGACATCGATGGAGCGGTGACGCCGGCCTACATCAACCTCGGCGACCTGCGCCTGTCGCGCGGCGACGCACCCGGCGCCATCGCGATGTGGGAAACCCTGACCGCGACGACGCCGGAACGGGCGTATCTGGTGCTGGAGCGGCTGCATGCGGCCCACGTGGCCGCCAGCACGCCGGAGCGGTTCGAGGCCCTGTGCCGGCGCCTGATCGACGCCCAGCCGCAGGATTGGCGGGCCCGCCTCGCCCTGGCGGCGCACCTGCGCACCCGCGGCGATGCCCGCGGCGCGTTCACGCTGCTGATCGACTCGCTGGCCCACAACCCGCACGCGGTCAGCCTGCATCAGGCGACCTGGGAGACATTGGTCGCGCTCGGCGTCGGCCGCGCCGACGTCGACCGCTACATGGCGGTCAGCCGCGAAGCCGTCTACTACCGCGATCCGCACATCTGCCTGCGCTGCCGGTATCGCAGCAACGAGCTGCTCTGGCAGTGCCCGCACTGCCATGAGTGGAACACCTTCGTCGAGGAGCGCCTCGCCGCCGCTCACGACGGCGAACGCGCGGAGGGCTGACGGGTGGCCCTGCTGCGGGCGGCGCTGACCGGCGGAATCGCCACCGGCAAGAGCTACGTGCGAGCGCGGCTGGCGTCGCACGGTCTCCCGACGCTCGACGCCGACACGCTGGCCCGCGAGGCGGTCGCCGCCGGCTCCTCGGGCCTCGACGAGGTCGTGGCCCGGTTCGGCGCCGGCCTCCTGTCGGCCGACGGCTCGCTCGATCGACGGGCCCTCGGCACGGTGGTGTTCGGCGACCCGCAGGCCCGGGCCGATCTCGAGGCCATCATCCATCCGCGCGTCCGCGAGGCCACGGGCGTCTGGCTCGATCGCCTCGCGATAGCCGGCGACCCGCTCGCCATCGTCGACATCCCGCTGCTCTACGAGACGGGGCGGGACCACGACTTCGACCGCGTCATCGTGACGAGCTGTCCGCGCGGGCAGCAGGTGACGCGCGTCGTCGAGCGCGACGGCCTCACCGCGGCCCAGGCCGAGGCGCGCATCGACGCCCAGATGCCGACCGACGAGAAGGTGCGGCGGGCCGACTTCGTCATCGATACGGGCGGCACCTTCGGCGACACCAACCGCCAGGTCGATCGCGTCGTCGAAAAGCTCCTCGAAATCGCCGCCGCTGCCGGGCGCTGAGCGCCGCTCCGCGGTCTCGCGGGGAAGGGGACGCCCGAAGCCGATGCGGGCGTTCCTTCGACGGCCCTGATCACAGCGAATCGACGTCCTTCAGAACGCGGATCTCCGTGAGCCGCCCAGTGTCGTCGAAGTAGAAGTCAGCCCGAATCGACGTTTCGAACACGAGCCGATATCGGCCGAACCGTCCTCCGCACTCCGTCATGCCAGGCACCCCCGAGGGGTTCTCTTCGCATTCGATGCCGCGAGTACGAAGCGTGCCCTTGACGCTCGCGGCAGACGAACCAGGCGGCGTCACTCTCGCAAGAAGTGCCTCAATCGACCGCGGCCCATCCCACTGAACTGTAGCTCCCGGGCTGATCGCGCCAGCCAACATCATTGCCAGGACCGCGCCGGTGGCAAGCGCGTTCCTGAAGTCGCCCGCCTTCCTCGTTCCCGTCCAACACCACAGCGCCCATTTGCCCAACCCGTTGACTGCGATCGCCCACACCACGGCGACATAGTTGGACGCGTGGGCGTCGATGCCAAGCGCCCAACGGAAGTCGAGCGCCGGCAACATCGTGGCGTAGAAGGCCGCAATCACCGCCAACGCAGCGGCGCCAGCCAACGACTCGGCACCGCCGGCGGTTCGCAGCGTACGCGGCGAGCGAGGCCAGGACTTCCGCAGTGACCACGACTGCCACCGTCGCACAGACCATGACCGCCGCCGCGCTCCATTCGGCCGATTGCGCCGCTGCGACACAGACATACGCCATGACGACGCCCAGCGCGGAGAGCCTGGGCTTGCCGTTGAGCCCCAGGATGTCCAGCCAGACGACCACACTTTGAGGCATGCACCCATCCTAGGGACAGCCAAAGCGGCGTGATCAAGGTGCGTTCACATCGGAGGGACGGGTGCGCGCAGGTGCATGCGGCTTCCGGAATCCCAAGCGGCCTCACTCGGGCGTGTTCGGACTTCGTCGCGACGCCGCGGCGTACGCGGTGAGGGTGTTCCTTCGGCGCTCGTATGAAGCAGGCCGTCGCAGCGCGGCGCAGCCGCGTCTCGCAAGACGTGTGGAGGCGGTCAATCGCGGGGCCGCGCGATGCTGCGCGGCCCTGCTCGTACGCCATCTGCGGCCGGAGCACGGCTTGCCGGCCTGCGGAACGCGCAAGGGGCGAACGCGGGCGATCCGGCGGCGTGAGCGCAGGCGTGCGAGCGCCGAGGGAATACCCGCACCGCTTCAGGGCGTCTCACGAGACCTCGCTGCGTGCCAACGGCCGCTGACGCCTAGGCGCGCGCCGCGGCCAGCCGCGCTTCGGCGGCCACCACCGTGTTGTGCATCAGCATCGCGATCGTCAGCGGCCCGACGCCACGCGGGACCGGCGTCAGCGCACCGGCGACGGACGCAACGCGCGGATCGACGTCACCGACCAGCAGGGAGCCCTTCTTCGCGAACTCGGCGTGGCGGGGCGAATCGGGCGGAAACCACGCCTGCACCGTCGCCGGGTCGTCGATCGTGTTCATGCCGACGTCGATCACCGTGGCACCCGGCTTGACGAAGCCTGGCGTGACGAAGCCGGCGCGGCCGATCGCCACCACCAGGATGTCGGCCGTCGCCGCGACACCCGGCAGGTCGACGGTCCGCGAATGGCAGACGGTGACGGTGGCGTTGCCGTGCAGCAGCATCAACGCCATCGGCTTGCCGACGATGTCGCTGCGGCCGATCACGACCGCGTGGCGGCCGGCGACGGGGATGTCTGAACGGCGCAGCAGCTCCATCACGCCGGCCGGGGTACATGAGCGGAGGGTGGCGCGGTTCTGGACGAGGCGGCCGACGTTGACCGGGCTGAAGCCGTCGACATCCTTGGTCGGATCGATGGTTTCGAACACCGTCATTTCGGCGTGCGGGCCGAGGGCCGCAGGCAGCGGCGACTGGACCAGGATGCCGTCGTGGGCCGCGCTGGCGTTCAGGCGCCGGACCTCGCCGAGGACGTCGTCGAGGGAGGCGGTCGCGGGCAGCCGGATCAGGTCGACCGTGAGCCCCGACTCGGCCCCGGTCCTGACCTTGTTGCGGACGTAGACCTGCGACGCTGGATCGTCACCGACCAGCACGATGCCCAGCGCCGGCGGTCGCCCCAGCGCCGCCTGGACGAGACGGACGCGCTCCGACAGGTCGTCGCGGATCGCCTTGCCGACCACCACTCCGTCGAGAACGCGGCACCCGACCGTCTGGACATCGCTCACAGCGCGCAATTATAGCGTCGGCCTGTGCAGTCGCCGGTCGTCCGGCCCAGCGCGCGCCTTGACGCCCCGCACCAGCCCAGCCTAGAGTGCAGGCCATTCGACGTGCGGGCGGCGCCTCGTCCCGCAGCGAAGGGAGCGTGAATGAGTCTCTGGTCCACGAAGTCGATCTCCGCGTTGCGCGCCGAAGCCGACGAGACCGGGGAGCACTCGCTGCAGCGGGCCCTCGGCCCCCTGAACCTGGTCACCCTCGGTATCGGCGCCATCATCGGCGCCGGAATCTTCGTCCTGAC
>JBDSLU010000279.1:0-14510 GCA_039916225.1 Vicinamibacteraceae bacterium
CGCCCCAATTGGTGACGTAGAGATCGATGCGGCCGTCGCCGTCGGCGTCGCCGGCGCAGACGCCCTGGCCCCAGGCCGCGAGGTCGACGCCGGCCTGTGCCGACACATCCTCGAATCGCCAGCCACCGAGGTTGCGGAAGAGCGCGTTGCGATGCGCGATGCGCTGCCGCGTCGGGGACAGCTCGGCGCCGGTGACGACGTAGACGTCGAGCCGGCCGTCGCCGTCGTAGTCGAGCAGCGCGATGCCGTTGCCGCCCGATTCGAGGATGTGGTCTTTCGTCCGGCCGCCGCTGTAGGCCGTGACCGGCAGGGTCGTGGGCTCCTCGAAGGTGACGGGCGAGGTGACCGGGGCCGCCGACGCCGCGCCCGCACCAGGCGGAGGTCCCGCTGGTCCCATCGCGCTGGCATGGCCCCCGTAGACCGGGTCCTTCACCTTCGACTGGCTGAAACCGCCCTGGAAGGCGAGGCCCAGCGCCACCTCGCCCTCGAGACGGACGCGGGTGCGGTCGAGCAGCGCGAGCACGGGGCCGAGGTCGCCGCGCTGGTCCGTTGCGGCGGCCAGCGTCGCCACGGTGTCCGCGGCCGCGCGCAATGCCGCGCGCAGATCGGTCTCGAATAGTGGCGCCGCGGCGCTGGCCGTCGCTGGCGGTTCAGCGCCCAGCGTCCGCAGGCGACCGGCGGCGTCGCGCAACGCCGCGGCGCGCACGGCGGCGGGGGTGTCGGGCCGCGCCGCCCGCGTCAGCAGTGTCGTCGCGTCCCGTTGCAGCGCGACCAGGCGCATGCGGGCATCGTCCGCCGGCGTGGCGGCTGGCGATTGGCGCGTTGCGCCGGCCGTGGCGCCGGCCGTCGCGATCAGAGCGATCGCGGCGGCGAGCGCCGCGAGCACGGGACGGACGCGGTCGATCATCGAGCCCAACGGATCCCCCAAACGGATCCATTGTGGCCCAGGTGCGCTCCAGCGACCCGTCAGCGGCAGGACGTCGACTGCCCGCCGGCTGTGCCGGCCGCGGTCGCCGGTCGGCGAGCGGCCGGGCCGTCGTGTACTGTGGAAGCCAGTCCGTCAGAGCCGACCATCATGCCGATCGATCCCTCGCGTCTCGTGCTCCTGCGCCGGTGGGCGGTGCTGCTCGACAGCGCCTTCGCGATCCCGGGACTGCCGGTCCGCTTCGGCTTCGACGCGCTCCTCGGCCTCGTGCCCGGCTTGGGCGACCTCGCCACGCCGACGTTCACGGTGCTGCTCCTTGCCACCGGGGTCCGGATGCGGGTGCCGACCGTCGTCCTGGCGCGCATGGTCATGCACGCCGGCGTCGACGCGCTGGTCGGCCTCGTGCCGATCGTCGGCGACCTGTTCGACGTGGGATGGAAGGCCAACCTGCGCAACCTGGACCTGCTCGAGCGGCACGCGGTGCCGGGGACGCAGGCCAGCCCCGGTGACGCCAGGTTCGTCGCTGCGGGTGTGGCGCTGATGGTGCTGGTCGGTGTCATCGCGCTGATTCCCGTCGCGCTGGTCGTCTGGCTGTTGCTCAAGGTCGGCTGAACGGATCAGGAGGCCGCGCAGTGATGGTCGAGGGACCCCGCACGATCGCGATTCGCGAATGGCGACACGCCGACGCCGCCGCACTGGCGCGACTGGCGGACGATCGCGAGGTGTGGCTGGGGCTGCGCGATCTGTTCCCGCACCCGTACGGGATCGGCGACGCGCTGGCCTTCATCGATCTGGCCGGCCGGGTGGAACCGCAGACCTTCTTCGCCATCGACGCGGATGGCGAGCTGGTCGGCGGCATCGGCTACACGCAGCGGGCCGATGTCGAGCGCATCGGGGCCGAAGTCGGCTATTGGCTCGGCCGCGCGTTCTGGGGTCGAGGTATCGCGACCGCGGCCCTCCGCATCCTCACCGCGCACGCCTTTGCGGCGCACCCTGAGCTGCAGCGCCTGTTCGCCGTGCCGTTTGCGTCGAACGCGGCGTCGGCGCGCGTGCTCGAGAAGGCCGGCTACACGCGCGAGGGCACGCTGCGGCACAGCGCCATCAAGGACGGCCGCGTCCTCGATCAGTGGATGTACGCCATGGTGCGGACGGACTCCGGCCCGGCGCGATGACCCGACGGCGATCACCCAGCGCCGAGGCGCGCGCGTCGGGCGGCGAGGATCTTCGCGAACGAGCGCAGGTCGACTTCCTCCGGGGTGAGGCCGGTGCGCTCGAGATCGGCGACATCGATGGCGCCGGAGTTGAGCGCGCGCAGGAAGTAGTTCAGCAGACCCTGGCCGGTGGCGGCGTCGTCGAAGACGTCGCCGACCAGCGTCGCCTGGGCCGCCTTCTCGATGAAGTTGCGCAGACGATCCGCCGCCGGGGCGAAGCCTTCCAGGAAGAACGCGTAGCAGGTGGCGAAGCGCACCGGGATCTGCGCCGGGTGCAAATCCCAGCCCTGGTAGAAGCCGCCTTCGAGCGAGTGGCGGATGTGCCGGTGCGACAGCTGCCAGGCGTGGTGCACGGCGCCGCGATTTTCGTCGCGCTGCATGCCGGTCAGCGACGTCCCGGCGTGTGGAGCGACCGGCAGCACGTTGGTCGATCCATCCGACAGGAAGATGCCGGTGCTGGCATACGCGAGGAGCATGTTCCCCTTGGCCAGGTCGCACCACGGGTGATCCATCACCTGGAACGCGGCGGTGATGTTGCACGACGCGGTGTAGTCGTAGGTGCCGAAGTGCGCGCCGACGCAGCGCCCCTCGCAGGCGGCGAGGAAACCCGGCAAGGGCGACCGGCCGTCGGCGCCGATGATCGCCTGCGTGACTTCGATCATCACCTCGCAGCGCAGCGTGCCCTCGGCCAGGCTGTGCCGGCGTTCGAGGATCTCGAACAACCGGATCAGCGTCCGCGGCTGTTCGGCGACGGTGACCTTCGGCAGCGTCACCACGAAGTTCGCCGGCAGCTGGCCGCTGGTCTCGCCGAGCAGCGTGTCGAGGAAGGTCTCGAGCGTGCGGGCGCTGCGCGCCTTCCATTCCTCGCCCATCGACTTGATGCGGATGCCGAGGAACGGCGACAGCGTGCCCTCGCGCATGCCGCGCGCGACCTCCCGCGCCGCGCTGATCGCGGTGGCGTCTTCCTCGGCGTCCGGGCGCGCGCCGAAGCCATCCTCGAAGTCGATGCGGAAGTCCTCGACCGGCTCGCGTTCGAGCTTGCGGCGCACGCGCTCGTGGACCGTCGTGGCCAGCCAGCCTTGATGATCGGTCGTGAAGCCGACGCCGCGGGCGAACTCGGCGGGGCTGTTGCCGTAGGCGTCCATCGTGGCGCGAGCGACCGCGCCCAGACGCGAGGTGGTCTCGGCCTTGAACAGCTGGGCGCCGCCGTAGACGGTGTGCACCGGCTGCCGCGCCGAGCGGTCGCCGGGATACACCTGCATGAAGGCACGGTTGGCCGCACCCAGCGTTTCGAGGTGCGCGTGAGCCTCGTCGAGCAGAGTCATCGGATCACGTGCCTCGGTAGGTGGAGTAACCGAACGGGCTGAGGAGCAGCGGGATGTGATGGTGCTCGTCGGCGTCCATCACGGCGAAGACCACGTCGACGTGCGGATAGAACTGCGGACGTCCCGACGCCGCGAAGTAAGCGCCGGTGTCGAAGGTCAGGCGATAGGTCTGCGCGCCGAGCGTGCCCGGCGGCACGAAATCGGTGACGCGCCCCTGTTCGTTGGTTACCCGCTCGCCGATGGTGCGGGCGTGTCCCTCGGCATCGAGGACGTCGAGCCGCACCCGGAGGCCGACCGCCGGTCGCCCCAGCGCCGTATCGAGCACGTGCGAGGTAATCGTACTCATGACGACAGCTTCTCCAGGCGGAGTCGCGTGATCTTGGCCTGCTCCACCGCGGCGACCTGCAGTTCGGAGTCGGCATCGTGGGGCAGGCGCGCCTGCAGCCGCGCCAGCATTTCGGCCGCGGTCTTGCCGGTCGCGCACACCAGGAACACGTAGCCGAACTTCTGGCGGTAGCGGGCGTTGCCGTCGCGCAGCGCCTCGAGCGTCGCGTCGTCGGCGCCGGCCACGCCGGCCTGCTCCGCCGACGCCCACGCGGCGGTCGACGCGAAGCGCTGTCGCAGCGACGCGATGTCCGATCCGATTTCCGGGTGGTGCGAGAACGCCTCGAGCATGTCGGCCTTCTCCATCTGCGTCCAGACGCCGGCGGCGGCCTTGAGCAGCGCCTCGGTCGACGCGAACGGTCGCTGCGTCAGCAGCCAGCCGGCCCACCGCGTCGCCCCGCAGCAGCGGAGGAGCGCGGCGCGGGCGTCGTCGATGGACAGCGCGTTGAGGACGGCGTGCGGTTCGGCGGCGAGCGTGCCCCACAGGCGCAGCCGGCTGACGCCGCCGTCCGGATGGATGTTCAGCCGGACGTGCGAGACCGGCCCGTGCGCAGCGACGTCGGTGGTGAAGAAGCGCCGCTCGTCGGCGTTCAGCTTCACCTCGGCCAGCAGCGGCAGCCACGCCTGGCTGGTGATCAGGTCGGTGATCCGCGCGCCGGATGCGTCGATGCCCTGCAGCGAGCATCGATCCGGATAGTTGCCCTTGAAATGGTTGGTGTCGATTTCGATCGTGTTGATGGTGCCGCGGGCGCCGAGGCGGACGAGGATCCAGTCGTGCGCGGCGCCGTGTGCGGCGGCACGCTTGCGGCGCGTCTCCCAGCCGCCGCCCATGTTCTCGGCCCGGCCAGGCAGGAGCAGGTTGTTCATCGGCCCGAAGAAGGCGTCGGAGCAGGCGAGGGCCAGCCCGCCGTTGGCCACGGCGGCGAGATCGACGCTGCCTTCGATGGCGTGGCTGCGAGTCTCGCGATCGAGCGCCGGTGGCGTCCACTCGGCGGCGACCCGGCCGAAGACGCGGAAGCGCGCGACCCCGCCGTCAGGAAAGATGTTCAGCCGGACGTGCGTGATCGACCCGCCCGGCGTCGCCGCCGGCGGGGACGCCGCGAAGAGATTCTGGGCGTCGGGCCGCACCGGCATCTGCGGCAGCAGTTCGGTCCACTGCAGCGCCTGCAGCGCCGCCAGCGTCGTGCCGCGTGGCGCGTGCAGGCCGTCGATCGACACGAACGCCGGGCTGTTGCCGACGAAGTAGTGGGTGTCGACGTCGAAGCCGACGACGGTGCCCGGGGCGCCGAGCTCGAGCACGCACCAGTCGTAGCCGGGGCCGCGTTTGCGCCGGCTCTCCCAGCCATCCATCCACTTGCCGCGGTCGGTGAACTTGCCCTCGACGAAGACACCGCGGCCGGGCTCGATCAGGTTGTTGGCGCTGGCGAAGAAGTCGTCGCTGGTCCCGAGCACCGTGCCGCCCACACCGATGGCGGCGAGGTCGATCAGTCCGGTGAACGCGGCGCTGCTGGCGGTGTCGGTCACGCGGCCTCCCGATGCAGCAGGACGCGGCCAATCGGCCCTGCCGGATGTCCCTGTCCGTCGTAGACTTCGTGCCCGCGCAGGAACGTCCGGTGGACGCGCCCGCGCAGCGCCGCCCCGACGTAGGGCGAGATGGGGTGACGATAGAACAATCCGTCCGCCGACACGGTGAATGATTCGTCCGGATCCCAGACGACGAGGTCGGCGTCGTAGCCGGTCGCCAACCGGCCCTTCGATCGCTGCCGGCCGGCCAGCCGGGCCGGGGCCGTGCTCATCCACGCCGACAGCTGATCGAGACGCGCGCCTCGCCGGGCCGCCTCGGTCCAGACGACCGACAGGCCGTGCTGCAGCGAGGCGATGCCGCCCCACGCGGCCATGAAGTCGCCGCGCTCGGCCAGCTTCATCGCCGGCGGGCACGGGCTGTGATCGCTGACGATGGCGTCGATGACGCCCTCGAACAGAGCGGCCCACAGGGCATCGCGATTCTCGCGATCGCGGATCGGGGGCGCGCACTTGAACTGCGTCGCACCGTCAGGGATCGCCTCGGCCTCGAGGCACAGGTAGTGCGGGCAGGTCTCGACGGTCAACGGCAGCCCCTCGTCACGGGCCCGGCGAATCGCGTCGACGGCGGACGCCGAGCCGAGGTGGACGATGTGCACCGGGCAGCGCGTCTCGCGGCACAGATCGATCAGCAGACCGATCGCCGCGTCTTCCCAGGCACGCGGACGCGACGCGACGTAGCCGGCGTAGGAACGCGGATCGGCCGGCGTCGGTGCGCCCAAATCGCGCCCAACGTCGAGCTCGGCATGGGCGAGCAGCGGCAGCCCGTGATCGCGTAGCACTGGCATCGCTTCACGCAGTTCGCGTTCACCGACGTGCGGGAACTCGTCGATGCCGGAAGGGACCATGAACGCCTTGCCGCCGAGGACACCGGCGCGGGCCAGGGAGATCAGATCGCCGCCGTTGCCCGGCACGACGCCAGCCCACAGCCCGACGTCGACGAAGCGCTTGCCTTCGCTGGCCGCCAGCTTGGCCGCGAGCGCCGCCGGCGTGGTGGTGACGGGCGAGCTGTTGAGCGGCATGTCGACGAGCGTCGTGACGCCGCCGGCCGCCGCGGCCCGGGTCGCCGTCTCGAAGCCTTCCCAGTCGCGGCCCGGATCGTTGACGTGGACGTGGCTGTCGACGAGCCCGGGCGAGACGACGCGGTCGCCGACGTCCTCGACGTCGGGCATGACGATGCGCTCGGGCACCACCGCCTCGATGCGTCCGCCGCTGAACAGCACGGTGCCCGGCCCGACGCCGTCGGGCCGCACGATCCGCAGGCTGCTCAGGCCGCGTGTCATCAGAACACCAGTTCGCCGGTCATTTCTGGGCGCGATTGTATCTCCGAGCCGTCGAGAGCCAGGCGTGGAGGCGCCTCGCTCGTCGAATGTAGCGACGCCTTCATTCCGGGCTCGTATACTGGGCCATGGCGGTCGCCTTTTTGCTCAACGGACGCCCCGTCAATGCGGGCCCGGCCGGGAGCAGCGTCACCCTCCTGCAGTGGCTGCGCGCCCGGGGCCTGACCGGGACCAAGGAAGGCTGCGCCGAAGGCGAGTGCGGTGCCTGCGCGGTCGCCATGCGGCGGACCGACGCGCTCGGGCGCACCTTCTACGAGCCCATCAACAGCTGCCTGGTGCCCCTCGCCGCGGTCCACGACGAAACGGTCGTCACCGTCGAAGGCGTCGGCGCCGGCACGCTGCACCCGGTGCAGGACGCGATGATCCGTGCCGGCGGCTCGCAGTGTGGCTACTGCACCCCCGGCTTCGTCGTCAGCCTGTTCTGCGAGTACTACCGGCCGGGGCGCGTTGGTTACGATCCCGAGTCGATCAGCGGCAACCTGTGCCGCTGCACCGGCTACCGACCGATCGCCGACGTCGCCCGCGGGCTGCCGTCGCCCGAGCCGGATGATCCGCGGCTGTCGGAACTGGCGACGCCGGTGCCGCCGCGGACGCGCGTCGAGAGCGTGGACGGCCTCGAGCGATTCGTCCGCCCGACCAGCCTCGACGATCTCTTCCGCTGCCTGAGCGCGGCGCCGGGAGACGCGACGCTGATCGCCGGCGGCACCGACGTGATGGTCGGCGTCACCCAGAGGGCCGATCGACATCCGTTGTTGATCTCGCTGGCCGCGCTGCCCGAGCTGCGGGCCTTTGCGGTGACGGCCGATGCGATCGTGCTCGGCGCCGGCCTGACGCTGACCGAGATCGACGAGCGTGTCCACGCGACGCCCGACGCCGCAGTCCCGCTTCTCGGTCAGCTGCTGCCGCTGTTCTCGTCACGTCTGATCCGCAACCGGGCGACCCTGGGCGGCAACCTCATGACCGCCTCGCCGATCGGCGACGGTCCGCCGGTGCTGCTCGCGCTGGACGCCTCGGTGACGCTGGCGAGCGCGACGGGCCGGAGGAGCGTGCCGCTGCGCGACTTCTTCCTGGGCTATCGCAAGACCGCGGCGCGGCCTGGCGAGATCATGCTCGACGTCCAGGTGCCGCGCGGCGCGCCGGCCATCCAGCGCTTCTACAAAGTGAGCAAGCGAGTCCTCGACGACATCTCGACGGTGGCGGCGGCGTTCGCGCTGGATCTGACGCCGGACGGACGCGTCGCGCGATTGCAGGCGGCCTACGGCGGCATCGCGGCGACGCCGATCCGCGCCACCGCGCTCGAAGCCGCCGCCGCCGGCCGGCCGTGGACGCGCGAGACGATCGACGCGCTGCTGCCGATCGCCGCGACCATCGGCACGCCGCTCTCGGATCTGCGCGGCACCGCCGACTACCGCCGCGCCATGGTCGGGCGGCTGCTCGAAAAGTGCTTCGCCGAGACCGCGCCCGCGGCGGCGCTCGCGGAGGCGACGGGATGACGCGCCAGGTCGGCGCGGCGCTGCCGCACGAATCGGCGGTCGGCCACGTCACCGGCGCGGCCCGCTACGTCGACGACCTGTGGCCGAACGTCGCGCACGTCGCCCACGCATGGCCAGTGCAAGTCGCGGAGGCGCACGCCCGCGTCGAGCGCATCGATGCCGCCGCCGCGCGCCAGGCGCCGGGCGTCCTCGCCGTGCTGACCGCGGACGACGTGCCGGGCGAGAACGACATCGGTGTCGCCAGGCGCGACGAGCCGCTGTTCCCGACCGAGGTCTGCTTCGTCGGGCACGCCGTCGCGTGGGTGATCGCCGAGACCGAGGAGCAGGCGCGCGTCGCCGCCGGCCTGGTTCGGGTCGAGTGCGAGGCGCTTCCGGCGATCCTGTCGATCGACGCGGCCATCGCCGCCGACAGTTTCCTCACCGCCGGCGATCGCCTGGCCAAAGGCGACGCCGCGGCCGCACTCCGCACCGCGCCGCGCCGCTTCGACGGCGAGTTCGCGATCGGCGGGCAGGAGCACTTCTACCTCGAGACCAACGCCGCGCTGGCGTATCGCGACGAGGACGGCGGCATGTTCGTCCACTCGTCGACGCAACATCCGACCGAGACGCAGGAGATCGTTGCCCGCGTCCTCGCGGTGCCCAAGCACGCCGTCGTGGTGCAGTGCCTGCGGATGGGCGGAGCGTTCGGCGGCAAGGAAGTACAGGCCAACGGCTTTGCGGCGGTTGCGGCGCTGGCGGCGTCGCGCCTCGGCCGTCCCGTGCGCGTCCGCTTGACCCGCCGGCAGGACATGGTCATGACCGGCAAGCGCCACCCGTTCCTGGCGCGCTTCCGGGTTGGCTTCGACAACACCGGCCGGCTGGTCGCTCTCGCCGTGCAGCTGTTCAGCGACGGCGGCTGGGCCCTCGATCTCAGCTTCCCGGTGCTGGGTCGGGCGATGTTCCACGTCGACAACTGCTACGACCTGCCGCACGTCGAAGTGCTCGGCCGCGTCTGCCGCACGCACCACGTCTCACACACCGCGTTTCGCGGCTTCGGGGGACCGCAGGGCATGCTGGTGATCGAGGAGATCCTCGATCGCGTGGCCCGCACGCTCGATCTGCCGCCGCACGTCGTCCGCGAGCGCAACTTCTATCGCACCGGCGACGTCACCCACTACGGCCAGGTGGTGCGCGACCCCGAGCGCATCGCGCGGATCTGGGCCGAGCTCGGCGCGAGCGCCAGCTTCGAGGCGCGCTGGGCCGAGGTCGCGGCCTTCAACGCCGGGAGTCCGAACCTGAAGCGGGGCCTGGCGATCACGCCGGTGAAGTTCGGTATCTCGTTCACGACGTCGTACTACAACCAGGCCGGCGCGCTGATCCTCGTCTACAAGGACGGCAGCATCCAGGTGAACCACGGCGGCACCGAGATGGGCCAGGGCCTGCACACCAAGATGCGGCAGGTGGCGGCCGACGGCCTCGGCGTGCCGCTCGAGGCGGTGCGGCTGATGCCGACCCGCACCGACAAGGTCCCGAACACCTCCGCGACGGCGGCGTCGTGCGGCTCTGATCTGAACGGCGCTGCCGTCCGCGACGCCTGCGACACGCTCCGCGGGCGCCTGGCGGAGGTGGCCGCGGAGATGCTCGACGCATCGGCCGCCGATGTCGTCTTCGTCGACGGCCGCGTCGGCGTCAGCGGGCGGGCCGAGCCTGGCGTGCCCTTCTGCGAGGTGGTGGCCAAGGCCTACTACGCGCGCGTGCCGCTGTTCGCGGCCGGCTTCTACAAGACGCCCGAGATCCACTTCGACTGGAAGACCGGTGACGGCAAGCCGTTCCACTACTTCGCCTACGGCGCCGCCGTCAGCGAAGTCGAGGTCGACGGCTTCACCGGCCAGTACCGGCTGCTGCGCACCGACATCCTGCACGACGTCGGCGATTCGCTCTCGCCGCTCGTCGATCGCGGCCAGGTCGAAGGCGGGTTCGTGCAGGGCGTCGGCTGGCTGACGACCGAGGAGCTGGTGTGGGGCGGCGACGGCGCGTTCCTGTCGCACGGCGCCTCGACCTACAAGCTGCCGACGCTCGGCGAGTGCCCGCCCGATCTGCGCGTCGCGTTCCTCGAGCGCGCCCGCGAGCCGGGCGTGATCCACGGCAGCAAGGCGGTGGGTGAGCCGCCGCTGATGCTGGCGATCAGCGTCCGCGAGGCGCTGCGCGCGGCGGTGGCCGCTTTCGGTGCTGGAGGGACCGTCGAGCTTGCGAGCCCGGCGACGCCAGAAGCGGTGTTCTGGGCCATCGAGCGTGCTCGCAGTCGATCTCCCCAGCCGATCCTCGCCCGATCCTGATCCCCGCCAGACCCTGATTGTCGCCACGGCTCGCTGGCGCAGCCGCCAGGAAATGTACGGGCGCGCTGTCGCCGACGTTCTAGGAGGAGCGTCTGTGAAGGGAGTCGAGATGGCGAAGAAGGCGACGGATCCGTGCCGGGCCGAGCGGGCCAGGGTGGCGAAGAGTGAAGCGCTGGTGCAGGAGATGGAAGAACGTCTGGCAGATACACCGACCCCCAAGAGGGCGATCTTGCGCGAAAAGATCAGGACGGAAAAGACGAAACTGCGAGGCTTCCAGCGACAGCTCGCCGCCTGCCTCGCCGCCCACCCAACTCGAGGAGGGGGCCGCGGCCGGCCGTGACAGGCCCCTCCGGGGTACCCGTGAAATACGACGCGTTCCTCTCCTACAGTCACTCCGCCGACGACGCGCTGGCACCGGCGCTGCAATCGGCCCTGCACCGACTGGCACGGCCCTGGAACCGGCTGCGCGCCCTTCGTATCTTCCGCGACAAGACCAGCCTGTCGGCGAGCCCGGAGCTGTGGCCCGCCATCGTCGCCGCGCTGGCAGACGCCCGGTATTTCCTCCTGCTCGCGTCGCCGGCGGCGGCCTCGTCGCGCTGGGTAGAGAAGGAGGTCGAGTGGTGGCTCGAGCACCGGTCGCCGCAGACCATGCTGATCCTCGTCACCGGCGGTCAGCTCGCCTGGGACGACGCGGCCAATGACTTCGACTGGCCGCGCACCGATGCCATCGCGCCGCTCCTGCGCGGCCGCTTTCCGAGCGAGCCGCTGTGGGTGGATCTGCGGTGGGCGCGGACCGGCGAGGCCCTGAGCCTCCGCCACGTCCAGTTCCGGCAGGCGGTGCTCGACGTCGCCGCACCGCTCCACGGGCGGAGCAAGGACGAGCTCGACGGCGAGGATGTCCGGCAGTTCGCGCGCACGCGCCGCCTCGCCCGGGCGGCGATCGCCGGGCTTGTCGCCCTGACCCTCAGCGCCGTCGCCGCGGCGTGGTTCGCGGTGCGCCAGCGCGACGAGGCGCTGCGGCAGAGTTCGATCGCCCAGGCGGGGCGCCTGGCGTCGCAAGCCGACCTGCTGCGGGAGCGCGGCGGGCCGGTGGACACGAGCACGATGCTGGCTGCCGAAGCGGTGCGCCTGCTCGATTCGATCGGCGAACGGTCGCTCGAAGCGGATCTGGCGCTGCGCCGGTCGCTGGCACGGCAGCCCCATCGGCTCGGCGACTTCGTGCACTACAGCGGCGACCAGTTCGCTATCGCCAGCGACGGTCGCCACATCGCCGTCAACCCGGTGGGCAACGACGCGAGTGTCTACGGCACGAGCGGTGAGGTCGCCGGCGGCTGTTCGCGCGAACAGATCGGCACGCGTCTCGAGGCGCAGGGGCGTCCGCACTTCGTCTTCGTCGAGGCGGTCACCGCCAGCGGCAGTCACTGCGCCATCATCACGCTCGGGTCGGCGGAGACGCGCCAGATCGGCCTCTGGTCGGCAGCGCCGCTCGAGGAAATCGCCGTCGTGCCGCACCGGAGTGACGGCAACCTGCGGCTGGCCCTGAGCGAGGACGCCGAGTACCTCGCCATCACCGACCTCGCGCAGGCTGGCGGAGATACGCCCGGACGGTTCCGGATCTGGAGCCGTTCGCGTCGCGCCGACGTGCTCACCCAGACCGCGGCCGACTTCGTCGCTTTCAGCCGCGACAAGGTCCTCGTCGCGGCGAGCAACGGCATCTGGCGCCTGCCCGTGGTGGAGCAGAGCACCGCCAGCCGCGTCCTGGCGTGGCCGCGGAAGCCGTGGCAGATCGTGCTCAGCGCCAATGGGCGATTCGCGGCGACGCTCGACGCGTCCACGCTCGCGGTCTGGGATCTGACGTCGGCCCGTCTCGTGCGCGAGATCCGGTCGCAGCCGGGGAGCCTCCTTGCGGTGCACGGCAATGGCCGGCTGCTGCTCCTGGCATCGCCGGGCGCCGTGGTGTGGGACCAGGAGGCCGACGAGGCGGTGGGCACGCTGGCCGTCGAGCCCGTGGCCGGCCTGTTCGACGGCAGCGGCCTGATCGTCATCACCGCCGATCGAGGTATCCAGCGCGCGACCATCTTCGCGGGCGGACTCGGCGCCGGCGCCACCGCGCGCACATCGATCGACGCCGACGAGACGGTGCACTGGCTGGCCATCGACGGCGCGGAGGTCAGCCTGCTGGTCGAGGCCGCCCCGGAGATGCGCCTCGACGTCTGGACGCCTGCGACGGCGACCCGCGCGACGCGAATCCGCGTCGACCGTCCGTCTCCGCTGCCGACCGCGGTCAGTGCCGATGGCCGGCGATTCGCGCTCGGCCGGCCGAACGGCGTGCTGATCGGAGCGCTATCCGCGGCGATTCCGCCTCTCGAGCTCGCGCTGCCGGGGCCGCCCGATGCACTGGTGCTGAGCGCCGACGGTGAGATCCTCGGCGCGAGGGTCCGTGATCAGCTCGAGATCCGCAACGTGCGAGGCGGATCGTGGCACGCGCCGCTGCCGGCCGGCGTCGAACGCGTCGGGGTCTCTGGCGACGGACGCTATGCGGCGGTCGTCCGCCGCCTCGACGGGCCGCCGACACGCAAGGGCGACGCCTTCGAACTCGTGGCGTGGCGGACCTTCGCGGCGTCGCCGCCGGTGTCGGTCGACCTGGGGCGCGACATCACCACGCCCGGGCTCGATTGCCAGGCCGGTGTGGAGGGCGCCGCCCTGCGGGTGGGGACCGCGATCGTCGACCTGGCGAAGGCGGTCGTGGTTCCGGCCCAGGCGGGCGCCACCAGCCGGCCGTGCGAGGCGATCACGAGCGCGACCACCAGCGCCACGATCGACGATCGGCAGTTGCTCGTGATCGACCGGCTCGGGGTGCCGATCGCGCGTCTCGATCATCCCGCCGCGATTCAGCGAGCGGCGCTGGGCAGCGACGGTCGCTACGCCGCGACGCTCGACGAGCGCGGCGTGGTGCGACTGTGGGCTCTGGTGCCGCGGGACCTCGTGACGCAGGCCTGCGCACAGGCGCCGAGCCCGCTCGACGAGGCGGCCTGGGCTCGCTACCTGCCGCCGACCCTCGTCGTGGATGCGTGCGGCCGGGCCCGGCCGGCCGCCGGCGCGCCGCCGCCATGAGGGCGACGACGCGTCGGGGACGCCTTTCGCTCAGAACGACATGCGGAAGGAGAACTGCAGGATCCGCATGAAGCCGGACTGCAGGTTGGTCTGCCCGAAGTTCGAGCTGCCGACCGTGTTGGCGCCCTGGAGTGCGCGCACGTTCGGGCGGTTCAGCACGTTGAGCACCTCGAGCCGCAGCTGACCCTTCCACGGGCCGACCAGGGCGAGATCCTTCTGCACGACGGCATCGATGTTGTACTGCGGCGGCGTACGCACCTCAGTGATGGTGCGCGGCGCATCGCCGATGGTGCCCGTCGGCGCCAGCGAAAACGCCAACGGGTTCACCCAGGTCGCGGTCGGATGATCGGCCGACGCCAGGCGATCCTCGAAGCCGCCGGCGGTGGCGAGGTCGACGCCACTGACGATGTTCGGCCGGTTCGCCGTGGTCGCGCCGCCCAGGCTCAGGCGCGCATCCGCCGCCTGCTGGACGTTCAGCGGGAAGCCGCTCTGCAGCGTGATCGTGGCGGCCAGCGTCCAGTCGCCGAGCAGCTTCTGGCCGAGCCCGCCGCTGCCGAAGCGGTGTCCTTCGCCGAACGGCAGCTGCACCATCGGCGCGAGGATGATGCGGTGCGGCACGTCGACCACGCTGTAGCCGTACTCGGCACCGGGGTCGAAGCAGGCCGACGTGAACTGCGCGCCGTCGGAACAGCCCGGCCGTGAGGCAACGTAGTTGTAGTTGTTGATCGGCAGCGCCGGACTCACCGCCGCATAGAAGTTGCTCTCGCCGACCAGGTTGTCCTTGAGGACGCTGTAGGTGTAGCTGAAGCGCCCGCCCCACCC
>JBDSLU010000280.1:0-35124 GCA_039916225.1 Vicinamibacteraceae bacterium
CGGTCGGCTCGGTGGTCGCCGGTTACGTCGGCGTGCCGCACGCGCTCGGCGGCGAGAACCGCATCGAGAGCTTCCTCGAGTCGAGCTTCCACCCGGCCGGCGAGCACGCCGCCGTCGCGCCCGGCCCCGCTGTCGCCCACGAGGGCGCGCCGGCCGTGTCCGAGCACGCGACCACTACCGCCGCGGGTGCGGATGGGCACGCCGCTGGCGCGGACGAGAGCCTCGAGCTGACGCTGATGGGCGTCTCGTCGGCCATCGCCCTCCTCGGCATCGGCATTGCCGCCTACTTCTTCCTGTTCAACCGCGCCCTGGCCGACTCGATCGCCCGGAGCTTCTCGGCCGTGCACCGCACCCTGCTGAACAAGTACTGGATCGACGAGCTCTACGACTCGACCATCGTGCAGCCCCTGAAGTGGGCGTCGGACCACGTGCTCTGGAAGGTCGTCGACATCTGGATCATCGACGGGATCGTCAACGGGGTCGGCGTCTTCGTCCGCGGCTCGGCGGCGTTGATCCGGATGGCCCAGACCGGCTCGGTCCGCACCTACGCGGCGTCGCTCGTCCTCGGCGTCGTGCTGGTCCTCGGCTACTACTTGATGCAGTGATGAACAATTTGCTTATCGCGCGGCGGCGCCGAACGCCGGGCTGCACCCTCATGTCCGGCGGACGCGCATGCTGAGCCTGGTCGTCTTCCTGCCGCTCGCCGGCGCGCTCGCGCTGCTGGCCGTGCCCAACAAGGACGGGTCGCGCGACGGCCTGATCCGCTGGGGCGCGCTGGCGGTCTCGCTGGCCTCGTTCGCGACGACGCTGGCGCTGTGGTACGCCTTCGACCCGGGCGTCGACGGCTACCAGTTCGTCGAGCGCGCCGACTGGATTCCACGCTTCGGCATCCAGTACCTGCTCGGCGTCGACGGCATCAGCCTGATGCTGCTGGTGCTGACCGGCTTCCTGACCCCGCTGGCGCTGCTGTGCTCGTGGGAATCGATCGAGGCGCACGTCAAGCCCTTCATGGTGCTGATCCTGGCGCTCGAGACGGCGATGATGGGCGTCTTCGTCTCGCTCGACCTGTTCCTGTTCTACGTGTTCTGGGACTTCATGCTCATCCCGATGTACTTCCTGATCGGGATCTGGGGCTACGACCAGCGCGTCTACGCGGCCGTCAAGTTCATGCTCTACACGATGGCCGGCAGCGTGCTGATGCTGCTCGCGATCATCACCCTCGCCGTGCTGCACCACCAGGCGCACGGCGTCTACTCGTTCGACGTCACCAAGCTGGCCAGCCTGTCGATCGGGTCGGACCTGCAGCTGTGGCTGTTCCTGGCCTTTGCCCTGGCCTTCGCCATCAAGGTGCCGCTCTTCCCGTTCCACACCTGGCTGCCCGACGCGCACGTCCAGGCGCCGACGGCGGGGTCGGTCATCCTCGCCGGCGTGCTGCTGAAGATGGGCACCTACGGCTTGATCCGCTTCGCCTTCCCGCTGTTCCCGGAGGCGGCGCGGATGTGTGCGCCGTGGCTCGGCTTCCTCGCCGTCGTCGGCATCGTCTACGGCGCGCTCGTGGCGATGGTCCAGCCGGACATGAAGAAGCTGGTCGCCTACTCCAGCGTCAGCCATCTCGGGTTCGTGGTGCTGGGTATCTCCTCGATGACCGTCGAGGGCATGCAGGGCGCGGTGTACCAGATGCTCGCGCACGGCGTCAGCACCGGCGGCCTGTTCCTCATCGTCGGCATGCTGTCCGACCGCCGGCACACGCGCCTGATCGCCGAGTTCGGCGGCCTCAAGTCCGTGATGCCGAAGCTGGTCGCGGCCTTCCTGATCATCACGCTGTCGTCGATCGGCCTGCCCGGCCTGAACGGCTTCGTCGGCGAGTTCCTGACCATCCTCGGCGGCTTCCGCTGGCGGCCGGAGCTGGCGGTGGTCGCGACGAGCGGCGTCATCCTGTCGGCCGTCTACATGCTCTGGATGTTCCAGCGCGTGAACTACGGCGAGGTCACCAACCCCAAGAACGCGGCGCTGCCCGACCTGTCGACGCGGGAGTGGTGGACGCTCGGTCCGGCGGTGGCGATGGCCGTCGTCATGGGTGTCTTCCCGACCATCTTCCTCGCCCCCTCCGAGCCCGCCGTCCGGGCCGTGGTGGAGCGGATCGGCGGCGACCACCAGCGGGCCGCCGCACCCGGGACGCCGGCGGCGACGGACGCGCCACATGGCGCGGCGCACGGGGGAGCCCACCCATGAACCTCGCCGACCTCCAGGCCATCATCCCGATCTTCATCGTCGTCGCGACGGCGCTGATCACGCTCGCCGTCGAGGCCTTCCGCGGCCCGGACGAGAAGCTGCCGCTCGGCGTCCTCGGCCTGATCGGCCTGGCCGGCGCGGCCGCCGCCTCGGTGATGCTGTGGGGCCACAACCGGGTCAGCCTCGGCGTGGTCCGGGCCGACAACTTCGCCCTCTTCGTCAACGGCATCCTGATCATCGTCGGCGTGTTGACGATCCTGTTCTCCGGGGACGTCATCGAGCGGGAAGAGCTGCCGGCGGGGGAGTACTACGCGCTGGTGCTCTTTGCCATCTCCGGCATGATGCTGATGGCCTCGGCCATCGATCTGCTGGTGGTCTTCCTGGCCCTCGAAATCCTCTCGCTCGCCGTCTACGTCCTCACCGCCATCCGGCGGAGCAGCATGGCGGGCGCCGAAGGCGGCTTCAAGTACTTCCTGCTCGGGGCGTTCTCCAGCGCCTTCTTCCTTTATGGCGTGGCTCTGATCTACGTCATCTCCGGCAGCACCCGGCTCGATCGCGTCGCCCTGGCCATCGCCGGCCAGTCCGCGGCGCCGACGCTGTTCGTGCTGATCGCGGTCGGCCTGGTGATGGTCGGCTTCGCCTTCAAGGTCTCGGCGGTGCCGTTCCACATGTGGACGCCGGATGCCTACCAGGGCGCCCCGACCATCGTCACCGGCTTCATGTCGACGGCGGTCAAGGCGGCGGCGTTTGCCGCCTTCGTCCGCGTGTTCCTGACCGCCTTCGGGCCGCTCAGCCCCCACTGGGTGCCGCTGCTCGGGGCCAGCGCCATCGCCACGATGATCGTCGGCACGGTGGTCGGCGTCGCCCAGACCAGCGTCAAGCGCATGCTCGCCTACTCGAGCATCGCCCATGCCGGCTACCTGCTGATCGGCCTCATCGCCGGCAACGACGCCGGCCAGGCCGCCGTGCTCTTCTACCTGCTGTCCTACGCCGTCACCAACCTGGGCGCCTTCGGCATCCTGGCTCTCCTCGCCAGCCGGTCGAACGAGCACGACGAGGTGCGCGACTTCGCCGGGCTGTGGAAGAGCGAGCCGGTGCTGGCGACGCTGCTGACCGTGTTCCTGTTGTCGCTGGGCGGCTTCCCGCCGACCGCCGGGTTCATCGGCAAGTGGTACATCTTCGCCGCCGCGGTGGAGCAGGGCCATGTTTGGCTGGCCATCATCGGCGTGCTGACCAGCGTCATCTCGGTCTACTACTACCTGCGCATCATCGTGATGATGTACATGTCCGAGTCGACGCACACCGAGCCGGTCGCCCGGCTGTCACCGACCGCGACGGCCGCGCTGGCGATGTCGGTGGCCGCGGTCTTCTACCTCGGTGTCTATCCGACCGACGCCATCGAGCTGGCGCTCCGGTCCGTCAGCCGCCTGTTCTAGGCGGCCGCGGCGATGCCCGATCCGCCCGTGCCGCCGACGACGATCGATCCGGTCCGGCCCCGCCTCGATCCCGAGCCGGTCCACCGGCCCGAGCCTCGCTTCTGGCCCTACCTCGATCTGGCCGAGCAGCCGTCCGAGGACGAGCTCGCTGCCCTCGACCCGGACCTGCGGCTGGCGCTGTCGCGGACGGGCGTCGGCGGGCAGGGTGGCTGGGGGACGTTCTCGCTGACGCTGGCCTTCCCGCGTTTCGAGGGCCCGGACTACGACCGGGCGGTGGCGATGGCCCAGGCGTCGCGGCAGTACCTCGAGACTGGGAGCGGCGCCGACTTCCGCGTCCGCGCCCGGTTCCAGCCCGACGACGCGCTCGCGCTGCGCGACCTCTATCAACTGGTCGGCGATCGTCCTGGCACCGACGTCCTCATCGACGATCGGCCGGTGCCGTACGCCCGGGAACTCTGGCTGCCGCTGTTCTGGTGTCTGCTGCCGCGCTGAATTCGTTGGCGCGCCGTCCCCTCAGGCCGGCGCGCGGGCGGCCCCTGGAGCGTGCGGCTGCCATTTGCCGACGCGCATTCGCGCGTCGGCCTGACGATGGCTCCGGACTACGTCCTCGCCATCCGTCCCGCGGCGCTGGGCGCGCCGCGGCGCCGCACGCGGGCCGCATCGGGCGCGCCGTCGTAGTTTTGGATCGTGGGGACGCGCGGTTGGCAGGAAGGACGGAGCCGACGGGAGTCGACTCCGTTTCCTTCCTCTGGCGGCCTGGCGTCGAAGCGCCCTGCCACCCGGTCTGGTTCCGCCGCAAGGGCGGTGCCAGCCCGGCTCGAGGCCAGCCGCGGTCGGCTGTGCGAAGGTCTGCTTCTCGAGCTCGGGCGGGCGGCCTCACGGCCGCCTCAGTTGGCCTTGCTGACGTTGCCCGCCTGGGGGCCCTTCGGACCATCAACGATCTCGAACTCGACCGCTTGTCCTTCCTCGAGCGTACGGAACCCGTTGCCCGTGATCGCCGAGAAATGGACGAACACGTCGCTGCCGGATTCACGCTCGATGAAGCCGTACCCCTTGGCGTTGTTGAACCACTTGACCTTGCCTTGAATGCGCATTGTCTTCCTCTGCCTTGCGCACCCGGCCTGCGTTCGATCAGGTCGGGCGCCTGGAACTACCCGTCCGTTCCCCCAGCTCTACCAGGGCAACGGGCACAAAAAAAAGCCGCATCGGCGGCCTCATGACGAACACATGACGGATTGAACGTTCTCCGTCACGCATAGGTAGGATAACGACGAGTTATGGGAATGTCAACCATTCGCCCGGCGCCAGTTCCTGGGGCTGTCACCGTCCGCCGGGCGCTCCTCAGCGTCTCGGACAAGACCGGTCTGGTGCCCTTCGCCCAGGCCCTGCATGCACGCGGCGTCACCCTCCTCTCGACCGGGGGGACGGCCAAGGTGCTGGCCGAGGCCGGACTGCCGGTGGTGAATGTCGCGGACGTCACCAGGTTCCCCGAGATGCTCGACGGCCGGGTCAAGACCCTCCATCCGGCCGTGCACGGTGGCATCCTGGCCCGGCGGCACGTGCCGGATGACCTGGCGGCCATCGGCGCGCATGGCATCGAGCCCATCGACCTGGTGGTCGTGAACCTCTACCCATTCGCCAAGGCCGCCGCCAACCCGGCCACGGGCTTCGAGGCCTTGATCGAGGAGATCGACATCGGCGGGCCGAGCATGGTGCGAGCGGCGGCCAAGAACTTCCGCGACGTCCTGATCGTCGTCGAGCCACAGGACTATCCGCGCGTGCTGGAAGACCTGGCGCAGCCGGGTGGCTCGAGCCCGGCCTTCCGCCTCGAGCTGATGCGCCGCGCCTTCGCGCACACGGCGGCCTATGACGCGACCATCGCCCAGACGCTCGAGACGATCGGCAGCGAGGCCGATCCGTTCGCGCGGCCGGCCGAGTCGCCGGCGCTCCCCCCGACGATGCGGCTGTCGCTGCCGCAGCGCCGGGTCCTGCGCTACGGCGAGAACCCGCACCAGCCGGCGGCCTGGTACGGGATGGAGCCGGCGCAGGGGTTCAGTGCGGTCGAGATCAAGCAGGGCAAGGAGCTGTCCTACACCAACCTGCTCGACCTCGACGCCGCGGCGCGCCTCGCGCTCGAGTTCGACGAGCCGGCGGCCGCGGTGATCAAGCACGCCAACCCGTGCGGTGTCGCCACCGCCGCGACGATCGCCCAGGCCTACGTCACCGCGCGCGACGCCGACGCGCTCTCGGCCTTCGGCGGCATCATCGGCCTCAATCGCACCCTCGACGTCGAGACGGCGCAGGCCATCGTGACGACCTTCATCGAGGCGGTGATCGCGCCGGCGGTCGAGCCCGCGGCGCTCGACATCCTCGCCGCCAAGAAGAACCTGCGCGTGCTCACCGCCGACTTCGCGCCGTTCCGCGACGGGGCCCGGCCCGGCGTCGAAATCCGCTCGATCCTGGGCGGCGTCCTCGTCCAGGAGCGCGACCGTGTCGTCGAGGCCCGCAGTCCCTGGCCCGAGGCGGCGGGCGAGGGCCTGCGGGTGGTAACGAAGCGTCAGCCGACGGCGGAGGAGTGGCAGGCGCTGCGCTTCGCCTGGCGGGTCTGCGCGCACGTCAAGTCGAACACCATCCTGTTTGCCGGCCCGGATCGGACGCGCGCCGTCGGCGCCGGCCAGATGAGCCGGGTCGACGCCGTCAAGGTCGCGGTGATGAAGGCCGGGGGCAGCGTCCCGGGCAGCGTCGTCGCGTCCGACGCCTTCTTCCCATTCCGTGATGGCCTCGACGCGCTGGCCGCGGCTGGCGCCACCGCGGTCGTGCAGCCGGGGGGATCGGTGAAGGACGCCGAGGTGATTGCCGCGGCGGACGAGCACGGCCTGGCGATGGTATTCACGGGCCGGCGGCACTTCCGCCATTAGTCAGGACATAGGATGGCCGTTCGCCCTGTCCTGATTGGGGTCGGTGGCGCGCTGCTGGCGGCCGGCGTGATCATGTCCTTCGCGTCGATGTTCCACCTGGCGCCCGGCGTCACGCAGCACGACATTGCGCTGCGCCGGCGTCAGCGGCTGCGAGCCTCGGACTACTCGAGGCTGGGCTGGCGACTCGTGATTGCCGCGTATGTCGTGGGCATCGCGGGCGTCGTCTGCCTGTTCGTCAGCGGCTTGGCGCCCGCCGCCGACTAGTCGAAGGTCCGAACCGCGCGTCGGAGTCTCCGCGGCTAGTGCGCCGCCGCGAAGCGCTTGAAGAAGCTGGCGTCGTTCCAGTGCGGCCGCTGCGGCTGATTGCCGACGGCCGTGGTCAGCCGTACCAGCAGATCGTTGAACGTCACCGCGGAGCCCCGATCGACCGGCTGCTGCAGATCGTCTGACGGCGCGTGATAGCGATCCTTCGTCCACGCCGCGTGGGTGGCGGCGTCGGGCGAATCGGGCGCGTAGCCGACCTTCAGCGCCAGCGCCGGCACGCCCTGCCGGATGAAGCTGTACTGATCGCTGCGGATGAACCGGTTGCGCAGCGGCTCGGGATCGCCCTGGACACCGAGCTGCATCGAGGCTGCGACCTGGCGCACCGACGCGCCCAGGTCGGACTCGTCGAGGCCGAACACCATCACGCTCTTCATCGGGAAGAGCGGCAGGAACATGTCCATGTTGATGTTGGCGACGATGGCCGGCGGCGGCACGGTCGGGTGACTGGCGAAGTAGCGTGAACCCAGCAGGCCCTTTTCTTCCGCCGTCACCGCGACGAACAGCACCGAACGCTTCGGTCGCTGCGGCAGCGCCGCGAGGGCGCGCGCCGTCTCGATCAGGCTGGCGATGCCGGAGGCGTTGTCCATCGCCCCGTTGTAGATGCGATCGCCGTTGACGGCGCCGCCGATGCCGAGATGATCGAGGTGTCCGCTGAGCACGACGTATTCGTCTCGCAGCGCCGGGTCGCTGCCCCGAAGCAGACCGGCGACGTTGTCCGATGTGATCGCCGCGGTCTCGACCTTCACGGTGGCGCGTACCGTGGTCGGCAGCGGAAAGCGCGGCAGCGGCTTGCGGTCGTCCGCCAGGGCGACGATCTCGGCGAACGTGTGCCCGGAGCCGGCGAACAGCCGCTCGGCGCTGGCCGGGTTGAAGGCGATCGCCACCTGCTGGCCGGCGGTGTCGTGCAGCGACGCATCGGCCAGAGACATGGCCGGCTGCAATCGGGCCAGCGAGGCGCGCTCCCAGGGCGGTTCCTGGCGTCCCGGGTGCTGCACCACGATGGCGCCGATCGCGCCGGCCCCCTTCAGCGCGGCCCAGCGGGCGGCCGCCGACTGCGCGTGCGCGCCGAGCGCGTCGGGGACGCCAGCGGGGCTACCCACCAGGTAGACGACGATCTTGCCGCGCAGGTCCTGGCCGGCGAGATCGTCGATCTTCGCGTCGGGAATCTGCAAACCGTAGCCGACGAAGGCGAGCGGCGCTTCGACCTGCGGAGCCGGATCGATGCGCATCGAGAACGCCGCGTCCGTTCCGAGCGCGACCGGGTCGGCCTTGCCGTCGCGGACGAGGGTCAGGCTGGACTGGGCCTCGACGATCTTGCGCGAGGTGAACTGGACCGGCTGCCGGTAACCCGACGTGCCGGCCGGAGCGAGGCCGGCGGCCTTGAACTGTTCGGCGACGTAGGCGGCGGCCTTCTGATGGCCCTCGCTGCCGGTGTCGCGGCCCTCGAGCGTGTCGCTGGCCAGGAACGCGACGTGGGCCCACCAGCGTGCTGCCGGATCCTCGGCGGCCAGGCTCGGGACGAACGGTGCAGCGGCGAGTGCCGCGGTGAGGATGCACGCGGATCGGAAACGCACCATGCGGCCGAGCATCCTACAGGCGCGAGGCGTCGTGCAACGGGCGCGGGGCGATGGGGATGGGCCGTGTCAAACGGAATGAACGGTGGTCACGGCAGCGGCGTCAGCAGCGTCGACGCACCGGCGGCCCAGAACTGGTCGGCCGTCGACCAGTAAGTCGACCGCTCCACCACGATCGGCGGGCCGTCGCTCCCGATGATGCCGGCCACCCGCATGGGGAAGGGGACGTTCGTACCGAGCGCCGGACACAGGCTCTTGAGGCCCGTCGTGTAACGGCCGCGGGCCGGGACGGGCACGGTGACCCGGCAGGCGCGCCGGTCGGGAAACTGCGGATCAGGAGAATCCCCGCCGGCGCCGACGTCGATGGTGACGTTGGCGGCGATCAGGCCGGGATTGGCGACCAGCAGGTAGGTCTCGGTGTCCGGCCGCGGATCGATGAAGCCGCCGGCGAGCGCCCAGCGCACGGCGGACGTGGTCGTCGCGGCGGTCACCGTGCCCTCGTACCAGTTCGGGCTCGGCCACCACATGGCCCGCTCGACCACGATCGGCGTGCCGTTCGTCGAGGCGATGGTTGCGGACACGGCGGTGGCGGCCAGCCGCACGTCCTCGCCCTTCACCGCGATCGTCTGCCGGCTTTCCGCTGCGACCTGGTGCACCCTCTCGACCGTCGTGCCGTCCGGCAGCAGGTAGGTGATGCTCACCGCCGCCGCGCTCGCGGACGGATTGCCGATCAGGATGTAGAGATCGAAGAAGGCGCCGGTCGCGCCTTCGGCGATGAACCACTGGAGCGCCGGCGCGGTGATGCCGGCGCTGGCCGTACCGCCGCTGAACGGTTGTCCGCCCGTCGTCATGTACATGGCCCGTTCGGCGAAAATCGGCTGGGTGGCGTCGATCCGCGCCGACACGTCGGTCGCGTCGAGGCCCGGCTCCTGGTCGACGTAGATCGTGCGCCGGCTGTTCGGCAGCAGCGCATAGGCGCGCACGATCGGGGCCCGCGGGGCGGGCAGCAGGTAGGTGATGGTCGCGGTCGCCGCCGTCGCTCCCGGATTCTGCAGCAGGTAGAACAGGTCGAAGGCGCCGTGGGTCGCGCCTTCGGCGAAGTACCAGGTTGCGGCCGGGCCGCTGATGGCCCGCTCGGCGTGGCTGCCGTAGCCGGCCCCCATCCCGCCGCCCCACGTCAGTGTCCGCTCGACGGCCAGCCGCTGCTCCGATTCCACCAATATCGAGAACGCCTGATCGGGTAGCGGGAAGGTCTCGAGACCCTGTGACGCCTCCGAGAAGATGAACAAATCGCCGTCGGTCGGGCCGGTGTAGAGATTCAGGATCGGGCTGGTGGTCCGGCGTCCGTTCTGGCCCTGGAACTGGGCCACAATGCTGACGCTGTCGTTCACCGTCGTCGCCGGCTTGAAGACCGCGATCTCGGTGTTGAAGAAGGCGTTCTGGGCGCCCTCGGCCAGGTAGTACTTGAACAGGCCGCGCGGGTTCGTGCCGGCCACGTACTCCTGCCGATTGGTCACGCCGTCGCTGTCCGGATCGAGGAACGCGTCCGCCGGGTTGGCGTCGCTGAGGCGGAAGTTGGTTTCCCACCCGACCGACATCCCGTCGTCGTCGCCATCGAGGTCGAAGCCGAAGACGTCGAACGCGGCGTTGGTGTCGCCCGGGACGAACGTGCTGGCGGACGTCGCGAAGAACGCGGTCAGGCCGTCGGCGGTGAGCGACACGCCCTCGCAGTCGCGTGGCGTGCCCTGGGACGTACTATTCGACACCCACGTCTGCAGGTCGAAGACCTGGACGAGGAAGGACGTCGGCGTGTTGCCGATGCAATACGCCCGAACGCGTCCGGTGGCGTCCACCGCCATGCTGGTCAGCGTCGGGCCGGACGGGACCGCCGAGCCGAACACGTCGGTCTCGGCGGGGAATATGTCCGTCGCCGACACCGGGCCGAAGGCCTGGACGAACGTCTGCCCGCTGCCGGTGGTGTAGGAGCCGTAGATGACGACGGCGCCGGACGAGCCGTTGGGCGAGACGACGGCCTCCACCACCCGGTACGACTGCGCGATGATGCCCGTCACCCCCGGGAGCTTGACCGTGAATCCGAGCCGCGCCGTCACCTGGCTCGGTACGTACCGCCGGTAGGCGCGCGTGCACGGCAAGGCGGCCGCGTCGCAGGGCAGCGGATCCGCGCCCGGGTAGTCGAGCGCCGCGTCGGAGAGAAAGATGACGCGGGAGCCGTCGTCGCTGATGCTCGGCGAACGCGAGTCGCGGTCGCTCTGCGAGCCCCCCGTCGGCACGCTCAGGCGGCTCGTGGTCGACGTTTGGACGTCGTGGAGGAAGATGTCGCGCCGCTGATTGGTGTCGGCGGCGACGAGGTTCGTGGCCACCGACTCGAACACCACGTAGCGGCCATCGCCGCTGATCCGCGGCGCGGCGCTGGCGCCGGTGCTCTGAACGCCGCCGCTCGTGACGCTGGCCCGGATGGTGGCCCCGGTCGTGCGGTCGTGCACGAACACGTCGGGGCAGGTCGGTCCCGGCAGGGTTGCGCCGAGGCACGAATTCACGTTGTTGTCGTCGGCGGTCAGCGACGCCGCCGAGACGAACGTCACGTAGCGGCCGTCGGCCGAGATGTCGGGCGACACACTATCGCCCACGGCCTCCATTCCGCCGGTCCGCACGCTGACGCGGGTGACGGCGCCGGTCTGCCGGTCCTTCACGAAGACGTCGGCCGATCCGTTGCCATCGCCGGCGACCAGCGTCGCGGCCGTCGATGAAAAGGCCACGAACCGCCCGTCTGCGCTGGCGCTCGGCTGCCAGCTGGCGCCCGCCACTTGGGTGCCACTCGCGTCGGTGCTGACGCGCGTCGTCGTCTGCGCGCCACCGACGCCGAGGGCGGCGGCCCACGCCACGGCGCCCATGACGATCAACCGAAGGTGTCCCGTTCTCAATGCGCACGCTCCTGCTCGCACCGGGCCGGAGCGCGGGCGCGAATCGACGTCAGGGGGAGCTGAAGGATATCGCAAGCGAGCCGCGCCGACTCGGAACAGCGTGCACCCCGCGAGGCGTCAAGCGGCGTAACCTGCGATATGCGCTGGAAACACGTGCTGCGCCACCTCGCGGCCATGCCGCTGTTCACCGGCATGGCCGTGCTGACCCTGGCCCTCGGCATCGGCGCCAATACCGCCATCTTCAGCGTCATCTCGGGCGTCCTGCTGAAGCCGCTGCCGTATCCGCGCTCGGACCAGTTGGTGGCGCTCGATCACGCCGCCCCGGGCTTCGACATCGCCCGGGCCGGGGCCGCTCCGTTCCTCTACTTCACCTACCGTGAGGACGGGCGCGCCTTCCAGGACGTCGCGCTGTGGAACACCGGTACGGTCAGCGTCACCGGCCTGGCCCAGCCGGAGGAGGTCCAGACGCTGTTCGCGACGGACGGTTTGCTGCCGATCCTGGGGGTCCAGCCGATGCTCGGCCGCGTGTTCTCGCGGGCCGACGACGCCCCCGGCGGCGCCGAGACCGTCGTCCTGACCGCCGGCTACTGGCGCGCCAAACTGGGCGGGGATCGGTCGGCGGTCGGCCGGATGGTGACGCTGGACGGCAAGCCACGGGAGATCATCGGCGTGCTGCCCGACACCTTCCGCTTCCTCGACCGCGAGGTCTCGGTGGTCGTGCCGATGCGGATCGACCGCAGCAAGGTGACGCTCGGCCAATTCAGTTACTCGGCGATGGCGCGGCTCAAGCCGGGCAAGACCATCGACGACGCCACCGCCGACGTCGGGCGGATGATCCCGATCGCCATGCGGCGCTTCCCGCCGTTCCCCGGCGCGTCGATGGCCATGTTCGAGAAGGCCGGGCTGACGCCGCAGATCCGGTCGGCCAAGACCGATCTGGTCGGCGACGTGCAGAACGCGCTGTGGGTGCTGATGGGCACCATCGCGATGGTGCTGCTGATCGCCTGCGCCAACGTCGCCAACCTGCTGCTCGTGCGGGCCGAGTCGCGACAGCAGGAGCTGGCGGTCAAGGCCGCGCTCGGCGCCGACTCGGGCCGGATCGTCCGCGAGCTTCTGATGGAGAGCATGACGCTGGCCGGGTTCGGCGGCGCGGTGGGACTCGCGCTGGCCTTCGGAGCGGTGCGGCTGCTCGTGGCCCTCGAGCCCGGCAACCTGCCGCGGCTCGCCGACATCGCCATCGACCTGCCGGTGCTCGGCTTCGCGATCGGCCTGTCGCTGCTGTCCGGACTGCTGTTCGGCGTGATCCCGGCGCTGAAGCAGGCCGGCGGCCAGTTGGCGACCACGCTGCGGGCCGGCGGCCGCAGCGTCAGCGGCAGCAAGGAGCGCGAGCGCGCCCGTAACGTGCTGGTCGTGGCCCAGGTCGCGCTGGCCCTGGTCCTGCTGGTCAGCTCGGGCCTGATGATTCGCACCTTCCGCGCGCTGGTCGAGGTCCATCCCGGCTTCGTCCGGCCCGGCGAGGTGCAGACGCTGCGCCTCTTCATCCCGGAATCGCAGGTCAAGGACGACCAGGCCGTCGCTCGCGCGCACCAGACGATCCTCGAGAAGCTGGCCGCGGTGCCTGGCGTGACGTCCGTGTCGCTCGCCTCGACCGTCACCATGTCGGGGCGGGCCTGGCACGATCCGCTCTTCGCCGAGGATCGCGCCTACGCCGCGGCCGAAGTGCCGGCGATCCGCATGTTCAAGTTCGTCTCGCCCGGCTACATGAAGACGCTGGGCGGATCGATCGTCGCCGGCCGCGAGTTCACCTGGGACGACGCGCACCAGCGCCGGCCGGTGGCCATGGTGTCGGCGAACCTGGCCAAGGAGCTCTGGGGCGGTCCGGCACAGGCAGTCGGCAAGCGCATCCGGCCCTACGCGACCGGCACCTGGCGTGAGGTCGTCGGCGTCGTCAGCGATACCCGCGACGACGGCGTCACCAAGAAGTCGCCCACCGTGGCCTACTGGCCGATCTCGATGGCGCAGTTCAGCCCCGACGCCAACGAGCCGTCGTTCGCGCTCCGGAGCGCCTCCTATCTGGTACGGAGCGAGCGGACCGGCTCGGACGGGTTCGTCCGCGAGCTGGAGCGGGCGGTATGGTCGGTCAACCCGAACCTGCCGCTGGCCAGCGTCAAGACGCTGCAGGAGATCTACGACGAGTCGCTGGCGCGGACATCTTTCACCCTCGTGATGCTGGCGATCGCCGGCGCGATGGCGCTGGTGCTGGGTGTCGCCGGCATCTACGGCGTCATCTCCTACGCGGTGGCGCAGCGTCGCCGCGAGATCGGCATCCGCATCGCGCTCGGCGCGCCGGCCCACGCGGTGACCCGCCTGTTCGTCGGGCACGGCATGATGCTCGCCGGCATCGGCGTCGCCATCGGGCTGGCCGCGGCGTTCGCCGTCACGCGGCTGATGACGTCGCTGCTCTTCGAAGTGACCGCCGTCGATCCGCTGACCTACGCGCTGGTGTCGCTGACGCTGTTCGGCGCGACGGTGCTCGCGTGCTACGTGCCGGCCTTGCGCGCGACGCGCGTCGATCCGATCAGCGCGCTCCGGGCGGAGTAGGGCGCCGCCGGCGGATCCGGCGCAACAGCGACGGGATGCGAGTCGCCGGCCTGGCTGACGTGGCCATGCTCACCCGGGCGACGCTCACCCGAGGGCGTCGAGCAGCTCGGCAGCGGTGACCGCGGCGGGACCGAACTTGCCGACGGCCACGCCGGCGGCGTGGTTGGCGAGCTCCGCTGCCTGGGTCAGCGTCGCCCCCGAGGCGAGGGCGACCGCCAGCGTGGCGATGACCGTATCGCCGGCGCCGGTCACGTCGGCGACCTCGCGGGCGCGGGCGGCGAGGTTGGCCTCGACGATCAGCGGCGTCTCGTGCGCGGGCCGACCGGCCGGCGCGGGCGCGCCCTCGGCCAGCCACATGCCGTGCTCCCCGCGCGTGATCATCACCGACGAGGACCCGGCCAGCGCGCGGAAGGCGCGCGCGGCGGCCCGGGCGTCGTCGTCGCTGCGAATCCGCATGTGCGTGGCGACTTCCGCCTCGTGGTGATTCGGCGTGATCAGCGAGGCGCCGGCGTACGAGGCGAGGTGCGGAATCTTGGGATCGACCAGCACCGCGGCGCCGTTCGCGGCGCGCTGCTCGGCCAGCCGCCGCATCAGCCCTGGCGTCACCGCGCCCTTCAGGTAGTCCGAGACCACGACCACGGCGGCGCCTACGCAGGCCCGCTCGACGGCGGCGATCAGCGCCTGCTCGACGGCGCCAGCGGCCTCGGTATCGGACTCGTAGTCGACCCGCGCCACTTGTTGATGCCGGGTCGTGACGATGCGGACCTTGCGCGTCGTCGGCCGGGCCGGATCCTCGACCAGGCCGTCGGCGTCGATGCCGGCGGTGGCGAGGGCCGCTCGCAGCGTGTCGGCGGCCTCGTCGGCCCCGACCAGGCCGACCAGGCGCGGCGTGGCCCCGAGGGCGCGGATGTTGTGCGCGACGTTGGCGGCGCCGCCGAGGCGAACCTCGTCGCCGATGTGCTCGACGACCGGCACGGGCGCTTCCGGCGAGATGCGTTGGACGCGCCCGATCGTGAACTGATCGAGCATGACGTCGCCGACGACCACGATGGGCCGATCGGCGATGCGCGCGACGAGCGATCGAAGGGCCTGGAGGGACGGGCTGGCGGCGTCCGCCGTCATCGCGCGTCGGCGTCGGCGGCGGGGCGGTCCGACGCGTAGGGCAGGGTGATGAGCACCAGGAAGAGCATCAGGAACTCCGAGTCCCCGAAGTTGTACTCGAACAGCCCGGCGGCGACCATGGCGGCGACGGCGGCGAGCCCGCCGGCGGCGAGCGACGGCTGGCGGCTGGTCATCACCCGCCGGATCAGGTCGCGGCTCAGGAAGACGATGAACCCGATCCAGATCAGGAGCGCCGGCAGGCCGCGCTCGGCAGCGATGTGGACGGGAACGTTGTGCAGGTGGACGTTGAGGTCGTTGACCGCCCACGGCTGCCGGTATTCCTTGTAGACCGACTTCACCATGTCCGGCCCGACGCCGGTGAACGGGTGATCGCGGACGATCTCGAGGCCGGACTCCAGCATCGCGACCCGGTCCTTGTTCGACGGGTCGTTGACGTCGAACATCGAGTACATCCGCGCCGTGACACTGGTCGGAGCGACCAGGATGGTGAGGGCCACGACCAGCGGGATGCCCGCCAGCAGCCGGCGGTCCTTCAGCACGATCAGCACGCCGACGCCGGCCACCAGCCCGACCCACGCGCTGCGGGTGAAGGTGAGGGCCAGGGCGACGATCAGCGCCGGCATGACCAGCACCGTCCAGGTCCGCGAGCCGCCGAGGAAGGTCGTGCCGTCGCGGCGGAAGACGAGCCGGGCGGCGGCGGCGCAGGCCACCAGCATCAGCACGCCCGAGTAGGTCATGTAGTGGGTCAGCGACCCGTGCGGGCGCTGGCTCAGGTTGTCGTAGTGGAGCAGCCCGAACTGGGCGATGCCGATCAGCGCGCTGAGGGCCCCGACCGAGATGATGAGGGTAGCGAACGTCAGGGCGCGCGGTCCGCGCGCGAAGCGGTAGACCACCGGCACGATCAGGAACAGCACCAGCTGTTTGCAGTCGATGAGGCTGACGGTCGGGTCGACCGAGTTGAGCGCGGAGAAGACGGTGGCGACGCCATAGGCGACGAGCCACCAGAACATCATCGGTACTTCGACCCGCTCGTTCTGGACGTACACCACTGCCGCCCAGCCGGCGAAGGTGACGGCCAGCATGATGTAGGCGGGTGCCACCGAGAGCTGCGCGGCGGCGAGGAAGCCGACCAGCGCGCCGATGGTGAGGGCTTCGAGCTTGCCGACGCGGAAGAGCGGGGGCGCTTGGAGCGCGGTCGTGGTCGTCGTCATGCGCGGGTTCCTGCCGCCAGCACCTGCTCCACTGCCTCCACCACGTCTCCCGGCCCGACACCCGTCAAGCACCGGTAGTCGTCGGTTACGCACCGACGCTGGTCACACGGCCGACAGGCCAGGTCGAGCCGCTCGACGGCCCCGGTCGGTATCCCGGCCGGCCGCCACGGGGCCGACCGCACTGGCAGCGTCGGACCGTACAGTCCGACTATCGGCACGTCCGACGTCGCCGCGACATGGAGTGGCCCACTGTCGCCACCGACGTAGACCGCGGCCCGGGCCACCAGGCTGCGCAGCTCGACGAGCGAATATTCGTCTCCGGTCCGGATGAGATCCCCCGATTCCGCGGCGAGCCGCGCCCGCGCCCGCTCGACGATCGCGCGCGCCGCATCGGCTTCGGACGGCCCGGACGTGAGGATGATACGCCGATCCTGGCCGTTCGCCGCAAGTTGCACAGCCAGCTCGACGAAGTGGCTCGCCGGCCAGCGGCGGAAGGGATTTCCGGCACTGACGTGGATGACCACGAGCCGGTGTTCCGGACCGATGCCGGCGTCGGCCAGCCTGCTGGCGACGGCGGTCGCGGCGGCCGGAGATTCGTCCATCCGGACCCGGTGCCTGGCGCGGTCGGGAGCCGCGGGCAGCGGCCGACCGAGGTGGCCCAGCAGGTCCCACTGGTTCTCGACCGAGTGGCGTGGGCGCAGGTCGGCCGGGCGCGGCACCACCTCGGTGTACATCCACGACCGGCCCTTGACGGCGTAGCCGACACGACGCGGCGCCCCCGTGGCCCAGGTGAGGAACGAGGCGCGTGGCCCGCCGTGGAAATCGACGACCAGGTCGAAGCGGGCCCGACGCAGCTCGCGGGCCAGGGCGAGGTCGGCGACGATGCGCCGCCAGCCGCGGAGGTGGGGGACGACCCTGACGACATCGATGCCGGGATGGCCTCGCACGATGCCGGCGGCGGCCGGCTCCACCAGATAGGTGATCTCGGCTTCCGGGAAGGCGTCGCGGATGGCGGTCACGGCCGGCGTCGTGAAGACGACGTCGCCGATGAGCCGCAACCGGACCAGCAGGATCTTCATCCGCCGACGACCAGGAATGGCCGCCGCTGCGCTTCCGCTTGTGGCCGTGCGAGGCGCGTGGAACAATTCGACGTCATGACGCGTGGCGCGCTCGTGCTTCTGTCGGCCCTCGGGGCCACGCTCGGCACGCCGCCGCCGGCGGCGGCCCAGCAATCGCCGTCGGCCACAGCGTACTTCGAGTTCATTCGCGGCCGACACCTCGAATCGCTGGGCCAGATCCCGCAGGCGCTCGAGGCCTATCGGCTCGCCGCCGAAGCCGACCCGAAGAGCGCGGCGATCCCGGCGGAGATGGCCACCCTCAACGCCCGCGCCAACCGGACCGAGGAGGCGACGCGGGCGGCCGGCCAGGCCCTGGCCATCGACCCCGACAACGCCGAGGCCCACTGGGTGCTCGGGACCATCCTCGCCGCCGAGCTCGAGGGCCGCGCCGAAGCCGGCCAGCCGGCTCCCCCGGGCAAGCCGACGCTCGACGAGGCCATCGCCCACCTGGAGCGGGCCCGCCCGAGCCGTCCGCTGGACGCCGCGCTGGCGATCACGCTCGGCCGCCTCTATCTGTCGAAGCGGGACTTCGCCAAGAGCCGCGAGCTGCTCGAGCCCGTGCTCGAGCGCGAACCCGAGCACACCGAGGCCGCCTATCTGATGGCCCAGGCCCGCCTCGGTGCCGGCGACCTCGACGGCGCGGCCAGCGCTCTCGACGCCGTGATCGCCGCCGAGCCGAGGTTCACCCGCGCGCTGATCGACCGTGCCGACGTGGCGCTGCGCCAGCGCCGCTGGGACGACGCCGCCGCGGCGTTCGGCAAGGCCGCCGCGGCCATGCCCGATAGGATCGACCTGAAGCTGCGCCAGGCGTCGGCGCTGCTGCGCGGCGGCAAGCACGACGCGGCGAGGGACCTGCTCGACACCGTCGAGCGGGAACGCGGCGACGACGCCCGCGTGCCCTTCCTGCTCGTCGACGTCGAGCGCGCGCGGCACGACTACCAGCGGGCCGAGCGGGCCGCCCGTCGCGTCATCGAGCTCGAGCCGGATCGCGTCACCGGCTATCACGCGCTGGCCCAGGTGCTCGCCGATCGCCGCGAGCATCGCGCCATCGTCGACGTGCTGACGCCGGCGATCGCCCGGCTCGAGGGCAAGGAAGACTCGCGATCGCTGGTCGCCCTGCGCGCCTCGATCGGCGTCGCCCACCTGCAGCTGCGCGAGTTCGACGCCGGCATCGCCGCGATCGACCGGGCGCGCCGCGACGGCGGTGCCGATCCCGGGCTCGACGCGCTGCGCATCCAGGCGCGGCTGCAAGCCGACCGCGTCGACGACGCGCTGACGGTGGTGACCGCCGCGCGGCGCGAGGATCCCGCCAGCCAGCGCCTGCTCGGGCTCGAGGCCGAGACGCGGCTGCGGCGCGGCGAGCGCGACAAGGCGTTCACCCTGTATCAGCAGGCGATCGACACCGACGGCAGCGACGTCGACACGCACATCGCTTTCGCCGGCCTGCTGCTCGAAGCCAAGGAGTTCAAGCGGGCCGAGACGGTGCTGACCACGGCGCGGGCGCGCTTCCCGGAGGAGACGTCGATCCCGTTCCAGCTCGGGGCCGTCTTCGAAGAGCAGGCTCGCTACGAGGACGCCGAGCGGGCGTTTCGTGACGCCCTGCTGATCGATCCCAAGCACGCGCCGACCCTCAACTACCTCGGCTACATGCTGGCCGAGCACAGCCGCAAGCTGGACGAGGCCGTCAAGCTGCTGCACGAAGCGGTCGACCTCGATCCCTACAACGGCTCGTATCTCGATTCGCTCGGCTGGGCCTACTTCAAGCGCGGCGCCTACGATCGCGCCAAGACCTATCTGATCAAGGCCGGCGAACAGCTGCCGCGGAACTCGGTGATCCAGGACCACGTCGGCGACCTGCTGTTCGCGACCGCCGACCGCGCCGGCGCGGTCGCGGCCTGGCGGCGGTCGCTCGACGGCGACGGCCGCTCGATCGAGCGGCACGTCATCGAACAGAAGATCGAGAAGGCGCGTGCGCGGTAGCGCCGGCCTCGGCTTCGCGGCGGCGCTCGGCGCCGCCCTGACGCTGGCCGGCTGCGCGGCCCGCGGCTTCGTCGTGCCGACCGGTCCCGGCACCGTCGACACCACGCTGGCCCAGGCCTACCAGGCGTCGATCGCGTCGTGCGGCGAGCTGCGCAGCCTCACCGCCGACATCAAGCTGTCCGGCCGCGTCGACGGCCGCCGGGTCCGCGGTACCTTGCAGGTCGGCCTGACGCGCGACGGCGGCGTGCGCATCGAAGCCGTGGCGCCGTTCGGTGCGCCCATCTTCACCATCGCCGGCCGCGCCGACGTCGGAACGCTGTGGCTGCCGCGCTCGCGCGAGGTGGTGCGGGGCACTCCGGCCGAGATCCTCGAAGCGCTGACCGGCGTCTCGCTGCCGCCGTCGGGGCTCTTCGAGATCGTCACCGCCTGCCCGGCGGCGGACGACGCGGTCGTCAAGGCCGAGCGCTTCACCAAGCCGGCGCTGGCCCGCGCGGCGCTGCGCAGCGGCGCCGAGGTGTGGTGGCGGCCGGACGTGTCGCCGCTGCGCCCCGTCGGCGGACGCCGGGACGGGGCGGTCGTCGAGTACGGCGTGTTCGCCGGCGATCGACCACAGGCGCTGCGGCTCGGCGCCACGCCGGGCACGACCGGCACGTCGCGGGCCGATCTGTCGCTCACGCTGCAGCAGGTCGAGACCAACGTCGCGCTCGGCGACGACGCGTTCACGCTGTCGGTGCCCGACGGGGCCAAGGTGCTGACGCTGAGCGAACTGCGCCAGGCCGGCGTCCTCCGCTGATCGCGATCCGACCGGCATGTGGACGGCGTCGGCGCGCGCGAAGATCAACCTGCACCTCGCGGTGCACGGCCGGCGCCCCGACGGCTACCACGCGCTCACCACGGTGTTCCAGACGATCGGCCTCGCCGACACCCTGACGATCGTCGAGCACGACGGCCCCTTCACCCTGCGCTGCCCGGGCAGCGACGCGCCCGAGGACGGCTCCAACCTGGTCGTGCGCGCGGCGCACGCGCTGGCGTCCGAATTGGGCCGGCCGGAACCGGCCGGCCTGCGCGTCACGCTCGACAAGCAGGTGCCGACGCAAGCCGGCCTCGGCGGCGGCAGCGCCGACGCGATGGCCGCCTTGCGCCTGCTCTGCGAGGTCTGGGCGGTGCCGGCCGAGCGCGATCTGCTGATACGCGTCGGCGGGCGGCTCGGCTCGGACGTGCCGTTCTTCGCCTGGGGCGGCACGGCCCTTGGTCTCGGCCGTGGCGACGACATCTCGCCGCTGCCGCCGCTGCCGCCGCTCGCCTGCGCGATCGTCCGCCCGCGCTTTGGCGTGTCGACGGCCGACGCCTATCGCTGGGTCGCGGAGTCTCGCGTCGGCGCCCCGCCGCCGGAGACCGCCGAGACGCCGTTCGAGGCCCCGCTGCACAGCGACGCCTGGCGCGCCTGCCTGTCGACGTGCCGCAACGACTTCGAACCGGTCGTCGCCGCCCGTCACCCGGACATCGCCGCCGCGGTGGCCGCGCTGCGTCAGGCCGGGGCGGTGTTGGCCATGATGTCGGGCAGCGGATCGGCGATTTACGGCCTGTTCGAGCGTGAGGCCGAGGCGGCCAGCGCCCTCACCCTGCTCGTGGCGGAGACCGGCTGGTCCGGCTGGCTTACCGCGACGACGGCTGCGGCTGGCGCATGAGCAGGCGCTGCAAGGTGCCGCTGCCCGACACCCGCCGTCCATCCCAGCGGCTGTCGCACAGCCACCAGCGATCCTGCCGGTAGACGGCGGCCACCTGGTCGCGCCCCTCGACCACCTCGCGCTCGCCGCTGGGAATCTTCCGCGTCTCCCAGCGCACGAAGGAGACCGAGCAGGCGTCGCCGGCGCGGTTCTCGTACGGGCATCGTCCGTCGAACTCAACCGTGACCGCAGGGGGATCGAGGCGGGTGCTGACGTGGAGGAAGTTCCTGCGGACAATCTCCACGTCGGACGTCTCGTCGGCGGTCCCGTAACAGCCGGGCAGGAAGTTCCGCATGACGGTGCCGACTGGTGTGGCGCTGTTCGAGAAATCGCTGAGGAAGAGCGTCGCCATGTCGCCGACCTCGCGCACGTGGTCGTGGACGTGGACGGCCAGCGTCCGCTCGACGCGCTGATCGCCGTCGACGACCTCCAGCCGGAGGGTGGCGACGAGGGGCGCCGGAACGCTGGCCGGCGCCCGCCAGCGGACGGTCGGTCCCTGGCCCGAAAATGAACCGGCCGACGAAGACCAGGCGAAAGTCAGGCGATCGACCGGCGTCTCGGCGTCGGTGACCGCGGCGGTGACGACCAGCTCCTCACCGGCATCGGCGAGGGCTGGTGGTTGCGCCCGGCGAGCGCCTTGTGCCGTGAGCGCCGCGACGATGGGCGGCGTGTTGGCCGTGCTCGATGCCGCTGACGTGACCGACGGCGACGGGGTCGGCTTGGCGGGGCTGCCGCCGCACGACGCCGCCCACGATGCCAGCGTTGCGACCAGGGGAAGGGCGAGAATCCGCCTCGACCGTCGAGCCATGGGCGCATGATATCTGCCTCGGCTGTGAGCGAGCTAGTGGGCTGACGGATCGGCCGGCGAGGGCTCGGGCAGGCTTGCCCGAAGTCCGGAGGTTCGTATAAGCTATCGGTTTGCGTCGGCTCGTTGGGTCTCGCCTGTAGGACAGCTCCCTCAGATGGTCCCCGCCGCGTCGGGTGGGGGCTCTTGGGTGACACGGCGGTCGAACGGGACAGCGGAGCATCCGCCACAGCGGACGACCCGCCGCCTGAAGGTGTGCGCGGAGTGGAGTCTCGCATGGTGGGGCGTGGCCAAGTGGTAAGGCACGGGACTTTGGCTCCCGCATTCGAAGGTTCGAATCCTTCCGCCCCAGCCACATTGGAGGCCCCGTCACGAGCGGGCGGCCCCGCCATCATGGACGTCGGAGCACGCACGAAAGAGGTCACCCGGGTGTCGCACGGCATGTCACGAACGGAACTCAGGCTCTTCTCCGGCAGCGGGCATCCGCTGCTGGCGCAGGAGATTGCTGACTTCCTGTGCGTGCCGATGGGCCAAGCCCGGCTCCATCGCTTCGCCGACACGGAGGTCTCGTTCCAGATCGACGAGAACATCCGCGGCATGGACGTGTTCATCGTCCAGCCCACCTCCCGGCCGGTCGACGAGCACCTGATGGAGCTCTGCATCATGATGGACGCATTCCGCCGCTCGTCCGCGGCGCGAATCACGGCCGTCATCCCGTACTACGGCTACGCCCGGCAGGACCGCAAGGACAAGCCGCGCGTCCCGATCTCCGCCAAGCTGGTCGCCAACCTGATCGTCGCCGCCGGCGCCGACCGGGTCCTGACGATGGACCTGCACAAGGCGCAGATCCAGGCGTTCTTCGACATCCCGACCGACCACCTCTTCGCGGCGCCGGTGATCATCGATTACCTGTCGCGGCAGCAGTTCGGCAAGGTCACCATCGTCTCGCCGGACGCCGGCGGCGCCGAGCGGGCCCGGGCCTACGCCAAGCGGCTCGGGGCCGACCTGGCGATCATCGACAAGCGGCGCAGCTCGGAGACGGGCGCGGCCGAGGTGATGAACGTCATTGGCGACATCAAGGGCCGCATCTGCGTCCTGCAGGACGACATCATCGATACCGCCGGCACCATCGTGAAGGCGGCCCAGGCGCTCTACGACCAGGGCGCCGAGCGGATCATCGCCTGCGCGGTCCACGGCGTGCTGTCGCCGCCGGCCGTCGATCGCATCAATGCCTCGCCGATCGAGCGGCTGATCGTGACCAACACGATTCCGCACGACGCCGAGCGCGCGCGCTGTCCCAAGCTGCACCCGCTGTCGGTGGCGCGGCTGCTGGGCCAGGCGATCCGGAGCATCCACGAAGAGACGTCGGTCTCTTCGCTGTTCGTGTAGTTCGACCAGGCACGCGCCCAGTCTTTTCACGCAGGAACGAGAACGACGTCATGGCCTCAGCCACCCTCGAAGCAACCACCCGCGACTCGCGCGGCAAGAACGAAGCCCGTCGCCTGCGAGTCGCCGGCAAGATTCCCGCGGTCCTCTACGGTGGGGCCGGTGGCGCAGTCCCGCTGTCGGTCGATCCGAAGGCGCTGTCGCGCATCCTCCACTCGGGCTCGGGCGTCAACAGCATCATCAGCCTCGACGTGCAGGGCCAGGGCGTGACCCAGGTCCTCGTCAAGGAGTTCCTGCTCGAGCCGATCAAGCACACCATGCTGCACGCCGATTTCTACCGGCTGCAGATGGACAAGGCGATCACCGTCAAGGTGACCATCTCGCTCAAGGGTGAAGCCAAGGGCGTCAAGCTCCAGGGCGGCATCGTCGACTTCCCGAACCGCGAGGTCGAGGTCGAATGCCTGCCGGGCGACATTCCCGAGCACCTCACCATCGACGTCTCGGACCTGATGATCGGCCAGGGCGTGCGGCTGAAGGAGCTCGCGGAAGGCTCCAAGTGGACACCGGTCAGCGACCCGGACACGCTCATCGTCCACGTCATCGCGGCCAAGGTCGAAGAAGTGGCGGCCGAGGTCGCGGCGGCCACGCCCGAGCCGGAAGTGGCGAAGAAGGGCAAGCCGGAAGACGAGAAGGACGCCGGCAAGAAGGACGCGGGCAAGGACAAGAAGTAGGCTTCCCGCCCGCGCGTGCGGGCGAGTGAGGCAGTCACGGGATGAAGCTCATCGTCGGCCTCGGCAATCCAGGGCCGCGCTATCGCGGGACCTTCCACAACGTCGGCTTCGATGTCGTCGACGAGGTGGCGAGACGCCGGGCAGCGAGCTTCGAGATGGCGCCGGCCGGATCGAATGCCCTGCTGGCACGGGTCAGGGACGGGAACGGTGGCGCGGTGCTGGTCAAGCCGCTGACGTTCATGAACGTCAGCGGGGATGCGGTCGGCGCCCTGCAGCGCTACTTCCGGATCGAGCTGGAGGACATGCTCGTCGTCGTCGACGACGTGGCGCTTCCAACGGGCCGGTTGCGGGTGCGGCGGAGCGGGTCGGCGGGGGGCCACAACGGCCTCAAGTCGATCATCGCGTGCCTGGGTACGGACGGGTTCGCACGGCTTCGGGTGGGTGTCGGGCGCGGCGATCCGCGGCGGGACCTGGCCGATCACGTGCTGTCGCGGGTCACAGGGGAAGCGCGGGAGACGCTGGTGGAGGCTACGGGCCACGCCGCCGACGCCGCCGAGCTCTTCCTGGGATCCTCGGTCGAGGAAGTGATGTTGAGGTTCAACGCGGCCCCGAAGGCCGACGACGACGGCGACGGACCACGGGCGGAACGCGGAACAGAGTAAGCAGAGCAGGCACACATGATCGCAACCAAGCAGTACGAACTCGTCTACATCGCGGCGCCCGAGGCGACCGAGCAGCAACTCGCCGAGCTGCACGAACTGGTAGCGGGCATCGCCACCAAGTTCAACGGCACCATCGACCGCACCGAGGCCTGGGGCCGCCGCCGGCTCGCCTACACGATCGGCCGCCACAAGGAAGGCATCTACGTGCTCGAGGTCATCTCGGGCGGTGGCGACCTGGTGAAGGAGATCGATCGACGCCTCAAGGTGTCGGACCTGGTCATCCGCCACCTGATCGTCCGCGTCGACGAGGACCTGCTGATTGCGGCGCGCGCCAAGGCGGAGCGCCAGGCGACGTCGGCCCGCCGCCGTGTGGCGCGCGGCCTGCCGGCCGAGCCGACCCCTGAGGAGCGCATGCGGGCGTCCGCAGCGCTCGCCGATGATCGCGACGAAGCGGAGGCGTACTAGTCATGGCTGGAGATATGCATCGTTCGAAGAGCAGCACGCCCAAGCCGGCCGAGCGCGGCCAGCGGCGTCCGGCTGGTGGTGGCGGGTTCCGCCGCCGTCGCGTCTGCAAGTTCAAGTCGGAGAAGATCGACTACATCGACTACAAGGACGTCCGGCTGCTGATGCAGTTCGTGCCGGAGCGCGGCAAGATCCAGCCGCGGCGCCTGTCGGGCACCAGCGCGAAGTGGCAGCGCAAGCTGCAGGTGGCGTTGAAGCGCGCCCGCGAACTGGCTCTCATCCCGTACGCCACGGATTAGGAACGGACCATGATCGAAGTCATCCTCAAGGAACCGGTCGATCACCTCGGCGGCCGCGGCGACGTGGTCAAGGTGGCCGACGGGTTCGCGCGCAACTACCTGCTGCCGCGCAAGCTCGCGCTGCAGGTCACGGCCGGCAACCAGCGGCAGATCGACGCCGAGAAGAAGCGCGCCGCCGAGCGCGAGGCGCAGGACCGCAGCGTCGCCGAGGCCATCGCCTCGCGGCTGTCGCAGACCGAATGCGTCATCGCCCGCCGCGTCGGCGAGAAGGACGCGCTCTACGGATCGGTCACCTCGGCCGACATCGGCGAGGGTCTGGCCCGCCTCGGCTTCGAGGTCGACAAGCGCAAGATCCAGCTGCCCGATCCGATTCGCGCCCTCGGCGAGTACACGGTGCCGGTGCGCCTCCACCGCGACGTCACGACGCAGGTGAAGGTGCTGGTCGTCAAGGCCGACTAGCGCGTCCGCGCCAGCGAGCCCGGCGTCTGCCGGGCTACGCCGAACAGGCGCTCGATCGAGGTGTTGCGCACTCCGCGTGACACCTCGTTTTGTTTATGGGAGACTCCGTCTCCACCTCCACAGGTTCCTCGTCGATGGCCGATTCCGTTCCGTCCGAGCGCCCCGGCGGCGACCGCACGCCGCCGCACAACCTCGACGCCGAACGCTCGGTGCTCGGCGGCATCCTGCTGCGCAACGACACGTTCAATCACGCGGCGGCGGTGATCAAGGCCGACGACTTCTATCGCGACGCGCATCGCCGCATCTTCGAGGCGATGATCGAGCTCAACGAGCGCGGCGATGCCATCGACCTGATCACGCTCAAGGAAGCGCTGTCGCGGACGGCGGAGCTCGAGGACGTCGGCGGCGTCGGCTACCTCGCCCGTCTCATCGACGGCGTCCCGCGCGCGACCAACGTCGAGCACTACGCGAGCATCGTCAAGGAGAAGTCGACGCTGCGGGCGCTGATCACCAGCGCCCACGAAATCCTCGCCGAAGCCTACGCTGGCGCCGAGGACGCCGACGAGATTCTCGACGGTGCCGAGAAGCGCATCTTCGAGGTCGCCGACAAGCGGATCCGATCGGGCTTCATCCCGATCGCCGACCTCGTGCAGGGGAGCTTCGACACCCTCAGCAAGCTGCAGCAGCACCGCGGCCTGGTGTCGGGCGTGCCGACCGGCTTCACGGAACTGGACGAGATGACCGCCGGCCTGCAGCCGGGCGACCTGATCATCGTCGCCGCCCGCCCGTCGATGGGCAAGACCAGCTTCGTGCTGAACATCGCCCAGCATGTCGCCATGAATCGCGAGCGGCAAATGACGGTTGGCTTCTTCAGCCTGGAAATGTCGGCGCCGCAGCTGTTCATCCGCCTGCTCACCGCCGAGGCCCGCATCGACGCGCACCGGCTGCGCAGCGGCTACCTCGCGGCCGACGACTACGGCAAGCTGGTGAAAGCGGTCGGCACGCTCGAGACCGCCAAGATCTTCATCGACGACACGGCCTCGATCGGCGTGCTCGAGATGCGGGCCAAGTCGCGGCGCCTCAAGTCCGAGCATGGCCTCGATCTGCTGATCGTCGATTACATCCAGTTGATGCAGGGCCGCGGCCGCTTCGACAACCGGCAGCAGGAACTGGCCTCGATCTCGCGCTCCCTCAAGGGGCTGGCCAAGGAACTGAGCGTGCCGATCCTGGTGCTCTCGCAGTTGAGCCGGGCTCCCGAGGCGCGCTCCGACCGCCGGCCGCAGCTGTCCGATCTGCGCGAATCGGGCGCCCTCGAGCAGGACGCCGACGTGGTCATGATGATCTTCCGGCCCGGTGTCTACGAGAAGGACAACCCGGACCTGCAGAACGTCGCCGAGATCATCATCGCCAAGCAGCGCAACGGCCCGATCGGCACGGCCAACCTGGCCTTCCTCAACCAATACACGCTGTTCGCGAACATCGAACAGGGCATGTCGTGAATTGCCTGCCGTGACGGCCCGGCCGACCTTCGCCCGGGTCGATCTCGACGCGCTCTCCCGCAACTTCCGCACCCTGGCTGGCTTCGTCGCCAGCGGACGTCCCGCTCCCGGCCAGCCGGCCGATCGGGCCAGGCCGGGTGTCATCGGCGTGGTCAAGGCCAACGCCTACGGGCATGGCGCGGTGCGGGTCGGGCTGGCGCTCGAAGCGGCCGGCGCCTCGATGCTGGCCTGCGCCGACATCGCCGAAGGCGTGACCTTGCGCGAGGGCGGCGTCACCGTGCCGATCCTGATCTTCGGCGCGATGAGCGTCGGCGACGTCGACGGCATCTTCGACCACCAGCTGACGCCGACGGTGTCGACGCCGTCGGCAGCCAAGACGCTGGCTGCGGCGGCGACGCGGCACAAGGTCCGCCTGTCGTGTCACCTGAAGATCGACACCGGCATGAACCGCCTCGGGTTCCGTCACGATCAGCTCGATCGCACGATGCCGCCGATCGCGGCCAGTCCGGCCCTGGCCATCGAGGGCGTCTACACCCACTTCGCCACCGCGGACGTGCCCGACGATCCGCTGTTCGGCGAGCAGCGGCTGCGCTTCGAGGTGGCCCGGCGGACGCTGGCCGGCCTCGGCATCCGGCCCCGCGTCACCCACATGGCCAACAGCGCGGCGATGCTGCGCGACGAGCGGGTGTGGTTCGACTACGTGCGGCCCGGGCTGCTGCTCTACGGCCTGGTGCCGCCGCCGCTGGCGACGACGCTGGCCCTCGAGCCGGTCATGAGCCTGACCAGCACCGTCGTGTCGGTGAAGGGCGTCCGGCCCGGCGAAGGCGTCAGCTACGGCATGCGCTTCCGCACCGACGTGCCGCGGCGGATCGCGGTGGTGCCGGCCGGCTATGCCGACGGCATCGACACCCGCAGCGGCAATCGCGGGGTGGTGCTGGTGCGCGGCCGGCGCGTCCCGATCGTCGGGGCGATCTGCATGGACATGATGATGATCGACGTGACCGACGTCCGGGTCGAGCCGGGCGACGAAGTCGTCATCGTCGGCCAGCAGGGGGCCGAGCGGCTCGACATCCGCGAGATCGCCGCGACCATCGGCGCCATCCCATGGGAGCTGCTGTGCCGCATCGGATCGCGCATCGAGCGGGTCTACGCCGGCGGGCTCCGGAGCCCGCGGTGACCGGCCGCTTCGGCATCGGCGCGTCGTCCCCGCGAAGCACGGTGACGACGACTGGGCGAGAATAGAGCCGTGGCCGTCAAGCCCGCCAAGACCGTCTACGCCTGCCAGGACTGCGGCGCCCAGTCGCCGAAGTGGCTGGGCCGCTGCCCCGACTGCGGCGCGTGGAACACGATGGTCGAGGAGCGCGCGGCGGCGCCGATCGCCGCCGGCGGCACCGAGACGCGCTACGCCACGCCGGCGCTGGGGCCGGGCCGCTCGGCGACCGCGCAGCGCTACGCCGACGTCAGCCTGGCTGCCGTCGATCGCATCAGTACCGGTCTCTCCGAGCTCGATCGCGTGCTCGGCGGCGGCGTCGTCCCGGGTTCGCTGGTCCTGCTCGGTGGCGAGCCCGGCATCGGCAAGTCGACGCTGCTCCTGCAGGCGGCGGCGCACTTCGCCCGCGCGGTCGGGCCGGTGCTCTACGCCTCGGGCGAAGAGAGCGAGCCGCAGATCAAGGCGCGCGGCGAACGCCTCGGCGTCGGCGACGATCCGCTCTACCTGTTCGGCGAGACCTGTCTCGAGCGCGTCCTCGACGAGGCCATGCGGATCAAGCCGGCGCTGCTCGTGATCGACTCGATCCAGACCGTCTTCTCGAACAAGCTGCAGTCGGCGCCGGGCAGCGTGGCGCAGGTGCGGGAAGCGGCGACGCAGCTGCTGTTCGCGGCCAAGGGCCAGCACGTGCCGACCTTCATCATCGGCCACGTCACCAAGGATGGCGCGCTGGCCGGGCCGAAGGTCCTCGAGCACGTCGTCGACACCGTGCTCTACTTCGAGGGCGAGCGTCACCACGCGCACCGCGTCGTGCGCGCGGTGAAGAACCGCTTCGGCGCGGCGTCCGAGGTCGGCGTCTTCGAGATGACCGGAACCGGCCTGCAGCCGGTGCCGAATCCGTCGGCGCTGTTCCTCGCCGAGCGGCCCGATCGGGTCGCCGGCTCCGCGGTGCTCTGCGCCATCGAAGGATCGCGTCCGCTGCTGGTCGAGGTGCAGGCGCTGGTCAGCACCAGCACCTACGGCTACGCCAAGCGGACGGCCAACGGCCTCGACGCCAACCGCGTGTCGCTGCTGCTCGCCGTCCTCGAGAAGCGGGCCGGGCTGATCATGTCGGGCGACGACGTCTTCGCCAATGTCGCCGGCGGTCTGTCGGTCGACGAGCCGGCGGTCGATCTGGCCGTGGTCGCGGCGCTGGCCTCGAGCCTGCGCAACCGGCCGGTGCGCGGTTCGACGGCGCTGTTCGGCGAGGTCGGCCTGGCCGGCGAAGTCCGCCGCGCCACGCACGCCGCGTTGCGGGTGCGCGAAGCGGCCCGCCTCGGCTTCACCCGCGTCATCCTGCCGCCCGACAGCGTGCCCAAGGCCGACGTGCCGGCCGGTGTGACGCTCGTACCGGTGGGCAGTGTCGGCGAGCTGCTGGACGCCCTGTTCGACTGACGATGCCTCCCTACCACTGGTGGCGCACCGTGTTCTTCCTGATCCCCGCCATCGCGGTCTACACGACCGTGCTCGGGACGATCTCGCTGGCGTCGTCGTTCTTCGATCGATCCGGCCGCTTCGCGCACAAGTGTGCCCGGGCCTGGTCGTGGGCGATCCTCAAGACGACCGGCGTGACCGTCGAACTCGCCGGGCTCGATCGGCTGCCGCGCGGCACCAGCTACGTCTTCGCCGCCAACCACCAGAGCATCTACGACATCCCGGTGCTGTTCTGGGCGCTCACCTTCGAGCTGCGGATCCTGGCCAAGGCGTCGCTCGGCGCGTTTCCGTTTCTCGGCTGGCACCTGGCGCGGACCGGCCACGTCCTGGTCGACCGCAGGAATCCCGGGGCCGACCTGTTCCGCCAGGTGCGGACGCTGATGCAGGCCGGCTACTCGCTGATCGTGTTCCCGGAGGGTACCCGCAGCCCGGACGGGACGCTGGCTCGCTTCCGCGCCGGCACCTTCATGATGGCCATCGAGGCTGGTCTGCCGGTGGTGCCGGTCGCCGTCGACGGCAGCCGTTTCGTGATGCGCAAGGGCCAGCTGATGACGTCGCCGGGGCACGTCCGCGTCACCGTGCTCGATCCGATCCCGACCGCGGGCCGGCGGCCGGACGAAGCCCGCGCCTTCGCCCGCCAGGTCCAGGAGGCGATTGCCGGCGTGGTCGGACACGGCCCCGAGCCGACGCGCGAGGCGGTGACGGCGTGACCCTCGACGTCGCCGCGGCGCTCGCGCCGATCGTCGTGCCGGCCGTCCTGGCCTTCGATGGCGTGACCGTCGCCGAGCACGATCATCGGCTCGACGCGCCATTCGCCGAAGCCGAGGCCCGCCTGCGGTCTGCCGGCCCGGTCCTCGACGACGCGCTGCAGCGGACGCGCGTGCTGTATCGCAGCATCGGCCTCGATCCGACCAAGACCCGGCCCTCGTCCGAGGCCCTGCTGCGGCGGGTGCGGCGCGGCGACGCGCTGCCGCGGGTCAACACGATCGTCGACCTCTGCAACTGGTGCTCGGTCGAGACGCAGATCGCCTTCGGCGTCTACGACCGCGACCGCATCAGCGGCGACACCCTGGCGTTGCGGCTCGGCACCGATGGCGAAGGCTACGAGGGCATCCGCAAGGACCGCGTCAACGTCGGCGGTCGCCTCACGCTGGTCGACGCCGAGGGCCCGTTCGGCAACCCGACCTCGGACTCGCTGCGGACGTCGGTCTCGGCCGCGACGACGCGCGTCCTCTTCGTGCTGTTCGCACCGGCGTCGACGCCCGCGGCCGACTACGCCCGCGCCGTCTCGCTCACCGCCGAGCGCGTCGTGGCCTGGGCGGGCGGGGTGGAAGCGGCCCGGTTGCTATACTCGCCGGCCGGAAGGGCGGCGTCATGAACGTGTCGGTGATCATCGCGGCGGGCGGGCAGGGCACGCGCCTCGGTGCCGGTGTCCCCAAGCAGTGGCTGGCGCTCGGCGGGCGGACGCTGCTCGAGCGATCGGTCGCCGCCTTCGACGCCCATCCGCGCGTGACGGAGATCGTGATCGTCGTGCCGCCCGGGAGCACCGACGCGCCGATCCCGCCGACGACCACGACCCAGCGCGTCGTCACCGGCGGCGCGCGACGCCAGGACTCGGTCGCCGAGGGCTTCGCCGCCGTCTCGGCGCAGGCGTCGGTGATCCTCGTGCACGACGCGGCGCGGCCGTTCGTCAGCGCCGCGGTGATCGACCGCGCCATCGACGGCGCCATCGAGAGTGGGGCGGTGGTGCCGGCGGTGCCGGTGCACGACACGGTGAAACAGATCGTGCCCGGCGACACGCGCGTGGTCGGGACCCTGCCGCGCGAGACGCTGTTCCTGGCCCAGACGCCCCAGGCGTTCCGCCGCGAGGTCCTGGCGGCCGCCATCGAGGCCGGGCGCGGCGGCGCCTCCGGCACCGACGAAGCGATGCTCGCCGAACAGGCCGGCCATGAGGTGCGGCTGGTGGCCGGCGACGATGCCAACGTGAAGATCACGACCGCCGCCGATCTCGAGCGGGCGCGGGCCCGATCGGCGCCGCCGGCCTTCCGCGTCGGCACCGGCTACGACCTGCACGTGTTCGCCGAAGGCCGGCCGCTGATCCTGGGCGGCGTGCGCATTCCCCATGATCGCGGGCTGCGCGGCCATTCGGACGCCGACGCGGTGTGCCACGCCATCACCGATGCGATCCTCGGCGCGGCCAATCTCGGCGACATCGGCCGGCTGTTCCCGGACACCGATCCGCGTTACAAGGACGCCGACAGCCTGGTGCTGCTCGCCGACGCCGCCGCCCGCGTGCAGGCGGCCGGGTGGCAGGTGATCAACGTCGACGTGGTGGTGATCGCCGAACGGCCCAAGATCGGTCCGCACGCGACGGCGATGCAGGCCTCGCTCGCCGCGGTGCTCGGCGTCGAGGCCGGCGCCATCGCCATCAAGGGCAAGACCAACGAAGGCGTCGATGCGACCGGTCGCGGCGAGGCGCTGGCGGTCCACGCGGTGACGCTGATCGCGCGCGTCCCGTCATGATCGTCTACGGGGCCCACGCCGCGTTCGAAGCGCTGCGCGCCCGGCGGGCGACGCGGTTGTCGCTGGTGGCGCGTCCGGGCGCGGCACCGAACCGCCGCACCGCCGATCTCGTCGCCGAGGCGCAACGGGCCGGTGTGCCGGTCGAGACCATCTCCGAGGAGCAGGCCTCACGCCTGTCGAGTGGCCGGCCGCACCAGGGCGTCATCGCCGAGGTGAACGCGCCCGAGGATTGGGCCCCGGCCGATCTCGTCGCCGCCGCGCGCGGGCCGGCGCTGCTGGTCGTGCTCGACGGCATCGAGGATCCGCACAACCTCGGGGCGATCCTGCGGACGGCGGACGCCGCCGGCGTCGACGGCGTGATCCGGCAGGAGCGGCGAGCCGCGCCGCTCGACGGCGCGGTGGCCAAGACGTCGGCGGGCGCGGTCGCGCACTTGAAGATCGCGACCGTCGTCAACGTCACCCGCGCCATCGAGGAGATCAAGGAGGCCGGCGTGTGGACCGTCGGTCTGGCCGCCGATGGCGATGCCGCCTACGACGCGATCGATCTGACGGTGCCGACCGCGATCGTCGTCGGCGCCGAGGGCGCGGGCCTCCGCCGCCTGGTGCGCGAAGCCTGCGACCACGTCGTCGCCATCCCGATGGCCGGCCAGGTCTCGAGCCTGAACGTCTCAGTGGCGACGGCCATCGTGCTGTTCGAAGCCGTCCGCCAGCGCCGGCAGCCGCAGGGGCGTTGACCGGCCGGGCGAACCGGTCCTATACTTGGTGGTTCTGGTCGGTCGAGCGGATCCGCCGCATGTGGTCAGTCGCAGTGGAGACGGTCGAGGTCGGCCCGGTGTCGAGTCTGAGTCAAAATCTGAGGCGAGGCTCGGGATCCGGCGGGTCGATCAGTCAGTGGAATCGTATTTGCTGGCGACCGGCCGGCATGCTAGACTTGCGACTTTGTCTGGCTGGCGTAGCTCAGCCCGGTAGAGCAGCTGATTTGTAATCAGCAGGTCGGGGGTTCGAATCCCTTCGCCAGCTCCAGTCCGTCACCGCCCCCGAACGGTCGAGAGGCATCGAGGTCGGCGACAGCGAAACGAAGGGACCCAGCGGCCGGAAGTTCACCCGACATCGACTCGAGACCGGGCCCGCGCGTCGGGCATGTGGCGAGGTTGCGGAGCGGTCAAACGCAACAGACTGTAAATCTGTCGCCCTCAGTGGCTTCGAAGGTTCGAATCCTTCCCTCGCCACCACGCTTCGGGGCGCGAGGGTGCCCGGTTCGGAAGTGGATGTGCGAGAAGGCTTGCGGGAGTAACTCAATGGTAGAGTCACAGCCTTCCAAGCTGTTGGTTGCGGGTTCGATTCCCGTCTCCCGCTCTTCGCTCGTGGTCATGTCGACCGCGAGCTACGGCGCGGCAAGCCCGCTCCAAATGGCCCGGCCGGCTTGACGGGCCGAAGCGACGAAGTCGCGAAGGCCGATGTAGCTCAGTTGGCAGAGCACGTCCTTGGTAAGGACGAGGTCACCGGTTCGATCCCGGTCATCGGCTCCAGAATCGTGCAGTACCAGCGCAGGTAGACGAACATCATGCGAGACAACATTGCCTTGGCGTGCGGTGAGTGCAAGCGACGCAACTACGTGACGACCAAGAACAAGAAGAAGACCACCGAGCGCCTGCAGATGAAGAAGTTCTGCAGCTGGTGCCGGACGCACACGGCGCACAAGGAAACCAAGTAGGCCAATAGGTCAGTAGCTCAATTGGCAGAGCACCGGTCTCCAAAACCGGGGGTTGGGGGTTCGATTCCCTCCTGACCTGCCACCGTTTTCCTAGTCGTCTACGACGGGTTTCCAGTACGTCAGTAACGGGTTGTCGAGCGAATTCATGAAGACCGCGAGCATGGAGAACACCAAAGACGCGCCTGTCAAGCCACGCGAGCGCGCGGCCGGGGGTCCGCTCGAGTGGTGGGGCCGCGGCCGTTCGTTCCTCGCTGAGGTGCGCGCCGAGATGCGGCGGGTCACGTGGCCGACGCGCGCGGAGGTCATTGCCACGACCTGGGTCGTGGTGCTGTTCTCCGCCGTGATAGGGACCTATCTCTGGGGGCTCGACGTGTTGTTTGCGCGTGCGGTCGCGTCGGCGTTCAAGGCGCTGGGGGCGGCATGACGGACGACGTGATCACCAAGCAGTGGTTCATCGTCCACACCTACTCGGGGTTCGAGAAGAAGGTGAAGCAGTCGCTCGAGCAGCGCGTCAAGGCCTACGGCCTCGGCGACGAGTTCGGCGAGGTGCTGATCCCGACCGAGGACGTGGTCGAGATGCGCGGCGGCCGCAAGGTCGTCAGCTCGAAGCGCTTCTTCCCCGGTTACCTGCTCGTCGAGATGCACATGTCCGACGAGGCATGGCACGTCGTCAAGAACACGCCCAAGGTGACCGGCTTCGTCGGCGCCGGCGCCAAGCC
>JBDSLU010000281.1:0-14264 GCA_039916225.1 Vicinamibacteraceae bacterium
CCTGGGCTACGGCGACCTCGGCGGGTTCGGCAGCCCCAACAACCGCACCCCGCGGCTCGACGCGATGGCGGCGGCGGGGCAGAAGTGGACGAGTTTCTATGTCCAGCCGGTCTGCTCGCCGAGCCGGGCCGCGTTGCTCACCGGCCGCTTGCCCGTGCGCAGCGGCATGTACGGCGTCGCCGGCGGCACCGCCCCGAAGGTGCTGCGCGACAACGCCGCGGAGGGGCTGCCACTCGCCGAAGTCACCATCGCCGAGTTGCTGAAGACACGCGGCTACGCGACCGGCATGGTCGGCAAGTGGCACCTGGGCCACCTGCCGGCGTTCCTGCCGATGGCGCAAGGCTTCGATTCGTGGTTCGGCCTGCCGTATTCGCACGACATGAACATGCGGCCGGAGTTCCGGACTGGCCCGAGCACCAGCAACCCACGGTTCTACGACCCGAAACCCGAGTACTGGGACGTGCCGCTGATGCGGAATGGCGAGGTCGTCGAGCGCCCGGTCGATCACCGCACGCTGACATTGCGCTACACCGACGAAGCGGTCCGTTTCATCGGCGCCAATCGCTCGCGCCCGTTCCTCCTCTATCTCGCGCACTCGCTGCCGCACGTCCCGCTGGCGCGCTCGGCGCCGTTCGTCGACCACAGCGCCGGCGGCATCTATGGCGACGTGATCGAGGAGATCGACGCCAGCACCGGCCGCATCCTCGATGCGCTGGCCAAGGCCGGCCTCGACAAGCGGACACTCGTCATCTTCACCAGCGACAACGGACCGTGGCTGCCGTTCGGCGCGCATGGCGGATCGTCGGGCCCGCTCGCCAACGGCAAGGGCACCACCTGGGAAGGCGGCGTCCGCACCCCGGCCATCTTCTGGTGGCCGGGCACGGTCAAGCCGGCCGTCGTCACCGACATGGCCTCGTCGATGGACGTGTTCGTCACTGCGGCGGCGCTCGCCGGCGCCACGCTGCCGGCCGACCGGCCCATCGACGGCGTCGATCTGCGGGCGCCGCTGATGGGCACCGGTCCGAGCCCGCGGCAGACGCTGTTCTACTACTGGGACGACGAGCTGCGGGCCGTGCGCAAGGGCCGCTACAAGGCGCACCTCATCACCAGCGGTGCTTACGCCCAGTTCGGCGAACGGCGCCAGCACACGCCGCCGCTGCTGTTCGACTTGGCCGCGGATCCCGGCGAGCGGCAGGACGTGGCCGCCGCGCACCCGGATGTCGTCGCCGACCTGCTGCGCGAGGTCGAGGCCCATCGCCGCGCCATGGTCGTCGGTCCGCCGCGGTTCGACGCGGTCGCACCGGCGCCGCCGGCCGCGCGGTGAAGTTCGAGCACGCGGCGCGCGTCGAGGCGAGCCCGGATGCCGTGTTCGCGTTGACCCAGGACTACGCCCTCCGCCTGACCTGGGATCCGTTCCTGACGCGTGCCCAGCTGATCGGCGGTGCCACGGCGCCGGCCGTCGGCGTGCGCGCGTGGTGCGTGGCCAAGGGCGGCATCGGCATGGAGACCGAGTACGTCACCTTCGCGCGGCCGCGCCTCGTCGCGGTGAAGATGACGAAAGGACCGTGGCCGCTCGAGACGTTCGGCGGCGCCTGGGAGTTCGTGCCCGACGGTGCGGGCACGTGCGTCCTGTTCCGCTACCAGTTCCGCACCCGGCCACGCTGGCTGGCCTGGGCGATCGAGCCCATCGCCCGCGCCTGGTTCTCGCGCGAGACGCGGCTGCGCGTCGCGGCACTGGAGCGGGCGATCGCGGCTGGTGCCGGCAGATGACCGACCACCCGACGTCGCGGCGGCCACCGGATGGACCATTGGCGTCGTGCTCGGCGTTCGCCAGCTCTACTGGCTAGTCCGAGGACACACGACCCCGGCGTCGCGGCCCCAGCCTCGCCTGCCGGTGCTCGCCGTCACCGCGAAGCCGGCTCCGCGATTCGCCCCACGTTTATTGCCGGGCGCCTCACAGCACCGCGCTGCGGCCGTTACAATCGAAACAGGCGCTCCTGCCTCGCGAAAGGGTGACATGACTCAGTCGGCTCGGCTCGTGCGTTCGGACAATCTGGCGGTCGGGGTGCTCGGCGCCGCGGTCGTCGTCGGTCTTGGCGTGGCCGCGGTCACCTACGGTCGACAACGATCGACGTCGGGAGAGGTCGAGCGCGGCGACAAGCGCGGCGCGCTGGTCGCCTACCTGCGCGAGCATCTGACCGGCTCCGACGCCGCGATCCAGGTCGTCGAGCGGTTGCGGCTGGCGCACGCCGGCACCCAGGAGGGCCGCCTGTTCGCCTCGCTGTTCGACGAGTTCCGCGAGGAGCGCGAGATCGTCCGCGTCCTGCTCGCCCAGGCCGGTGCGTCGCCGTTGTCGATCAAGCGGCTCGCGGGCCAGGCCGGCGGCGCGGTGATGACGCTCGCCGCCGGCGGTGAGCGCGGCGACCTGTCGTTGTTCCGCACGCTCGAAGGGCTGTCGGTCGGCGTCCAAGGCAAGCGGTGCCTGTGGCGTGCGCTGCAATCGCTGCTCGGTGACCAGCCGATCCCGAGCGCCCGCAGCCTGGCCGGCCTCGAGACGATGGCGGTGCGGCAATGGGACGCGATCGAGGAGCGGCGCCGGGCGCTGGTCGCGGCGACCTTCGCGACGCTGGAGCTGTCGCCGGCCGACGTCCCCATCGACTGACCCTCGCCGCCGTGCATATTCGCCGAGGAACGGCCGAGGACGCCGCTGCGCTCGCCGCCTTCGCCGCGCGAACGTTCGCCGAGACCTTCGCCACCGACTGCACGCCAGAGGACATGCAGGCGCACCTCGCCCAGTCCTACGGCGTCGACCGGCAGGGCGCCGAGCTGACCGACCCACACGTGGTGACCCTCCTCGCCGAGCAGGACGGGCGCCTCGTCGGCTATGCCCAGCTTCGCAACGCCCCGCCACCGGTCTCGGTGGTCGCGCCCGATGTCCACGAGCTGCACCGCTTCTACGTCGATCGCCCGTCCCAAGGCGCCGGCGTGGCCCAGCGCCTGATGGCGGCGGTGCAGGACGCCGCGCGCGAGGCCGGTGCCCGGCATCTCTGGCTGGGCGTCTGGGAACACAACGCGCGCGCGCTCCGGTTCTACGCCAAGTGCGGCTTCGTCGACGTCGGCAGCCATGTCTTCGTGCTGGGCGGCGATCGGCAGACCGACCGCGTGATGCTGGCGCCGGTCCCAAATCAGTAAAGGTTCGGCCGAAAGGGCCGACAGCTGAGTCATGAGCCACGCCTTGCGGCAATCGGCTCGGATCCGGGCGATCGCCTGGCGGGACCTGACCGCCCTGCGCCCGGCGGAGCAGGTGCGCGAGCTGCTGCTGCCGCTGCCGTTCCTGATCGTGGCGCGGGCGGCGTTCGCGCTCGACGTGCCGCTGGTGCCGTGGCTGGCAAGCGCCTACTTCTTCCTCGCCGGCCTGCGGCTGGTGCACGACGCCTTCCACGACAACCTGGCGCTGTCGCGCCCGGCCGGTCACGCGGTGCTCGTCGTCCTCAGCGGCGCGATGCTCGGTTCGATGCACGCCGTCCGCCTCACCCACCTGCAGCATCATCGCCACTCCCTCGGCCCCGACGACGTCGAGGGCCAGACGGCCCGCGGCAGCGGAGTGCGGGCCATCGGCGCAGGTCTGGCCTTTCCGTTCCGGCTGCACCGCGCCGCCTGGCGCCGCGCGTCGCGGCTGGATCGCCGATTCATCGCCGGCGAGCTGCTGCTGACCGCAGCGCTGCTGGCGATCGCCGCGACGCAGGTCTCTGCGCAGGTGTCGCAGCACGTCGCGCTGATGGCGATCGCGCAGGGCCTGACCGGTTTCTTCGCGGTATGGACGGTGCACCATGACGTCGACGAAGAGCGGCAGGTCGCACGCACGCTTCGTCATCGCGTCAAGAGCGCGGTGGCGCTCGGCATGTTCTTCCATCTCGAGCACCATCTCTTCCCGCGCGTGCCGACCTGCCATCTGCCGCGGCTCGCCGACCGCCTCGACGACGCGGCCCCCGAGCTGTCGAAAGTGACGGTGTATTGAGCGGCAGCCGGAGAGGCGCGATGACGCCTGACGGGCGCCGCGCCGCGCGTCGCGTGCGAAGCCTGATGCTGTGTCTGGTGGCCTGCGCCGGCCTGTCGGCCTGCGGTCCGGGCCGCCCTCCCCATCGCCCGGGGCGCGCGCCGGTGCCGCCGGCTCCGGGGCCCGACGATTTGCAGGGCCCCGCCGCCCTCGCCATCGACGGCCGGCAGGTCTACATCGTCGACGTGCCGGCGCAGGTGATTCGCCGGCTCGATCTCGATACGCGGCGCCTGACGACCATCGTGCCGCGCGAGCCGGTGCGGTACCCCGTCGACATCGCGGTCGCCCGCGACCATGCGCTCGTGGTCGGCGAGATCAATCGCGTCGTCCGACTGGACCCAGCCACCGGCGGCGTCACGCTCCTGGCGACAGCGGCTGCGCTCCAGCGGGCGCGGTACGGCGGCATGCTCACGGCGGTCGCGACCGATGCCGGCGGCGGCATCCATCTCGCGGGCTTCGATCGGGTCGGACGCCTCGAGCCTGACGGGACGGTGTCCGGCGTGTCAGCGCCGCTCGGCACCATCGGCGATCTTCTGGCCGACGCGGACGGCACGCTGTTCGTGTCCGTGACCGGACCGTTCGCCAGCCTGCAGCGGATCCTGCGCGTCGGCGCCGGCGGCGGCCCGGTGACCACCGTCGTCGGTCCCGGCACGCCGGTTCGCGGCGCCGATGGGTCGCCGCAGCCTCGCGTCACCGCCCCCTACAACCTCGCCGTCGATCCGCACGGCCACCTGGTGTTCAGCGACCGGACGCGGATTCTCCGCTGGGATCGGGCCAGCGGCACCGTCCAGGTCGTCTCGGCTCAGCATCCGGCCGAGGCCGCCTGGGCCGGGCTCGTCGTGGCGGCGGACGGCACGCCGATCGTGTCGGACCATTTCGCCAACCGCGTGCGGCGGATCGACCTGCGCTCGGGCCGGCTGGCGGCGCTCGCCGGCCGCCACACGCCGCTTCCGGTCCTGGCGCTACCGGAGCGTCCGTCGACCTACCCGTATCCCGTCGACGAAACGTGTTCGAACGATCCCGGCGACGCCGTGCTCGAGGTGCGGGCGCAGGGCGGTCGTGGGACCCCGGTCCCGGACGCGGCCGTGCGGCTGTTCGCGCCGGACGGCGCCGCGACGCGCGACGCTGCCGGCCTGGAGATCAAGGTCATGACCGACCGCGACGGTGTGGCCCGCCTGCGTCTCGCAACCTCGGGTGACTACGCCCTGACGGTCTTCCGCCCGGGCTATCTACCGGCGGTCGGCGCCGTCCGTCTGTCGACGAGCTGCACGGCCCGCCTGCCGGTACCGCTCACCCCGGCTCCGCTGCCGTAGCTCGCGACACCGGCGTCGCGGGAGTGACGGACACCCGGTATCCTGCACGCATGCGCACCCTCTGGTTTCCGCTTCTCGCCGTCGCCGTGATGCTGTCGACCTCGAGCCCGTCGGCGGCCCAGGCGTCCGACTCGAAGGCCGTCGTCGCCGCCCTGACCAAGCAGTCCGACGCCTGGGACAAGGCCATCGTCCGCAAGGATCGCGCCGCCATCGAGGCGAACATGGCGGACGACTTCCGCAGCATCGACGGCGCCGCGACCGTCGAGACCAAACGGGTGTTCGTCGACAGTCTGATGGACGCCACGCTGACCATCGATCCCTACACCGTCGAAGACTTCGACGTGCGGCTGTTCGGCGACGTGGCGCTGCTCAGCGGCCGTACCAAGATGACCGGCCGGGCCGACGGCAAGGCATTCGCCAGCCACTACCGCTACATCGACATCTACGCCAAACGGAATGGCCGCTGGCAGATCGTCAGCGTGCAGATCACGCGGGTCCCGGCCGAGTGACGCGCGTCAGCCAGGCCCGCGTCAGCCCGCCCTGATCCAGCGCCACATCTCGGCGAAGCTGGCGCTCTTGCCCTGCATCAGGATGCCGACGCGGAAGATGCGTCCGCCGGCCCACACGAAGAACGCCGTCGCCAGCAGGGTGAGCCCGAAGCCGAGGGCGATCTGCCAGGGCGGCGGCGCCGGTGTCAGCGCCAGCCGCAGCGTCATCAGCACCGGCGTTGCGAACGGCACCAGCGAGGCGACCACCGCCAGCGTACTGCCCGGGGCTCGCAGGATCGGCAGCCAGATGAACATCGGCGACATGAACAGCATCATGCCGGGGGTCATCAGGGCCTGGGCGTCCTTGAGGTCGGTGGCGGCGGCGCCGATGGCGATGAACAGCGAGCCATAGATCAGTATCGCCAGCACCAGGTAGACCACGAACCAGACGATCTGCATCGGCGTCACGGCGTCGCCGTAGCCGTGATAGAGGGCGAAGCCGTAGGCGCCCGACAGGTAGATCGTCGACAGCACCATCGACACGCCGACGACGCCGAGCAGCTTGCCGGCCATCAGCTCGAACGGCGACAGCGAGCCGAGCAGCACCTCGCTGATGCGCGTCATCTTCTCTTCCATGACGCTGTTGAGGAGCGGCGACGCGGTCGAGATGACGATCACGAACATCAGCATCATCAGCACCATCGGGGTGACGAAGCTGCGGATCGGATCGGAGACCTTGGCTGGCGCGACATGACCGTCGCTGCTGCGCGTCAGCAAGCCGAGCCGATCGAGCTGCATCTCGCGGACCAGCGCCAGCATGGTCTGCGAGTCGACGTTGGTGTTGCGCAGCCGTTCGGCGATGACCAGGCGTCCGACGACCTCCTCGAACCACCGCGGCAGCGGCTGGAAGGTCGGGCTGTCGGTGTAGTAGCGCAGCTTGGGGACGTCGGCGAACAGCGCCTGCGGCAGCTCGACGAAGGCGAAGATCTCCTTTTCGCGCACGCGGTTCGACAGGTCGACGCGCACCTCGTCGGGCCGGCGGCCGGCCGGCACCTTCACCTCGTGCAGCCGGAAGCGCGGGCCCTTGATCGTGCCGTCCTTGGCCACCTGCGCCGCATTCCACTGATCGGCGACCAGCGACAGCATCGGATAGAGCCGACCGGTCTCGTCGACGACGGCGACCTTGCGTTCGAGCTTGTCGATTTCGTCGCCGGCGAACTTCGGCACGATCGCCGAGATGGCGCCCAGCGCCGGCACCAGCAGGATGCCGATGATGAACGCCTTGCTGCGAAGCGAGTGGACGAACTCGGTGGCGGCGACCGTCCAGATCTTGCGCGGCGACATCATCGGCCCACCTCGGCGATCGTCCCGGCATCGGCGTCGGGCTTGGCGATACGGACGAAGATGTCGTGCAGCGACGGCCGCGTCAGCTCGAAGTGGAAGACGCTCGTGCGGGCGGCGAGCCGGGCCAGGAAGGCCTGCGGATCGCCGGCGACCCGCACCTCCTGGAGATTGCCGTAGTCACTGACCGCTTCGACCGCCGGATCGCCGTCGAGCGCGGCGCGGCCAGCCTCGGTGCGGACCCGCACGGTGTCGTGGCCGTAGCGGGCCTGGATTTCGTCGAGCGTGCCGTCGAGCACCTTGCGGCCCTTGAAGATCATGAAGATGCGATCGCACATCTCCTCGGCGACGCTCATGTCGTGCGTGCTGAAGACGATGGTCGAGCCTCGCTGCCGCAACTCGAGGACGCTCTCGCGCAGCACGTTGGCGTTGACCGGATCGAGGCCCGAGAACGGCTCGTCGAGGATCACCACCTTGGGGCGGGCGATGACCGTCGCGATCAGCTGCACCTTTTGCGACATGCCCTTCGAGAGCGCTTCGATCTTGTGGTGCCGCCACTTGACGAGATCGAGCCGCTCGAGCCAGAAGGTCATCTCGCGCTCGATGTCGGCGGTCTTCGCGCCCTTGAGGGCGCCGTAGTAGGCGAGCAGCCGGCCGACCGTCATCTTGCGGTACAGGCCCCGCTCCTCGGGCAGGTAGCCGACGTCGTCGTGCGCCGCCGACGATCCCGAGCGCCCGAGAACGTGGATCTCGCCGCGATCGGGCAGCAGGATGTTCATGATCATCCTGAGCGTCGTCGTCTTGCCCGAGCCGTTCGGTCCGATGAAGCCGTAGATCGATCCGTCGGCGACGCTGAGCGACAGGTCGTCGACGGCGACGTGCGAGCCGAACGTCTTGGAGACGCCGGAGATGTCGATGGCAGCCATGGGCGGTCAGGACGCTGCGCTGGAGGGGTGGAACAGGGCGTCGACCAGAACCGCTTCCGGCTGCGCCCCGAGCAGCTCGACGCCCGTGTCGACGACGATCTTCGGGACGCCGGTGACCCGGTAGCGGCGGATCAGGTCGGGGAATTCGATCACCGAGTAGGCCGTCGCCGAGACGAGCGGGCTGGCCACCGCCAGGCGATGGGCCAGGGACACGGCGCGCGGGCAGTAGACGCAGGTCGGCGTCGAGAAGACCTGGATGTGGACCGGCCGGGTGAGCGTCGCCAGACGGCGAAGGCTGTCGGCGCCCAGGCCCGGGTCGCCGCTCCCGACGGTCAGAATCGCGTCGGCCAGCGAGGTCAGCTCGTGCTGGATGGGGGCGCCGACCAGGCGCACGCCCAGGTCGGTGAAGATCCCGGCGACCTCGCGCAGCACGACGATTGCCGGGGCGTGGTCGACGCCGGAGCTGACGCCGGGCTGATCGAGGTCGCGCAGTTCGACCGACAGGTGCGGCGACAGCGCCGCCACGTCGTCGATGATGACTCGCGTGTCGGCACAGGTGTCGCAGCCGTCGGCACGCGTGTAGACGGCCAGGCGCACCGCGTGGGCCAGGCCGCCCAGGCGACCGGCCATCGCCTCGCGCTCCGCCGGCGTCAATGACATCACCGACAGAATACCCGACGAATCACGGGCCTCCCGCCCGTCCCAGGAAGCCGGCGCTCGGTCCCAGCTGGGCACCGGATAGAATCAGGGCCTCGTGCGCCGGACATCGCTCCTGGTGGCTTCGTCGATCGCGTGCGGCCTGTGGCTGGCCACGGCACCCGCGGCCCGCGCGGCTGCCGCTCCCGCCGACGAGGCGCGCCCCGGCGCGCTCGGCACGATCGCCCTTCCGGGCGGCGTCGACGCCCTGGCTGCGGCGGCGGGCCTGCCCGTGCCGGCGCCTCGCGCCACCGTGGCGCTGGAAGTCATCCGCCGTCTCTACTCGGCGTCTGCAGGCGACGCGGCGTCCGCGGCGCGCCGACAGGCCGTGGCCAGCGTGCTCGCCCAGCCTGCCGCCGCGGCCGGCGACACGATCCCGCTGCCGTTCGACGACGGCCTCTGGTCGCGCGTGATTTTCAGCCGCAAGGTGCCGCCGGCGGGCGTCGCGACGGCGATCCTGACCACCGCGCGCGGGGCGTGGTTCTATTACGGCGCGGTCGGGCTCGACGACGAAACGCGTGCCTGGTTCCGCTTGCGGCCGCATCGGCTGCTGCGGATCGGCGCCCAGGTCGGCGCCTTCGCGGCCTTCGGGCCGAGCCTGCGCGTGCGGGCGGACCGGATCGCATCGCCGGGCGGACCGGCCGCGGATCCGCTGTGGGAAACGCTGGTCGGCGCCTCGCCGGCCAACGCCGAGGCCTTCGTGGACAAGGTGCTCGAGGCGCGGGCGGGGCGGATCGCCTGGCTCTACGACACCGTCGCCCGCCTCGACGCCGGCGCCCAGCGCCACCTGCTCGAGGGCGAGGGCAACCTCGATCGGCTCCGCCGTCTCGCTGACGTCTTCGCGCGCGTCAACCCGGAATGGCGCATCGAGGACCGGCCGCTCTGGCGGCCGCTGGTCGATCCGGCGACGCTGCTGCTCGAGCTCGACGTCCGGTCAGACGGTACCCTGGTGCTGCCCGAGCCAGCGGCCTGGGCCGGTACGCTCGGCCGGCCGCAGCAGATCGACGCCTCGTGGTTCGTCGATCGCGTGTTCTCCGGTGACGGCGCGAACCTGCGCGAGCGTGTCGATCTGGTGCTCTTCGCGATGCGCTGGACGCGCGACGGCCGCGAGCCGGCGTCCGGCGCGGTGCTGGACCTGTTCTCGGCGGCGCCCGCCGTGGCCCTGGCGCTGGAGCGGATCGGTGTGCGCGACAACGCGGTGGCGGGGCGTCTGCATGGCCTGGTGCAGCGGCCCGCCCTGCGCGACGACCCCCACGCGATGCGCCTCGTCCAGGCATCGCTGGCGCTGGTCGAGCGACCGGTCCTGGCCGGCAGCATCGACGCCTCCGTCGCGGCCGTGCTGCTGACGGCGCTGGCCGAGCGAGTCGAGGCCGCCGGTGCGGCGAAGGGCGTGGCGGCCTGGCTGTCGGGCGCGCTGAAGCCGGCCATCGCCTCATTGGCGCCGACGGAGTCGTTCGATACCCAGCTGGTGATGGCGCTGGCCGGCCGATCGCCAGCCGATCCGGTCCGGGTCGAGTGGGAAGGGCAGCGCTACAACGTCGACCGCCCCGCCGCCACTCGAGCGCGGATGGAACGCGTCCGTGAGGCCCAGGGACGCCCGTCGGTGACCGACGCGCTGGGCGACGCCACGGCCCTGGGCGAGGCGCTGATGGCGCTGATCTACGCCTCCGCGCTGCCCGCCACCGACCCGGAACTCCTGGCCAGCCGTGCCGAGACGCGTCACGGCTTCGGCCCGGCCCGCGGGGCCCACGACGGTCGCGCCTGGCGGCTGGCGGAGGCGACCTCGTCGGCCGGCGTGGCCTGGCATCTCGATGGCAGCCTGCTCGGCCTCGACGTCGCACTGGCCGTGCCGGCGCTGCGCCGGGTCAGCGACGATCCGCCGGCGCCGACGCTGCCGGCGGCGGATCGCGTCGCCTTCGCGCGGACGGTGGCGCTGCTGCCGGCCGGGCGGCTCACCGACGCCTCGCGCGACCTCGTGCTCGGGCTCGTGGATGCAGGCCGCCGTCGACTCGCCGCCGTCTCGAACGTCGACCAGGCACTGGCGCTTGCCGACGCCGCCGGTCTCGGCGCGTGGCGCCGCGAAGCGCTCGCCTGGGCCGTCGTCCACGACGCCGCGAGCCTGCCCACGGCCCTGTCGCTGAGCGAGCTGGCCTGGGCCGGCGATCCGCGGACGCCTGCCGATCGCGCCGCGCTCGACGCCTGGGGCACGTCGCGCCTCGCCGCGACCGGCGAGCTGGCGACGCGGGCACCGCGCGGCCGCGGCTGGGAGGTCGCCGTCGCCCATGACGCGCGGGCTGGCCTGGCGACCAGCATCGGCGACCTCAACCTGCGCATCGCCGCCTTCCTGGCCGCGCGCAAGCTGCCGGGCTCGATCGCTCCGGACCTGCTGTCCGCGGCGACGCTGGACCTGATCGATCGCGTGTCGGCGCCGCGCGCCGACGATTGGCGCGCCGTCGTCGCCGGTATCCGGACGATGCCGGAGACGCGGTTCGAGGACGACATCGCCGCCCTCACCGCCGACGGGCCGCTGCGCCCCGTGCGCGAGCGGGAGACCGGGCAGTGAGGACAATCGCCGCGCTGGCCGCGACGATCCTGCTCCTCGCGCACGCCCCCGGGGCCGCTCCACAGACGCCGCCGGCCGAACCCGCCGCTGCCCCCGGTACACCGGCGATCCGCATCACGGCGCCCGAGAACGACACCTACGTCACCGGCCGCGTCGTCCTGAGCGCGACCGTCGAGCCGGCCACCGCCAGCGTCGAGCGGGTCAGCTTCTTCGCCGATGGCCGCCTTGTCTGCGGCGTCGATCGGGCGCCGTTCACGTGCCCGTGGGACGCCGGGCCTGGCGTCAAGGAACACGTCATCCGGGCCGTCGCCCAGCTGCCCGGCGGCGGGCGGGCCGTGACCAGCGTCCGGACGCGTGGCGCCGGCATCTCCGAAGCGGTCGACGTGCATGTGGTGCAGGTCAGCGTGCTGGTCCGCGACGACAAGGGCGCCTTCGTCAAGGGGCTCGAGGCCAAGGACTTCCGCCTGCGCGAGGATGGCGTGCCGCAGCGGCTGACGCACGTCGCCCACGAGGACACGCCGCTCGAAGTGGTGATGGCGCTCGACATCAGCGCCAGCATGGCCGACGCCATCGGCGACGTCCGCAGCAGCGCCCGGACCTTCATCAGCGCGCTGCGCGAGCGCGACGCGCTCACCATCCTCGGCTTCAACGACAACATCTTCACCGTGGCGCGGCGCGAGACCCAGGCCGAGGCCCGCCTGCGCGCGCTCGATCGGCTGGCGCCGTGGGGCGCGACGTCGCTCTACGACGTGATCAACCGCGGCGTGTCGCTGCTGCGCCAGCAGGCCGGCCGCAAGGGCCTGGTCGTGTTCAGCGACGGCGAAGACGAGTCGAGCCGGCTCACCTTAGATGTCGTCGAGAAAGAGCTGCAGTCGAGCGACGCGGTGATGTACGCCGTCGGCCTCGGACGCGGCGCGCGGATGGCCGACCTGACGCGGCAGCTGTCGCGGCTCGCCGACGCCAGCGGCGGCCGGGCCGTGATCGCGCCGGACGCGTCGCAGTTGTCCGGGGCGTTCAAGGACGTCGTCGACGAGCTGTCGCACCAGTACGTGCTGTCCTACTCGCCGACCAACGAGAAGCGCGACGGCACCTGGCGCGCGCTGACAGTGGAGGTGCCGGGCCGCGACGTGCGGCTGCGGGCGCGGCAGGGGTATCGCGCGACGGGAGCGAAGCGATGACGCGAGGCACGCTCGCTCGCATCGTGGCGATGGGCAGTCTGGCCGCGGCGATGGCCGCACCGCCGGCGATCCAGGCCCAGGATCAGGCCCCGGCCCAGATCCGGGCCCAAGCCCAGATCCAGACCGAAGCCCAGATCCAGACCGAAGCCCAGACCGCGCCGGTCCGCGTCGATGTCGCCGTGACGACGCGCGGTGCGGCGGTGCCCGCGCTCGACGCCAAGGCGTTCACGGTGTCGGTGAACGGCGCGCCGCGCGAGGTGATCGGGGCCGAGCCCGCGGTAGCCGCCGGCAGCGGACGGACGATCTACCTGGCCCTCGACGAGACCAGCGTCTTTCGTGGCGCCGAAGCGTCGCTGCGCACCGCGGCGTCGGCGATCGCCGATCGGCTGGCCCCCGGCGATCGGCTCGGCGTGGTGCTGCTGCCGCAGGGCCGGCCGGTGCTGCCGCCGACCGACGACGCGGCGGCGATCGAGAAAGCGCTGGCCGGCCTCACCGGGCGGCGGCCGAACGATTTCGGCAACTTCAGCATGGGCGTCGGCGAGGCGCTGGCGATCTTGGAGAGCGACACCTTCGCCCTGACCGGCGTCGCCGATCGCGACTGCCGGATGCCGGAGGCGCTGCGACCGGCGGAGGGCTCGCCGGTGGTGCCCGTCAGCAGGGGCGGGCCGAGCCCGCGCCGCATCTGCATCCAGACCATCGTCAAGAACGTCGAGGTGATGGCGCAGCGCGTGCACGCCTCCGGGGCCGAGGCCTACCGCGGGCTGGTCGATCTGGTGGCGTCGCTGCGTGATACGCCCGGCCCCAAGACGATCGTCCTGGTCAGCGCCGGCTTCGCCATCGCCCTCGACGCCGGAGTCTTCGACGAACTGGCGATTCGGGCGGCGCTGTCGGACGTCGCCGTCGACGCGGTGCTCGTCGAGCCGGTCGCCGGCCCGAATTCGCGCCGGCTGGTGCCGGCGAACATCATCGGCGAGCGGCGCAGCCTGATGCGCCGGCTCTCGGAGCTGGCCGGTGCGGCCCTCGGCACCGCGCACAGCGCGGTCGGCGGCAACCAGGAGCCGTTCGAGCGGTTGATGACCGCCAGCACGCGTTATCGCCTCGACGTCCGGCCGGCTGCGGCCGGCACGTCCGACGTCGCCGCCAAGGTCGCGGTCTCGATCGCCGGGGCCGGCCTCAGCGTGAAGGTCCGGCCCTATTTCGTGCCGCCGGCGCCGCGGGCCTCGACGGCGAACGTCACCCCCGAGGCGCGGCTCGGGCGGGCCCTGGCGGGGAGCCTGCCGGCCGGCGAGCGCCTCGCCTTCGACGCCGCCGGCTACATGGCCGGGATCCCCGGCGAGACCGCGGCGCTGCTGATCGCCGGCGAAGTGCCGGTGTCGCCGCCCGAGAGTGGCACCGCCGACGGCGCGGCGGGAGGCACGCCGGCGCTCACCATCGGCTACCTGCTCCTCGACGCCAAGAAGCAGCCGGTGCTTCGCGGACCGGTGCCGCCGCTCGAAGCGCCGCCGAGCGCCAACGGCGCGCCGCCTTCGCGCGTCGTCTTCTCCGGCGCCGTCGACGGCCTGGCGCCAGGCACTTACACGCTGCGAGTCGCCGCCACCGACAGCCGCGGCCGCGTCGGCCTGATCGAGCACGAGATCCTGCTGAAGGCGACGGGGACCGGCGCCGCGACTGCGGGCGACGTCCTGATTGGGCGGATCGAACG
>JBDSLU010000282.1:0-10816 GCA_039916225.1 Vicinamibacteraceae bacterium
TCGAGGCCGCAGATCCAGGCGACGCAGCGCTCGATGCCCATCCCGAAGCCGGCGTGCGGCACCGAGCCGTAACGGCGCAGGTCGAGATACCAGTCGAACGCTTCCTTGGGGAGCTTGTGCTCCTCGATGCGCTGGAGCAGCAGGTCGTAATCGGCCAGGCGCTCGCCGCCGCCGATGATCTCGCCGTAGCCCTCGGGCGCGATGACGTCGACACCCAGCGCGACCTCGGGCCGCACCGGATCCGGCTTCATGTAGAACGCCTTGATCGCCGACGGATAGCGGTTGATGCAGACCGGGCGGTCGAACTGCTGCGAGATCACCGTCTCGTCGGTGCCACCGAAATCGCCGCCCCACTCGAACGGCTGGCCGGCGGCGCGCAGCTTCTCGACCGCGTCGTCGTAGGTGATGCGCGGGAACGGCCGCTTGACCGCGTCGAGCTTGGACGTGTCGCGCTCGAGCGTCTTCAGCTCGCGGGCCCGCTTGTCGAGAACGCGCGAGACGACCGAGACGATCAAGTCCTCGGCGAGATCCATCGTGTCGTCCAAGGAGGCGTAGGCCATCTCGGGTTCGACCATCCAGAACTCGGTGAGGTGCCGGCGCGTCTTCGACTTCTCGGCGCGGAATGTCGGGCCGAACGCGTAGACGCGGCCCAGGGCCATCGCATTGGCCTCGTTGTAGAGCTGACCGCTCTGCGTCAGGTAGGCGGTGGTGTCCTCGAAGTACTGGACCGGGAACAGCGTGGTCGTGCCCTCGCACGCCGACGGCGTGAAGATCGGCGTGTCGGCGAGGATGAAGCCGCGCGAGTTGAAGAAGTCGCGGCAGGCATCGATCACCTCGTGGCGGACGCGCAGGATCGCCTGCTGGCGCGGCGCCCGGATCCACAAGTGCCGTCGATCCATCAGGAAGTCGACGCCGTGCTCCTTCGGCGTGATCGGGTAGTCGTGCGATTGACTCACGACGTCGAAGCCGCTGACGTCGAGCTCGAAGCCGCCGGGCGCGCGGGCATCGGCGCGGACCGCGCCGGTCACGATGATCGCGCTCTCCTGACCGAGGTGATCGGCCGAGACGAACACCTCCGGACCGACCGCGGCCTTCGACATCACCGCCTGGATGAAGCCGGTGCCGTCGCGGACGGTGAGGAAGTGCAGCTTGCCGCTGGAGCGGCGGTTGTGCAGCCAGCCTTGCAGCGTGACCGTCTCGCCGACGTGCGCCGCGATGTGCTCGATGTAGGTCGCCATGATGATCAGCGCAGCTCGTCGATGTGTGGCAGGAGCAGCTCGTGCAGCCGCGCAAAACGCGGGTAGCGGTGCAGCGTGTCGCGGACGTAGCGCAGCGTCCGCGGCATGTACTGGATGTAGACCGGGTTCTGGCGCGAGGTCGTCTGATAGCCGAAGGTGCCCATCGCCTTGAGGTTGCGCTGCAGCGCCATCAGGTCGAAACGGGCCCGGAAATCGGCCGGGTCGATCCCGCCGCCCTTGAGGGCCAGGAAATAGGCGATCAGCTCGTTGATGGCGATGTCGTTGAGGTCGACGTAGGAGTCGCGCAGCAGAGACGCCAGGTCGTAGGTGTCCGGGCCCATCCGCGCGTCCTGGAAGTCGATCAGGTAAAGCTGACCCTGCGACAGCATCAGGTTGCGACTGTGGTAGTCGCGGTGACAGAGGACGCGCGGCTCGCTGGCCAGCTCCTCGACGATCACCCGGCACTCGGCCCGGACCGCCTCGAAGGCTGCCTGCGGCAGCACCGCGTTGCGGTAGGCCGACAGGTAGTGCTTGAGGAAGAAGTCCAGTTCCCAGTTCAGCTTGTCGACGTCGAAGGCGATGCCGTAGGGCAGGTAGGCTGGTGACGTCAGCGCTTCTCCGCGCGTCTGCATCGTCACGATGTGCGCGACGGCTTGCCGATACAGCGCGGCGTGGGCCTGGAACGCCTGCGTACCCAGGTGCGCCTGCAGCGTGACGTCGCCGAGGTCCTGCAGCGCCAGGATGCCGAGCGCGTTGTCGTAGCCGAGCAGGCGCGGCGTCGGTACCGGCATCGCTTCGAGCAGGCGGCCGACGTTGACGAACGGCAGCGACTCGCCGTCGATGGCGGCGGCGTGGACGGCGAGCACGAACGGATCGCCGTCCTTCGGCAGGATCCGGTAGTACTTGCGGTCCGAGGCGTCTCCGGTGAGGCCGACGACGCGGGCGCCGCGGGCGGTGTCGCCGAGGGCGTCCAGGTAGTGGGCGACGCGAACCTTGGCGTCGGGCAGCGGCAGCGTGGGCATGGCGGAATCAGGGTGCGTCGGGAACGATCAGGACGTCGGCTTCGCGCCGCTCGCCCGGCCGGAGCACGTAGCCGTCCGGCCACGGTACCAGGCAGGCATCGGCGACGTGCAGGCCGTTCGGCACGCAGGTACGGTCGGCGACGACGCAGCGTTCGAGCACCGCGCCGGGGCCGATCGCCACATCGTCCCACAGGATCGTGGAATCGAGGCGCGCCGTCGGATCGATGGTGGCGCGCGCCCCGGGTGTCCATGGGGAGACGCCGTCCTCGGCAGCCAGCCGGATGTGGACGAGCCGGTAGTCGCCGGGCGTGCCCACCTCGATGAACGGCGCGTCACAGACGAACGCCCGCACCCGCCGCGGCGTGTCGGCGAGCATCCGCGGGTAGATGCCGCCGACGCTCTCCTGGTAGACGCCGTCGGGCAGGTCGGCGAACACCGATCGGGCGACCACCTGGGCCGAGAAGAAATGGAAGTTCGGCCGCGGATCGCCACGACGGCAGAAGCCGGTGATCCATCCGTCGGCGTCGACCAGCACGCCGCCGAAGCGGTGCGGTTCGGGGTTCGGGATCAGCGCCATCGTGACCAGCGCATCGTGCGCATGGTGGTGATCCCACAGCGCCCGCAGGTCGACCGTGGCGAGCGTGTCGCCGTTCAGCAGCAGGTAGGGATCGCCCGCGAGCAAGGGCAGCGCGTGACGCGGTCCGCCGCCCGAGCCCAGCACCGTCTGCTCCCAGGAGTAGCGCAGTGTCAGGCCGCAGTCGGCGCCATCGCCGGCGATGCGGGCGATGGTTTCGGGGCGATGGTGCAGGTTGAGGACGACGCGGGTGACGCCGGCCGTCGACAGCCCGCGCAGGATGCGCGTGATCAGCGGCACGCCGGCCAGCGGCACGGCCGGCTTGGCGCGCGACAGCGTCAGCGGATGCAGGCGGCTGCCGACGCCCGCGGTCAGCAGCAGGGCATCGGGCGGCCAGGCGGCGGGGGACGGATCGACGCTCACGCGGGCGAGTCGAACACCATGTCCGCGCCATGGCCGCCGCGCGTCTGGCGATGTTCGAGGAAGAGCGACCGGTACGACGCCAGCACGTAGTCGGCCGGACCGCGGCCGAGGCGGCCGGCGACCGACGTGATCGCGGCCTCCTCGCCCTCGAGCTCGACGAAGGTGCCGATCGGCGTCTCGTCGATGGCGACGATCAGGCCCTCGAGCGACAGCTCCTCACGGAACTTCTGGTAGCGGAAGCGGGGCACGAAGCCGAGCGAGTGGAGGATCCGCCCGGCGTCATCGGCCAGGCCGACCGCGGTCTCGACTTCCTCGCGGGTCTTCATCGGCCCGGCGATGACCGGGCCCTTCCAGGTGATGGCGGCGCGGTCGCCGTCGCGGCGGAGGCGCAGCGTGCAGCCGGCGCGCTGCAGCCGGCTGTCTGGACTGTCGAGCAGCACGTCGTCCTGGAGGCGCCGCTCGTGCAGCGGGCGGGCCCCGAGTGCCTGGAGCGCGGAGCGGGCCGCCGCCGCCGACTCGAACCGAAGCTTGATCTCGCGTTCGACGGGCACGGTGAACGGCTACTACGGCTCGCGCCGGATGGTCGCGAACATCTCCGAGCCGCGCGCCCTGAGCACGTGGACGCCGACCGAGCGGCCTGGCTGGACGCGTTCCAACTCCGCGGCCGCGTCTTCCGCCGACGCGACGTCCTTGCTGCCCACCTTGACGATCACGTCGTTCTCGCTGAGCCCGGCCCGGCCGGCCGGGCCGCGCGGCTTGAGGCCGCTGACCACCGCGCCGGCGGCGTCGCCGGGCAACTGCAGCCGCTTGGCCAGTGTCGGCGTCAGGTCTTCCAGCTGCAGACCGAAGCTGGACGTCAGGTCGGATGCCGCGGTGACGTCCGGCGCCTCGGCGGGACCGATGGTCAGCTCGGCGACGGTGAGGGACAGGGTCTTGAGGCCCTTCTCGCGGAACACCTTCACCGGCACCGACGTGCCTGGCTTGGTGACGACGACCATCTCGACGAGGTTCTTGTCGTTGTCGACCTTGCGGCCGTTGTACTCGACCACGACGTCGCCGGGCCGCAGGCCGGCCTTCGCGGCCGGGCCGCCGCGCTCGACTTCGCGCACGACCGCGCCCTTGCGGTCCGGCAGGCCCCAGTTCTCGGCGTCTTCCTGCGTGATCCGGGTGGCCTGGATGGTCACGCCGATCTTGCCGCGGGTGACCTTGCCGGTCCGCAGCTGCGGCAGCAGCTCGCGGACCAGGTTGATCGGCACCGCGAAGCCGATGCCGATGTTGGCCATGCGGTTGCTGAGAATCGCGGTGTTGATGCCGATGACCTCGCCGCGCACGTTGAGCAGCGGGCCGCCGGAGTTGCCCGGGTTGATGGCGGCGTCGGTCTGCAGCATGTTGACGCGGCGCTGCGGGGCGACGTCGAACGGCCGGCTCAGGCCGCTGATCACGCCGACGGTGACGGTGTGGTTGTAGCGGAACGGGTTGCCGATGGCGACGACCCAGTCGCCCGGCTGCATCTGGCCGGAATCGCCGAAGCGGGCCTGCGGCATCTTGGCGGCGGCGGTCTTCTCGACCAGCTCGATCAGCGCACTGTCGGTCAGCGGATCGCGGCCGACGACGCGGGCTTCATGTCCGTCTTCCTCTTCGCCCTCCTCGCCGTAGAGCTGGACGCGGATCTTGTTGGCGTGCTCGACGACGTGGTTGTTGGTCAGGATCAGCCCGGCGCTGTTGTCGATGATGAAGCCGGTGCCGGCGCCGGTGCTCTCCTGCGGTTCCTCGGGCTGCTGGCGCGGCGTGCCGAAGAAGCGCCGGAACAGCTCGTCGCTCTGGTCGTCCGTGGCCTCGGAGGTGCGCGTCGAGGTCGTCGAGATGCTGACGACCATCGGGCTCTGATCGTGGGCGATGCCGCGGAAGGTGCCGGCGTCGACCGGGCCCGACAGCGGCGCGCTGTTCATCGGCGGCGGCGCCGACAGCGCCTGCGCCTCGGAGCGCGGCGCCATGTCGAGGCGCGAGGCGATGACCATGCCGATGGCCAGCGAGACCACGGCGATCAGGGCGGCGTAGAAGAAGGTCGTCTTGCGGCTTGACATGACTGCGGTCCTTGGAGCGCTGGCGGGCCGATCAGGCCGGCGTCAGCGTGTCCATCTCTCGTTGGATGGCGCCCGTGACGGTTGCCTGTTGCCGGCCGACCGTCATGTTGATCTCGGTGCGGATGCCGAAATCCTCGAAGTAGAGCCCCGGCTCGATGGTGAAGCCGAGGCCGGGGACGAGCCGCCGGTCGTCGTGCGTCTCGTAGTCGTCCATGTGCACGCCGTTGCCATGGATCTCCTGCCCGAGGCTGTGCCCGGTGCGATGCAGGATGTGGTCGGCGAAGCCGGCGTCGATCAGCACCGTGCGAGCGGTGGCGTCGACCTCGAAGCCGCGGACGGTGCGGCCGGCCGCGATGCCCTCGGCGACGAAGGCGATGGCGGCGTCCCGGGCGCCGGCGGCCGCCGTCCAGGCCGCCTGGACGCGGGCCGGGACGGACGATCCGGTGAACGCCATCCAGGTGATGTCGGCGTAGACCGCGCCCGGCGACGGCCGCTTCCCCCACAGATCGAGCAGGAGCACCTCGTCTCGACCGATCGGCCGGTGCGACGTGGCGGTGGGGAGGTAGTGCGGGTTGCCGGCATTGCCCTGGGTGCCGACGACCGGGGCGCTGTCGGCCACGAGATCCTCGTCGCGGAAGGCCTGCACCATGTCCTGCTGGACGTCGAACTCGGTCATGGCGCGGCCGTTGGCGAGCCCGGCGCGGACGAAGGCGAGGGCGCGGTCCTTGATCCGGTAGAGCCGGACGGAGGCGTCCTGGTGGGTGGCCAGCGTCGGCTCGTCCCAGACCGCCTCGAAGCGCTGAATCAGGTCGCCCGACGACACCACCTCGACCCCGTGCGCCCGCACCAGTTCGATGGTGCCGGCGTCCACGCGGGACAGGTAGGGGATGGCGCAGTCCTTCGAATACTCCATCGCCAGCCGGCGGCGGCCGTCGAGCAGCCCCTTCAGGCCGGCAGTCAGGGCGTCGCGGCCGGCGTAGACGACCGTCGTGCCGGGGACGCCGTCCAGGTTGTGGCTCTCGATGGCGTGGACGAGCCGGGTCGGCGTGCCCTCGCGCGGGATGAGGTAGTACCAGCGCCGGGTGGCCATGTGACCGGAATCGGCGACGCCGGTGAGGCGGGACGCGACCGGGTTGACGCCCCGGAAGTCGTACAACAGCCACCCGTCGAGGCCATCCTCGCGAAGCGCGGCTTGCACCGCCGCGATGTCGAGTGACATGAGAAGCGAGTATAGCAGCGCGCGACAGCCGTATAATCGGAGGGTTTCGCCACTCCTGACCCGCCAGCCCAGGCCGTGGCCGGACGTCCGACGAGTCTTGCTCATGACATCAGCCTTGCCCTTCGCCCCGCGACACACCCTCCGCCGAGCCTGTCTGGCCGGCGCCCTGGCGTCCGCAGCCCTGGTCGCTCCGTCGGCCCAGACCCCGGCCCAACCGCCGGCCCAACCGCAGGCGCAGACACCTGCCACAGCCGCCGACACGCAGCAGATTCCCCCCGTCACCTTCCGCGCCGAGATCGAGTACGTCGAGGTCGATGCCGTCGTCACCGACGAGCGCGGCAACCTGGTCAAGGGCCTGTCGAAGGAAGACTTCGACGTCTACGAGGACGGCGTCCAGCAGAAATTGTCGTTCTATTCGCAGGTCGTCATCCCGGTCGAGCGCCTCGAGCGCTTCGTCAACGACTCGCGGCCGATCGTGCCCGACGTCCGCTCCAACGCCCGCCCTTTCGAAGGCCGCATCTACGTGCTGCTGCTCGACAACCAGCACACCGGCGCGCTGCGCAGCGCCTTGGTGAAGAAGGCGGCGCACGAGTTCATCGACAAGTACCTCGGCGCCAACGACGTCGCCTCCGTGATCCACAGCTCGGGCGCCACCGATGCCTCGCAGGAGTTCACGAGCGACCCGCGCCTGCTGCACGCCTCGGTCGACAAGTTCATCGGCCAGAAGCTGCGCTCGCGCACGCTGGAGCGCCTGGACGAATACAACCGCAACCCGCTGCTGCGGCCGCAGGGCGGCGGCGGCGACGGCACGTCCGGCTCCGGCCAGACCGGCCGTGACGTGAAAATCCTCGATCCGCAAGACGCCCAACGCGGCTACTACGCCCGCGCCACCCTCGGCACGCTGCGCAACCTCGCCGAGTTCATGGGCTCGATCCGCGGCCGCCGCAAGGCGATCCTGATGTTCAGCGAGGGCATCGACTACCAGATCCTCGACGTCTTCGATTCGCGCGACGCCTCGGCCGTCCTCAGCGACACGCGTGACGCGATCGCTGCCGCGTCCAAGGCCAACGTCAATTTCTACACGATCGACCCACGCGGGCTGAACACGATGGGCGACGAGAACATGGAGCTGGGCGGCTTCCCGGCCGATCCGTCCTACAACCTCAACCCGCAGGCGTTCGAGCAGGAGCGCCGGCTGGCGGTCGACAGCCTCCGCGTCCTCGCCGAGCAGACCGGCGGCTTCGCGGCGGTCGAGCGCAACGACTACGCCGACGCCTTCGACCGCATCGTCCGCGAGAACAGCTCCTACTACGTGCTCGGCTACTACCCGCCGAGCAATAAGCGCGACGGCAAGTTCCACAAGATCCAGGTCAAGCTGAAGCGGCCCGGCCTGCGCGTCATCGCGCGCAAGGGCTACGCCGCGCCGAAGGGCAAGGGCGAGGTCACGGCCGTCGATCCGTCGGCCGGCACGTCGACCGCGTTGAAGGACCTGCTGAACAGCCCGCTGCAGGTCGCCGGGCTGACGCTCTCGGTGACCGCCGCGCCGTTCGACTCGCCCAAGGACAACGTCTCGGTGACGGTCGAGATCGTCGGCCGCAATCTGAAATTCACCCCGGAGAAGGGGCTGTTCACCAACACCGTCGAGGTGTCGATGCTGCCGCTCGAGGCGCGCGGCAAGGCGCAGCAGGGACGCCGCAGCGAGGTGAAGCTGAACCTCAAGCCGCAGACGGCGCAAATCCTGTCGGCGACCGCCGTCCGGCTCTCGCCGCGCCTGACGCTGCCGCCGGGCCGCTATCAGCTGCGGGTTGCAGCCAAGGAGACCGGCGGGCTCACGGGATCGGTGTTCTACGACCTCACGGTGCCGGACTTCACCAAGGAGAAGTTCAACATGAGCGGCGTCGTGCTGACGGCCGCCACCGCGCAGGTCACGCCGACCGCCGAGCCCGACCCGGTCCTCAAGGCGTCGCTGCCCGGGCCGCCGACGACGCGCCGCGAGTTCTACCCGATCGACGTGCTGGCCATCTACGCCGAGGTCTACGACAGGCTGCAGAGCGACGTGCCGCACACGGTCGACGTCACGACCCGCCTGGTGTCCGACACCGGCAAGGAAGTGCAGCGGACCGCGGACAGTCGCAAGAGCAACGAGTTCCAGAGCGGCAAGGTGGGCGGCTTCTTCGGCTACAGCACGCAGGTGCCGCTCGCCGACGTGCCGCCGGGCCGCTACATGCTGCAGGTCGAGGCCAAGGCTCGTCTCAAGGACGCCCCGACGGTGCGCCGCGAGATGCTGATCACGATCGTCCAGCCGCCGCCCGACCTGGTGCGGCCGACGGCCAAACCGGGCGCCGCCCTGAACCCCGGCACAGGTGTTGGCGACGTCGGCCGCTGAGCACGACGCCGAGTCCCTGCTGGGGCTGTCGCCGCGTGCGGCGGCGGTCCTGGCGTGGGCTGGGGCGTGGGTCACCGGCGGTCTCGTGAGCTGGCTCGCGCCAGGCGGCGCGCGCTTCGTGCGCCACCACGCGCGTCACGCGGTGTGGGTCACCGGGAGCGTCACCGCGCTGGCCCTCGGCCTGTGGTTCCTCAGCATCCTGATGGCGTTCCTGGTCACGCCGACGGCGTTCGCCGTCGTGTCGTGGCTGGCGACCGGCGCGTGGGTCGCCGTGCTGCCGTTCTGGCTGTGGGGGCTGGTCCGGGCGCTACGCGGCGAGACGCTGCGGATGCCCGGCGTCACGCGACGCATCGAGCCGGCCTTCGAGGCCGCCGCCCCGCTCGCCGTGGCCGCGATCGAGACGATCGCGGTATCGCAGCTCGATCCCGTCGTCGAGGCCGCTCCGCCGCCGTACGCACCGGGGCCGGCGCCCGAGCGGGACGTCGAGCCGGATCGCTAAGAGCGGCGGGTGAGTTCTAGAGCTCGCCGTTCCACTCTTCCGGCTCCGCGGCACCTGAGCGGAAGACTTCCAAGTGCCATTTACCGCCGCCCCACGGCTCGATGACTTCGGTCGCGAGGACGTCGACGAGCAACTCGGCGAAGCTGCGACCCTCGGGGTCGTTCTCGAGGTGGTAGGCGGGCTCGTCCCACTGGAAATTCGGGTAGAGCACCAGCGTCAGGAACAGATCGAAGCCGTCGTCGACGACGACCAGCTGCCCGCACGGGCGCTTCAGGGTCGAGTGGTAGACGAGGTATTTCTCGGCGCTGTGGGCCCGGATGTAGCGCTTCAGCGCGAACTCGCGCGCGACGATTTCCTCGACCGCGATCTTCTTGTCCCAGCAGTCGCGGCAGTACTTCTCCTCGCCGCGGGGCTCGGAGACCTCCTTCGCGCCGCACAGGGGGCAGCGGGCCTCGGCGGCCGCTCGTTTCGACATCCGACTATTGTACCTCCCCGGGCAACGTCGAGTCGCGCCCGGCGCCGTTCGTGGTCGTGGACAAACGAGTTACGCCGGGCCCGTAGCCGGTCGGCGCTCGATCGTGTGTCAAGCGTGCTTGACACACTGGCGGTGCTCGCGTAAGCGTCTGCGGGCGAGGACCTCGACGTATGACGCACTCATGCGGTGCAGATCCCGGTGGCGCACGATGGCCGGTGTGGTCGATGCTGCTGTCGCCAGCGCTCCCAGCCCAGATAGGCGAGCGCCGGCGGCACCAGCGCGCAGCGCAAGCCACCCCCGTGCCGCGCCAGGGCGGAGCCGCCGCGCCGGCGTCCGCGAAGCGCCCGTGAAGCGTCCGCGAAGCGCCGTGAGCCGCGACGTGTAGCGGCGAGACGTCGCGCTGCGCCGAAGCCCGCGAAGCGCAAGCCACCCCTGTGCCGCGCGGTGGCGAAGCCGCCGCGCCGGCTTCCGCGAAGCGCAAGAGCCGACCAGCGGCGATGGCACCTGGCGTGGGCACGCCGCGGGCGCGACTCGTTCGGAGTCGTCCGCGTTAGCGAAGACGGACCGCGACACGCAGGCCGCCTACTGGCGCCAGGGTGCACAGCGACAGGCAGTGCCCGTGGCGCTCTGGGTTGTGATGGTGCCCGAGTATCGCGGTCCCGGACGACGGAGCGAGGCGCGACCGTGGTGTGCCCACGACAGGATTCCGCGCAGCGGGATCCCGCTCAGCGAGGTCGCGCGCAGCGGGACCCCGCGAAGCGCTCCTACGGCTCTCGCTTCAGGCCCATGGCCGGCTCGTACATCCGCTCGACGTATTCCTTGACCATCCGGCGCGTGCAGAAGCGCGGCGCGACGGTGCGGATCGCGTCCTTGACCAGGCCGACCCAGCGGCGCGG
>JBDSLU010000283.1:0-7786 GCA_039916225.1 Vicinamibacteraceae bacterium
GTGCTACCACTGCAAGCAGTGGATCGACGCCGGCGACCCCCACGACTGCTGGACGACCACCGAGCAGGCGCTGACGAGGGACCTGTCCGAGGACCTGCGGGAAGCGTGGGAGCGGCTGCGCGAGGCGGCGAGCGAGCTCGGCGAGCAGCGCATCTACGCGTCGCACAGCTCGATCATGTTCGCGCGCAAGACCTGCTACGCATTCGTCCGCCCGAAGCGCAGCTTCCTCGAGCTGTGCATCTTTCTCGGCCGCACCGTGCGCTCGCCGCGCGTCACGCGCAGCATGGCATCGTCACGGACCAAGGTCGCGCATATCGTGCCGATCCGGCACCGCGACGAGGTCGAGGCGCCGCTGACCGACTGGCTGCACGAGGCCTACCATCTGCAGGACGCGCCCGCCCCGAACGCGGCGTCGAAGAGCGTGGCTCCACGGAAGGCGAAGAAGAACGCCGCGAAGACCTAGTGCGGCCGGCCGGCAGGCCCGGCTCGTCGACCGGCGTTGGCAGTCGTACTGCGCGCGACCTGTCGTCGTGACGGCCGTCAGCCGCTGAACCGCGCCATGAAGTCCGCCACCGAGTACCACCACGCCGTGGCGCTGACCGGACCGCGGAGCAGTTGGACGAGGACGACGACCCCGCCGCCGATCAGGTAGGTCGGGTGCGGTCGGCCGCGCGTCCGCCAGTCGTGGATCAGGCCGGCGATGAGGAACGCATCGGCCAGCAGCGCCGGCGCCAGCACGGATTCCATCGTCCGGGGCGGCCCCAGGCCCGGACGCAGGCCGGGCGCGATGCCCGCGCCGAACGCGAAGAAGACCCGCGCGATGGCCGGCGGCATCACCGCCGCCATCGACAACAGCATCAGCCGCTTGTGGATCTCGGGCCGCGTCACGGTGGCGATCGCCGCGGCGACGAGCACGCCGAACAGCGCGATCATCGAGATCGACGCGAGGTGGAAGGCGCGAGCCCGATCACCATAGCCGGCAGCCAGTCGACGGATCAGCGTCTCGTCGGCGGCGGCGACACCGACGCAGACCATCGCCGTGGCCAGGGAGATGCCGAGCAGCCCCCAGGCGCGATGGCGCGCCACGCGGCCCTGCGCCGCGACCACCGTTTGCTGCAGGAAGAACAACGTCCAGGCCGAGAAGAGAAAACCGTGCAGGTAAAGCAGCGGCGTGCCGACGAACGTGCCCGCCGGCAGCTGCAGCCAGAACGTCGGCGCGAAGCCGCCGAACGCGACCAGCACGGCCGCGCCCGCCACCCACACGTAGAACCACGAACGCGGCGCCGATGGTGTTGGCCGACTCATCGCGCCCTCAGGTAGGCCAGCAGCGTTACAGGTGCGTTCACGAGGCTCTCCGTTCGAACAACGTGGAAGGGGTCTGCTTCCACTGACGCGCAAACGGCGGGGAAACTGTGTCACGGCCTTCGCAGGCGGCTGCGGCGGCGCCCCGGCCTCTATAATCGCGGCGCAGGCGAACATCGTGATGGCAACGGCAGACGCAGGCAGGATCACGCTCCTGCTCGAGCAGTGGGCGGCCGGCGACGTACAGGCGCGGGACGACCTGGTGCCGCTCGTGTATCACGAGCTGCGCAAGCGGGCGGCCGCCTACCTGCGCCGCGAGCGCCGCGAGCACACGCTGCAGCCGACCGCCCTCGTCAACGAAGCCTACCTGCGGCTGATGGGGCAGCAGCGGACGACGTGGGTGAACCGAGCGCAGTTCTTTGGCGTCGCCGCCCGGATGATGCGCCGCATCCTCGTCGATCATGCCCGCGAGCGGCTGGCCGCCAAGCGACCAGGCGGCATCCGCGTCACGCTCGACGATGTGATGGGCACGGCCGCGCCGCCCGACTGCGAGGTGCTCATGCTGGACGAGGCGCTGGGCGCGCTCGGCGACATCGACGAACGGCAGGCGCGCATCGTGGAGCTACGCTATTTTGGCGGCCTGTCCGAGTGGGAAATGGCGGCGGTGTTGTCGCTCTCGCGGGCCACCATCGCCCGCGAGTGGCGCTCGGCGCGGGCCTGGATGTTTCGCCGACTGACGCTCGGCCGGACGCCACCCCCATGACCAGCGACCGCGCCCGATGGGTCCGCGTGAAAGCGATCTTCGACGCGGCCCTCGCGGCGCCGGAGACAGAGCGGGACGCCCTCATCCACGACGCCTGCGGCGACGACGCGGCCCTCAGGGACGATGTGGCGTCGCTGCTGGCAGCCGGCGCCGGTGCGTTCGCCGAGCGCCCGGCGCTGGACGTCCTCGAGTCGTTCGACCGCGCGTCCGCCACCGGCCGCCCGGCCCTGGCTGCGGGCCTCGAGCTCGGCGCCTATCGCGTGCTCGGTCCGCTCGACACCGGGGGCATGGGCGAAGTGTACCGGGCCCTCGACACGCGGCTGCGCCGCGAGGTCGCGATCAAGGTGCTGCCGGCAGCGTGGTCCGGCGATCCCGATCGCATCGAACGGCTGGAGCAGGAGGCCCGGCTGCTCGCCGCCCTGAACCATCCGCACATCGCAACCATCCACGGGCTGGAAGTCGCCGGACCCGTTCGCGCCGTGGTGATGGAACTGATCGAGGGCCCGACCCTCGCCGACCGTCTCGCCGGCGGGCCGCTGCCGGTGACGGTCGCGCTCGCGTTCGCCAGCCAGATCGCCGACGCGCTGGCGGCCGCCCACCGCAAGGGGATCGTCCACCGCGATCTGAAGCCGGCCAACGTCAAGATCGGTCCAGGGGGCACCATCAAGGTGCTCGACTTCGGCCTCGCCGTGGCCATGTCGGCGGATCGCGATAAGCCGGGCGACGACGCGGGCGTCGCCGATCAGGGAGCGGCGCGTGTCGCTGTCGCCGGCACGCCGTCCTACATGAGCCCGGAGCACGTTCGCGGCGGACGTCTCGACGAGCGCGCCGACGTCTGGGCCTTCGGCTGCGTGCTCTACGAGATGCTCACCGGACGCCGGGCGTTCGCCGGCGAGACGGTCGGCCAGACACTGACGGCGATCCTGGAGCGCGAACCCGAGTGGTCGCGGCTGCCGCGGCTGGTCCCGCCGCACCTGCGGCGGATCCTGCGTCGCTGCCTGCACAAGGATCCGCGCCGCCGCCTCCAGGACATCGCCGACGTGCGGATCGAGATCGAGGACGGCGGCGACCCGGCCGAGACGGCCGCCGTCGCCGCCGCGGAGTCGAGCCGTCGCCGCGCGCGGGTCCTCGCCATCGCCACGGCGCTCCTCGCCCTGGCCGGCGTGACGGCGCTGCTCGCGTGGCTGCAACGCGTCCCAGCGGCGGCTCCCGATCGGCGGGTGGTGGACATCGCCACCGCCTGGATGCCCGACCCGTGGGCCTTCGCGGTGTCGCCCGACGGACGGCGTCTGGCCTACGTCGCTGAGTACCTGGGCCAGCCGACGCTGTGGGTCCGGTCACTGGTGGACACCGCGGCCGCCCAGCCGGTGCCCGGCACCGAGCGGGCCCGCGGTCCGTTCTGGTCGCCGGACAGCCGCGCGATCGGGTTCTTCGCCGACAGCGACCTGAAGCGCACCGAGGCGCGCGGCGGCACCGTGCGGACGGTGACCTACGCCCTCGCCGGTAGTCATGCCACGTGGGCGGCGGACGGGACGATCCTGTTCTCGAGCACGCCCGTCGACGCGCTGCGCCGCGTCGACGCCGCCGGCGGTCCGGTGGTTCCGGTGACCACGGCGTTGCCGGCCGCCACCGCGCATCGCCATCCGCAGTTCCTGCCCGATGGCCGGCGGTTCCTGTTCTTCGTCGGCGGAGCCGACGGTGTTCGCGGCGTGTATCTGGGCACGCTGGACGGGCCCGGCGTGACCCGGCTCGCCGCCTCGGACACGCACGCCGCCTACCTCGCACCGGGGTGGCTGCTGTTCGTGCGCCAGGGCACGCTGCTGGCGCAGCGGCTCGACCTGTCGCGCGCCGCCGTCGCCGGCGAACCGATCACCGTGGCCGACTCGGTGGCGTTCGATCCCATTACCGGGAGTGGTGGCTTCTCGGCCGCCGACGCCGGCGTGATCGCCTACCGGACCGGCCGGCCGTCGGTGACGCGCCTGGCCTGGTTCGACCGCGCCGGCAGCCCGCTCGGCACGTTCGGTTCGGTGGAGCAGTTCGGCCTGTCGACGTTCGCCCTGTCGCCGGACGGCCGCCGCGTCGCGGCCGAGCGCACGCTCCAGCGGGATACCGACGTGTGGCTGCTGGACGAGGCGCGACAGAGGCGCCTGACCCACGACGCGAGCGGCACCGTGGCGCGGGTGCCGGTGTGGTCGCGCGATGGCAGCCGGCTGGCCTACGAGCGGGTTGGGGCGCGATCGCTGCAGCTGTCGATGCGGTCGCTGTCCAGCGGCGCCGAGGAGACGCTGGTCGACTCGCCCCAGGTCAAGGTCCCGTGCGACTGGTCGCCTGACGGCCGGCAGTTGCTGTACTACGTGCCCGACCCTGTCAGCGGGACGGACCTGTGGCTGGTGTCGGCCGAGACGCGCGTGCCCGTCCTCTTCCTGAAAACACCGGCCAACGAACTGTGGGGGCAGTTCTCCCCGGACGGCCGCTGGGTCGCGTATCAGTCGAACACGACCGGACGCTACGAGATCTACCTGCGCCCGGCGGCCGGCCCGGGCGAGCCGGTCGTGGTGTCGACGCAGGGCGGCGTCTATCCGCGCTGGGCCCGCGACGGCGCCGAGCTGTACTACGTCGCGCCGGACGCGACGCTGATGGCGGCCGCGATTCGCCGGACCACGACGGCGTCCGAAGCGGCCATTCCGGTGGCCCTCTTCCCGACCCGACGCGTCGGCGGCGGCGCCAACATCATCGGCCGCGGTCATCACTACGACGTCGCCCGCGACGGACGCGTCCTGATCAACGTCGACGCCGATCATGCGGCGCCGCCGTTGACGCTGCTGCTCGACTGGCGGCCTTAGCAGCCCGTGGTGAACTCGCGGGCTGCCAGGACTGGGCGGCCTCTGCCGCGAGTCCACCAGTCGAGGCGGACGCGGTCGGGACGGCGCCTCGGGGAAACGGGCCCTGACGTCGTGCTAGTATCCCGGCCACGAAAACGGGCCCGCCTTCCCCCGAGGACCCCCATGGCCGACCGATCACTTTCGAGACGCGAACTATTGCGGCGCAGCGGCGGCGCCGGTGCGCTGCTGGCGCTGCCAGCGGTGTCCACGGCCGCCACCGCGGCGACGCCTCCTGTGCAAGCGCCGGCCGCCGCACCACCTGATGTCTACGGCGCCATCGGCGTGCGCCCGCTGATCAACGGCCGCGGCACCTTCACCATCATCAGCGGCTCGACGATGCTGCCCGAGGTGCGGGCGGCGATCGACGCGGCCAGCCGCCGCTACGTCCACCTCGACGAGCTCGCCGAGGCAATCGGTGCTCGCCTGGCCACCTTGACCCAGGCCGAGTGGGGCCTGGTCACGTCGGGCTGTTCGGCCGGTCTGACCCACGCGACCGCCGCGTGCGTGGCCGGCGGCAACCCCGAACTGCACGTCCGCATCCCGAACCTGCAGGGGTTCGCCAAGGACGAAGTCATCATCCCGGCGCACTCGCGCAACGTCTATGACGCCGCGATCCGCGCCGTCGGCGTGCGCGTCGTGACGGTGTCGACCGTCGCCGAGCTCGAGGCCGCGATCGGACCGCGGACGGCCCTGATCTACGTGCTGGCCAGCCCGGACGCCGACGCCAGCGACCTCAGCGTCAAGGCGATGGGACCGATCGCCAAGGCCAAGGGCGTCCCGATCCTGGTCGATGCCGCCGCCGAAATCCTGACCATTCCCAACGTCCACCTGGCCAACGGCGCGACGCTCGTCACCTACAGCGGCGGCAAGTGCCTGCGCGGTCCGCAGACCGCCGGTCTGCTGCTCGGCCGCAAGGATCTGGTCAAAGCGGCCTGGGTCCACAGCGCACCGCACCACGGTCCGCATCGCGGCTACAAGGTCGGCAAGGAAGAGGCGATCGGGATGCTGGCCGCGGTCGAGGCCTGGGTGAAGCGCGATCACGACGCCGAGTGGAAGCGCTGGACCGGCTGGCTCGAGCACATCGCGGCGAAGGTGAAGACCGTCGACGGCGTGACCACCGAAATCGTCCAGCCCGCCGGCCTGTCGAACAAGACGCCGTCGCTCCGCGTGCGCTGGGATCGCGCCAAGCTGGGCGTCGATGGCCCCACGGTCGTCCGCACGCTGTTCAACGGCGAGCCGCGCATCACCATGACCGCCGCCGGTGGGGCCGAGGCTGGCGATCGATCGGCGATGGCCGGGACCGGCGTCTCGATCACGCCCTACATGATGGCCGCGGGCGACGAGCAGGTCATCGCCGACCGCCTGCACGCCGTGCTGAGCAAGCCGCCAGTCACGCCGGTGAAGACGCCAGCCGCGCCGGCCGGCGACCTGTCCGGTGGCTGGGACGTGAAGATCCAGTACGCGGCGTCGGCGTCCACGCACCACTTCCAGCTGCGTCAGCGCGGCGCGGACATCGAGGGCGCGCACCAGGGCGACTTCGTCACCCGCGATCTTGCCGGATCGATCGACGGCGACGAGGTGCGGCTGCGCAGCAACGTCAGCGAACAGGCAGGCGACGCCTTCTCGTTCACGTTCACCGGCAAGGTCGCCGGTGACACGCTGACCGGCACCCTCGACATGGCGGAATACCTGGGCGCGACCTTTACCGCCACGCGGCGCACGGCTGGACGCCGCCGGGCATGATGGTCAAGGGTGCGGCGTTGATCGCGGCGGCGTTCCTCGTGCTCGGCGCAGGGGCCCAAGCCCCGCCCCCGGCTGCCCCGCCGCCGGCCGGGGCGGCCGCCGCGGCGCCGGCCGCCAAATACGACCTCCTGCTCAAGGGCGGCCACGTCATCGACGCGAAGAACGGCGTCGACGCGGTCCGCGACGTGGCTATCGCCGGCGGCAAGATCGCCCTGGTCGCCGCCTCGATCCCGGCCGCCGACGCCGGCAAGACGATCGACGTGAGCGGTCTCTACGTCACGCCCGGCCTGATCGACATCCACGCCCACGTCTACACCGGCACCGGCGAGCGCAACTCCTACGCCGGCGACAACAGCGTCTCGCCGGATGGATTCAGCTTCCGGGTCGGCGTCACCACCGTCGCCGATGCCGGCGGCTCGGGCTGGCGGAACTTCGAGGACTTCAAGGACCGGATCATCGATCGATCGCGGACGCGCGTGCTGGCGTTCCTCAACATCGTCGGCAACGGCATGCGTGGTGGGAAGTTCGAGAACGACCAGGCCGACATGGAAGCCAAGCCGGCCGCGGAGATGGCGCTGAAGCACAAGGGCACCATCATCGGCATCAAGACGGCGCATTACACCGGCCCCGAGTGGACGCCGGTCGATCACGCGGTCGAGGCCGCGACCGCGGCCAACATCCCGGTGATGGTCGACTTCGGCAACAACCATCCGGACACGCGGCCCCTCGCCGACCTGCTGACGAAGAAGCTGCGGCCCGGTGACATCTACACGCACATGTATTCGGGGCTGCGCAACGAACTGGTCGACGGCAAGCCGAACCCAGGCATGATCGAAGGCCGCAAGCGCGGCGTGATCTTCGACGTCGGCCACGGTGGGGGCAGCTTCAACTGGGGCATCGTGGTGCCGATCATGCGGGCCGGCTTCACGCCCGATTCGATCTCGACCGACCTGCACATCAGCAGCATGAACGCCGGCATGAAGGACATGCTCAATGTCATGAGCAAGTTCCTCGCCCTCGGCGAGCCGCTGAAGAACGTGATCGCCCAGTCGACGTGGCACCCGGCCCGCGAGATCAAGCAGGACGCCCTCGGCCA
>JBDSLU010000284.1:0-14953 GCA_039916225.1 Vicinamibacteraceae bacterium
CCACCGCCAGCGCCGTCAGGCCGGTGGCGAGCCGGGCCACCGTGCGCTCGCCGGCCAGCGAAAGATCCAGGTAGACGAGCGCCGGGATGCCGAGGAACAGCGCGGCGTGCAGCAGGTGGAACCCGAGGGCCGGGCCAGCGATGGTCACCGGCACGAAGGCCAACGCGGTCAGGTTCTGGGTGATGTCGGTAGAGGTCGCATACCCGCCGAGGAACTGCCAGTTCCAGCCGACCGCCGCCCCTTGGCGTAGCAGCGCGATCCCGTCGAGCGTGGTGCGATAGCGCGTCGCCCAGTTGTCGAGATACGGCACCTGGGTCCAGGTCGCCGGCGGGAACCACACCACCAGCCCGGTGACGAGCACGGCGAGGCCCGCGATCAGTGCCAGCAGCGGAATCGGGCCGAGCTGGCGGCGCGCCGATGCATCGTCCGCGGACGGTAGCCCCTCGATCGGGTGGGCCCGGGCCGGCCAGAGCAGCGCGAACGTGGCGGCGACGAGCGCGACAATGAAGAACGGGCGCTTGGGGCCGTGGAGCGCACCATCGATGTGCGCCCAGCGAGTCGTCAGCAGCAGCTGCGCCCACACGAAGATCAGGGACGCGAAGGCCGGCAGCCGCCATGACATCGCCGCGCATTCTAGCGTGTCGCTCCCATGGCGCAGTGCGCACGGCGCCTTGCCCGGCAAGGGCTCGTCGGTTCGCGGCCCGGCCAGGGTTGTCGACGGATGCGGCGTGGCTATACGCTGTCGGGCGCCCATGCGTCTCGCCGACCTGATGAACAGCACGCTCGCCTACCGGCTCTGGCAGGCGCCCTTCGCCGAAGGGAAGCTGCGGCCGTTCCTGGCCAGCGCCGATCTGTCCCGGGCCAGGCGGGTGCTCGACGTCGGGTGTGGGCCGGGCACCAACGCCGCCCACTTCGCGCATCTCGACTACACCGGCCTGGACATCAGCGAGGGCTACATCGCCGACGCCCGAGCCCGGCATCGGGGCGAGTTCCGCGTCGCCGACGTGTCGACCGTCGATCACACGACGATCCGTCCCGCCGACGTCATCCTGGTCAACAGCCTCCTGCACCACCTCGACGACGCAGAGACGGCGCGAACGCTCGGCTCGCTGACGCACCTGCTTGCGCCGGGCGGCACCGTGCACATCCTCGATCTGGTGCTGCCCGATCACTGGTCGCCGGCGCGCGTGCTGGCACGGATGGATCGCGGCCGCTTCGCGCGGCCGGTCGACACCTGGCAGCGGATCTTCCGGAGCCACTTCGAGGAGCGCGAGTTCACGCCCTACCACTTCGGTGGCGGCCTCTGGTCGATGGTCTACTTCCGCGGAGCGGCGCGCACCTGATGCGCGTCTCGATCGCGATCCCCGTCTACAACGAAGAAGCCGTCCTGCCCGAGCTGCTGCGGCGGGTGAGTAAGGTGCTCGACACCTTGCCGGGCGGCCCGCACGAAGTGGTGTTCGTCGACGACGGCAGCCGTGACGGCACGCTGGCGCTGCTGCGCGCCGCCGTCGAGGCCGATCCGCGGATTCGCGCGGTGGTGTTCTCGCGGAACTTCGGCCACCAGCCGGCCTTCGGCGCCGGCCTCGCCCACGCGCAGGGTGACGTCGTGGTGCTGATGGACGGCGACCTGCAGGATCCGCCCGAGGCGATTCCTCGCCTGCTGGAACAGCACCAGGCCGGCTACGACGTGGTCTACGCCAGGCGCGTCCGCCGCAAGGAAGGCCTGCGCTTCCGCATCGCCTACGCCCTCGCCTACCGCCTCATCGGCCGACTGTCGGACATTGCCCTGCCGCTCGACGCCGGCGATTTTGCACTCCTCTCGCGTCGGGTCGTCGACGCCGTGAACCGGCTGCCCGAGCGACAACGCTATCTCCGCGGATTGCGGGCCTGGGTCGGCTTCAAGCAGATCGGGATCGAGGTCGAACGCGAGGCGCGCTGGGCCGGCGAGGCCAAATACACCCTCACCGACCTGAGCCGGCTGGCAGTGGACGGCATGCTGGCCTTCTCGGTCGCGCCGCTGCGGGCCGCCGCCTTCGTCGGTGCCTTGAGCGTCATCGCCTCGGTGCTGTTCGCGCTCTATGCGGTCTACGTCCGGCTGGTGCAGGGCCACGCGCCGGAAGGGTTCACCGCACTCCTCGTCGCCATCACCTTCCTCGGTGGCGTGCAGCTCTTCTTTCTAGGCGTTGTCGGCGAGTACGTCGGCCGCATCTTCGAGGAAACCAAGGGCCGGCCGAGCTATCTGGTCGCGCAGGTCCTCGAACACGCCGATGGATCCGTCGTACGCGCGCGAGTATCGTGAGCTCGCCGTCCGCCACTGGTGGTGGCGGGCGCGCAACGCCCACGTCCGCCGGCGTGTCGAAACCCTGCTCGGCGGCCGTCGCGACGCGCACGTCCTCGACATCGGCTGCGGCGACGGCGTGCTGTTCCCCTTCCTCTCGCGCTTCGGCACCGTCGAGGGCATCGAGCCGGATCCGCTCGTCGTCACCGCCGACGGCCCATGGCGACAGGTGATCCATCAGCGGTTCTTCGACGCCACGTTCGCGCCGGCCACCCGTTACGACCTGATCCTGATGCTCGACGTGCTCGAGCACCTCGATGCACCTGAGGCCGCGCTGCGCCACGCGTCGACGCTCCTCTCGCCGGGCGGCCGCATCCTGATCACCGTCCCGGCGTTCATGGCGCTGTGGACCCACCACGACGACGTGAACCGCCACGTGACGCGCTTCACCAAAAGCACACTGGCCCCGGTCGCCGCCGCCGCGGGCCTCGCGATCCTGTCGAGCGAGTACCTTTTCCAGTGGCTGTTCGCAGCCAAGCTCGTCGAGCGCCTGAAGGAGAGCCTGCGCGGACCATCGCCGCTGCCGACCATACCGGCGGCGGCCGCCAACGAAGCGCTCTATCGCGTGTCCGTCGTCGAGGCCCGCACCGGCGGCACCTGGCTGCCGTTCGGCAGTTCCCTGCTGGCGCTGCTGGCGCCGCGCCGCCAATGACCCTCGTGGACCGCCGCTCGACGGCCCTCGCCTGGCTGGCCGTCGGCCTGGCGATCGGCTTCGCGACGTGGCGGCTCGCGGTCGTCGCCGCCGGTGTCCCGCTCTGGTACGACGAGCTGCTGACCGTGCGCGTGTCGGAGGTCGAGGGCGTCGCCAACCTGTGGCGGGCCATCGGCGCCGGCTTCGATTTCACCCCGCCGCTGATCTACGTCGCCACCAAGGCCGCGCACGCGATCCATCCGGCCGATCCGCTCGGGGCACGCCTCCCGGCCCTGGCCGGCTTCGTACTCTTCGCTGTCGGGCTCGTTCGCTGGCTGACGCCACGCGTCGGTGCGTGGGCGGCAGCCGCCGCGGTCGCACTGACGCCGCTCGCCGACTACACCGTGCGCTACGCGGTCGAGGCGCGGCCGTACATGCTGCTGCTCGGCGTGTCGATGTGGGCCCTGGTCTGCTGGCAGCGTCTGCGCGATCGCCCGGGTGCGGCCGCGGCCGTCGGGTTTTGGGCGCTGCTGACGTGCGCGCTGCTGCTGCACGTGTGGGCCGGGCTGCTGCTGATGGCCATGGGCGCGGGCGAACTGGCAGCCGCTGTTCGTTCCCGAGCGGTGCGCTGGCGCGTGGCCATCCCGATGGCGGCGGCGCTGCCTGTCCTGGGCATCCACGCGATGCTCCTGCGCGGCACGAAGACGATGGTCTTCGAGAACGCCGCCTACCTGCCATCGACCGCGAAGCTGACCGCGGCGTTGCTGTCCGCCGTGCCGAGACCCCGCGTCCTGGCCGCGACGCTCGTGGTCGCCGCGATCGCCGGCTGGCTCGCGAGGCGCAAGGCCCACGGTGCGCCGACGGAGGCGGTGGCCGGTCCGGCGTTGCCGCACGGCCTGGCCGCGGACGAGCGGGTCATGCTGCTCGCCTGCGTGCTGTCGCCCCTCGTGCCGTTCATTTACGCGACCATCGGCCGCAGCCCGTTCATGCCGCGCTACGCCCTCTACAGCCTGCTCGGCGTCGTCTGCCTGTCGAGCGACCTGCTGCGAGTGCTGGCTCGGCCGGCACGGCATGGGCCCATGGCCGCGGCCCTGGTCGCCCTGGTCGGGCTCGGGCGCTACCTGCCGGCGAGGACGCAGCCGATCGTCGGGACGCAGACGTCTGTCGCCGACGCCCTGGCCGGCGCGCACGGCCTGCCGGACGGCGTGCCGATCGTCCTCGTCAACCCGATCGACGTGCTGACGTTCGAGATGCACGCCAGCGACGCCTGGCTCGCGCGCAGCGTGTTCGTCGCCGACGGAGCGCTCGCCCGTGCCTACACCGGCACGGACGCGATCGATCTGGGCTACATCCGCGGCGAGCCGTATCTGCGGCTGCGCTCGAAGCGGCTGGAGTACGGCGACCTGCAGCATCACGAGCGACTGCTGCTCGTGGGCAAGTGGCAGACGTTGACCTGGCTTCCGCAGCGGCTGCGCGACGACGGCTGGCGTATCGAGCGATGGGGCGGCACGCCACAGGCGCCGATCTACGACGCGATCAGGCCGGCGTTGGCGACTGTCGGACCGGCACGCTGATCTGGCCCGCGAAACCCCACGGTACGCCGATCTCCCGGCTCTTACCTGGCCGGAGCGGCGGCCTCGAACCCGCTCGGCTTGACCCACCAGCTTTCCTTCCACGTCGCGCCTGGGGCCACCGACTGCAGTTCGTCGTAGGTTCCCTTGTGCGCCATGTTGACGGCGTTGGTGACGCCCACCATCGGCTCGAAGCAGATGAAGTTGCGCTCCTGGCCGGCCGGCGGACGCGGCGCCCAGACGACCGCGACCTTGTAGTTCGGCCCGAAGATTACGTCCAGCCGCTGCGTCTTGCCCTTGACGGTGAACGTCGCGCGACCCTGCGCGTCTCGGACGAGGTCGCCGAAGACGTCGTCCAGGTCGTGGTCCTTGACCGAGATGGCCTGCGGATCGGCGGCGAACTTGTCGATCGGCTCGGTTTCACCGGTCGGCAGCTTCTGCGGCGAGAGGAGGTAGTGCTTCTTGGCGGCGATCGACGCCGTCCATTCGTCCCGCTTGCTGTCGGTAAGCTGGAAGTGCGGGTGATAGCCGATCACCAGCGGCATCGGCTCGGCCGACATGTTGGTGACCGCGGTGGCCACCTCGAGGACGCCGTCCTTCAGGCGGTAAGTCATGTCGACCGTGTGGGCGAACGGCCACTGCTTCATCCACGCCGGCTGCTTGTAGAACTCGAGGCGGCTGGTGACGAAGGCGTCGCCGGCCGTCGCCTTCATCTCGACCACCTTCCACTGGTCGGTCGTGGTGACGAAGCCGTGGATCGGGATCTGGCCGCGGACGTTGCCGAGCGCCATGTCGAACGGGTAGCGCTTGCCGTTGGCGTAGAACGCCTGCTCGTCGAGGCGATTGGCCCATGGGCCCATGAACGGGATGCCGATGGTGTTGGGCGCCTTGCGGAACTCCTCGATGGTCGCGTGCGGGTAGCGCAGCACGTTCTGGCCGCGGACCTTCATCTCGTAGGCGATGTTGCCGAGCGACGGCAGGATCGACACCACGGTGTCGGTCGTCGCATCGGTCAGCACCACGCTCTCTCCTGAGCGGGCGGCGGAGTAGCGCATCTTCGACTTGGCGGACTGGACGGTGGGTGCCGATGGCGCGGCCGCGAGCGACGCGGCGAAGGCCATCCCCAGACAGAGGAGCGCGACTTGAAGCTGTTTCATGGCGTGGGTCGTATTGTAGATTCGTCCCTATGAAAATCGACCAGACTTCGCGCAGCGATCGTCGCGCCTTCCTGACCGCCGCGCTGACGGCCGCCGCAGCCGCGCCGCTGGTCGCCCATGCCGCGCAGGCCCCGGCCCCACAAGGCCCGCCGCCCGCGACGCCGCCGACGCCGCCCCCGGTGTCGCCGGTCCCGACGCCGCGCTCCTGGGATGCTCCCGAGCCGCGGATGTATCCGGATCCCGACGTCATCGCGCTCGATCCGTCCTTCCGCCAGTACGTCGTCTTCAACTCGCTGATCAAGCGCCTGCACTTCGGCACGTCGTGGGCCGAGGGACCGGCCTGGAACGGCGTCGGCCGCTACATGGTGTGGAGCGACATCCCGGCCAACGCCCAGCTCCGCTGGATCGAGGACGACAACCGGGTCACGACCTTCCGCAACCCTTCGGGCAACAGCAACGGCAACACCTTCGATTTCGAGGGCCGTCAGCTGTCCTGCGAACACGGCGGGCGGCGCGTGGTCCGCTACGAGCCGAACGGCCAGATCACCGTGATCGCCGACAAGTTCGAGGGCAAGCGCCTCAACTCGCCCAACGACGTCGTCGTCCATCCCGATGGCAGTGTCTGGTTCACCGACCCGTCCTACGGCATCCGCGGCAACTACGAGGGCAACAAGGCGCCGTCCGAGACCAAGGAAGCCGTCTATCGGGCCGACCCGAAGACGGGCGCCGTCACGCGGGTCGCGATGGGTGACCAGAACCAGCCGAACGGGCTGTGCTTCTCGCCCGACTACAAGAAGCTCTATGTCGCCGATGGCGCCATCTGGGCCTACGACATCGACGGCGCGACGCTGAAGAACGGCAAGCTGTTCGTGCAGCCGACGGTGCCGGGCAGCGGCCAGCGGAGCGGCGCCGACGGCATCCGCTGCGACACCGACGGCAACGTCTGGGCCGGGGCTCGGCCGGGCGTCCTGGTCTTCTCGCCGGCCGGGCAGGCCATCGGCATGATCCGCCTGCCCGAGGGGTGCGCCAACGTCTGCTTCGGCGGGCCCAAGCGCACCCGGCTGTTCATGGCCGCCAGCCAGTCGCTCTACGCCGTTTACGTCGGCGCCGTCGGCGCCCACATCGCCTAGTCACCCCCGCCTCGAGCTTTTTCCTGGACCGGGAAGCCAACCTTCCCGGCCCTCGTCACGTCCAAGCTTCCACGTGATGATGTATCACGTCGTTATATATGGAGGCGGACGATGGGCGATCGACCGGCATTCGACGAGGCGAAACGCGGTAGCGCGGAGCTCCTGATCCTGGCGCTGGTCGAGGAAGACGACCTGCACGGCTATGAAATCGGCCGGCAGATCGAACTGCGATCCAGCGGCACGCTGACCTTCACCCTGGCCGCGCTCTACGCCACCCTCTACCGGCTCGAGGCCCGGCGCTGGATCACCGGACGCTGGGTCGAGAAGGCCGGCCAGCGGCGCCGCCGGCACTATCGGATCACCGAGGCCGGACGGAAGACGCTGGCCGCCCAGCGCTCCGACTGGGCCCGCTTCGTCGCCGCGCTCGGCCAGGTAGCCGGCGTCCGCTACGCCTGACGGAGGCGGATCATGGCCACGCCATCATCGGGTCCGGACTGGGCGGCCGACGTCCTCCGCCACGCCAGGGCGACCGGCGTCGACTTGTCGCCGCAGACCGTCGACGAGCTCGCCGCCCATCTCGACGACGTCTATCTCGCGGCGCGCGCGGATGGCGCCGGCGACGACGCGGCTCGCCTGACCGCCCGGCAGGCGCTCGACGCCTCCGGCCTGCTACCCCTCCGCCACGAGCCTCGACCGAACCCGCGCGCAACATACGAGCGCCTCGCCGACGACGCCGCCGCGTCGTCCCGATCCAGGAGTCTTGCCATGGGATATGCCCTTCGGATGGCGCTGCGACAGCTCCGCCTGCAGCCGGCCTTCGCCGCCATCGTCATCCTCGTGCTCGGCCTGGGCACGGGCGCGGCGACGGCCGTCTACACGATCGTCGATTCCGTCGTCCTGCGGCCGCTGCCCTACCGCGCCCCCGACCGGCTGGTGAAGCTCTGGGACACCAACACCGAGAAGGGGCTCGCCCACGATCCGTTCTCGCCGGTCACCTTCATGGACTACCGGGCGTTGCCGGTGTTCGAGGATGCGGCGGCGTGGTGGCGTCCCGACGTGAACCTGCGCGATCCCGGCGTCGAGCCGGTGCGCGTGCGGACGATCGAGACGAGCGCCAACCTGTTCTCGCTGCTCGGCGTCGGCTCGCAGCTCGGCGAAGGCTTTCCGAAGGACGGGCCGTTCTTCGTGCGGAGCACCAGGACCGCGGTGATCAACGATCGCCTGTGGCGCACGCGCTACGGCGCCGATCCTGCCCTGATCGGCCGGCAGCTGGCCCTCAACGACACGCCATTCACGATCGTCGGCATCATGCCGCCGGGATTTCATTTTCCCGACGACGTCGACGTCTGGCAGCGCTTGCAGTGGGACCTCGGGCAGCACAGCCGCTCGGCGCACTTCATGGAGGGCGTGGCCAGGCTGAAGGACGGCGTCGCGATCGAGCAGGCGCGAGCGGCGGCAGATACGCTGGCGGGGCGGCTCGGCCGCCAGTTCGAAGGCAGCAACAGGGGGTGGTCCTTCGCCGTGGTGCCGCTGCTGAACGATCAGCTCGGCTACTACCGTCCGGCGCTCTACGTGCTGTTCGGCGCCGTCGGCCTGCTGTTCGTCATCGGTTGCCTGAATGTGGCTTCGCTGCTGTTGACGCGAGCGCTGACGCGCGAGCGCGAAGTGGCGGTGCGTACGGCCATCGGCGCCGCGCCGCGGCACATCGTCGTGCAACTGCTCGCCGAGAGCGTGATCCTCTCCGGCGCCGGCGCGCTGCTCGGGCTGCTCGTCGCGCTGATCGCGATCCCACTGGTCGTGGCCATCACGCCTGTCTCGATCCCGCGTCTCGATGAGGCCGTGGTCAGCCTGCGCGTCCTCGGTCTGGCGCTGGGGCTGGTCGTCGGAATGACCCTCACCTTCGGGCTGGTGCCGTCGCTCGTCCTGGTCCGCCGGCACACGGCCCACGACCTGAAGGCCGGCGGCCGCGGCAGCTCGCGCGACACGCGCGCCCTCTACCAGGGCCTGGTCATCGCGGAAGTCGCGCTGGCGTGTGCACTGCTCGTCGCCTCGGCACTGCTGGTGCGGACGGTGGGCGCGATGACCCGCGTGCCGCTGGGCGTCGCACCGAAGGACGTGGTCCTGGCTGGCGTGCAGCTGTCGGCGGGATTCAATAGCGGCGCATGGCCGACCGTCGCGAGCGAGCAGGCGACCATCCTCGATGGCATCCGCGCGCAGCCGGGCGTCATCTCGGCGGGCAGCACCAACGACCTGCCCTTCGAGCACGGCTGGCGTAACCCCTTCCAGCCGGCCGATCAGGCGTTCGCTCGTCCGGAGGACCGGCCACAGGTGCAGTATCACTCCGTCAGCGACGGCTACTTCGAGACGATGGGCGCCCGGCTGGTCGAGGGACGCGCGTTCACCGCCCACGACACGCCGGACGGCGAGGCGGTGGTGATCGTCAACGAGACGCTGGCCCGCCGGCACTATCCAGGACGCTCGGCGGTCGGCCGGGAGATCGTGTCGACGCCGTCGCAGGTCGGCCCCCTGGCACGCAACCTGACGTGGGCGTTCAACAAGGACGGGAGCCGGACGCCGCCGGCCCGGACGCGCATCGTCGGCGTCGTCGCCGACATCCAGAACGTGCCGCTCGGCACCCCGGCCGAGCCCGCGGTCTACGCACCGACGCGGCAGTTCCCGTTCGGCGCCGTCACCATCGCCGTCGCCGCCCGCGATCGCGCGACCGCCGTGCAGGCGGTCCGCAACGCGCTGAAGGCCGTCTCGCCGCAGACGCCCATAGGGACCGTCGAGACCTGGGACGACCGGCTGGCGAGCCGGACCGCGGAGCCGCGCCTGCTGATGACTACGCTCAGTGCCTTCGGCGCGCTCGCCGCGTTCCTGGCCGCGCTCGGCGTCTACGGGCTGTTCTCGTGGTCGGTGACGCTCCGGCGCCGCGAGCTCGCGATCCGGCTCACGCTCGGTGAGCGGCCGCGGTCGGTGGGCGCCGCCATCGTCCGACGCAGCGCCGTCATGGTGGCCATCGGACTGGCGATCGGCGTGGGGCTGGTCCAGGCGGCCCGCGGGCTGCTGTCGACGGTGCTGTTCGGGGTCACCCCGCACGACACGACATCGGTCCTCATCGGCGTCGCGCTGCTCTTCGTCGCGGCGATCGTCGCCAGCCTGCCGCCGGCGTGGCGGGCGATGCGGGTCGACCCGATCGAAGGCCTGCGCTCCGAGTGATCGCAGACTCGCCGGACGCCAGCGCGGCAGGAGCGCCGGCGAGTTACTTCTTCACCGTTGGATAGCTGATCCCGAGCTGCTCGAGGTAGGTCTTGTACTTCGACGGGTCGTAGTAGAACTTCGCCAGCGCCGGCCGATACTGCTCCATCGTCCGGGCGTTCATCGATGTGTCCGGCAGGTCGGTGGGCGCGATGAGCGGTTTGTAGGCCGTCGACTTGGTCTGCACGGTGCGGAAGTAGTCCCACGACTGTGCCACCAGTTCGGTTCGCAGCAGAAGATCGACGCCGGTCATCGCGACGACCTTGGCGCCGGCGGTGGCGCCCTTGTGCGCAATCGGCGTGGCGCTGGCGATGGCGTTCGCCCAGTGGTGGCCGGGCAGGCCCGGGATGTTCGAGGGGTAGCGAATCGTCACCGTCGGCACCGTCCAGGACACGTCGCCGATGTCGTCCGAGCCGCCGCCGTAGTTGTCCTCCGCGGTGACGGCGCCGGACAGGGGCGCGATCTCGCGAGACAGACCGTTCTCGGGCTGGCCGACCTCTTTCTGCACGGCGCGCGCCAGTGTCTGATCGGCCTCGTCCCAGGCCGGCAGGCCAACCGCCTTGATGTTGGTGTACATCGCCTCGGCGATCGGCCGGTTGAAGTGCTGCGGCCAGGCGCTGCCGATGACGCGCGACGTCACTTCGGTGTTGGTCATCAGGGCCGCGCCCTGGGCCATCCGATCGGCGATGCCGCGCAGCTCGACGATCCGCGCGTAGTCGGTCTCGCGCAGAAAATACCAGACGCTGGCGTTGCGCGGCACGACGTTGGGCTGATCGCCGCCCTTGGTGATCACGTAGTGCGAGCGCTGCTGCAGCCGCAGGTGCTCGCGGCGGAAGTTCCAGCCGACGTTCATCAGCTCGACGGCGTCGAGGGCCGATCGGCCGCGCCACGGGGCGCCGGCCGAGTGCGCGCTCTCGCCGGTGAACGTGTACTCGATCGACACCAGGCCCGACGAGTTGGTCGGCTCGCCCCAGCGCACGCCGAAGCCGTCGCCGACGTGCGCGAAGATGCAGGCGTCGACGTCCGCGAAGACGCCGGCCCGCACCAGGTAGGCCTTGCCGGCCAGCAGCTCCTCGGCGACACCCGGCCACAGCAGCAGCGTCCCCGACAGCTTCTCGCGCTCCATCACCCGCTTCAGCGCGATCGCCGCCGTGATCTGCAGCGGCAGGCCGGAGTTGTGGCCTTCACCGTGACCGGGGGCTCCGGCGACGATCGGGTCGTGGTAGGCCACGCCCGGCTTCTGCGACGCCTGCGGGATGTCGTCGATGTCGGAGCCGAGCGCGATCACCGGCTTGCCCGAGCCCCAGCGCGCCGTCCACGCCGTCGGCATCCCGGCGATGCCGCGCTGCACGGTGAAGCCGTGCTGCTCCAGCACGCCGGTCAGATACTTCGACGTCTCGACTTCCTGGAAGCCCAGCTCGCCGAAGCTGAAGACCTGATCGGTCATCTGCTGGGTCGTCACGCGCATGCCGTCGACGTCGGCGGCGATGTCGCGCTTCAGCACCTCGATGCGTCCAGACTGGGCCGCCGGCGGCGCCTGTCCGGCGAGGATCACACCCGAAACCGACACGATGGCAGCGACGACAGTAGCTCTGGTCATGGCAGAAACTGCAACCTGCTCGGAGCGTGCTCGGAGCTTGCTCCGAGCAACTTGCGGAAATTTCAACGCGCGAGGCGGATGTCGACTTCGCGCTCGATGAATCGCCACTCCGGTGAGGCGCGGAGCTGACCGACCAGATCCTCGAACGCGCCGGCGTCGGCCGGCGTGTATTCGAACCAGGTGAGGAAGTCGAACGGCTCGGCGGGGCCGAGATCGCGACAGTGGTGCAGCCGGCGGGCGATCGCCGGGAGGTAGCGCATGCCGATGGCGATGTGCTGCGACTGCGCCTCGAAGACGTCGCGCCGATCGTCCTGGGTCAGCGCCCACCAGGCGGCGTTCTTGCGGATCGGGATCAGCGCGGCGCGGGTGCACGCCGGCCGCCCGAGCCCTTCCTGGCGCGCGACCAGCGCGTCCTTCTCGACCCGCTCGACGTAGCGCTCGTTGCTGACGATGCCGCGCAGCCGCCAGAGCGCCGTCGGCGTGTCAGCGGACTCCTCGGCCGATCCCGCCGCGACGACGCTGAGACACGCCGCCACCGGCAGCGACTCCCCCACCACCGGTCGCGTGTGATCCACCGTCCACGTCCCCGCCGACCCGGCGACGAAGGAGAAGAGGCGCGGGGCGACGGCGGACACGGTCATCGGCAGCGAAGCTCCTGTGACGACGGACGATCAGGGGGCGGAACGCGAGAACTCGAGCGGCATCGATCCGGGGCCTTGCCTCCACGTACCGACCAGCTTGCCGTCCGTGAGGTCGCCGGAATACGAGCCGTTGATCGATGGCAGTTCGAGCGTCAGGTGCGTCTCCTTCTGCGTGATCGTCGCGAGCGGAATCTCGCCGCTGCCCTGATCGACGCTGACGATCGACCCCGTCGCCCCATCGGCGCCGTTGGCCAGCTTCAGCGTGAGACGCAGCGTCTTGTCGCCGACCGCCAGCGAGCCGGACCAGGTACCCTCGAGATCCTTGGTGATGGCGGTGCTCTTCGCCGGCGTGGCGAAGACCGCGTCGCCCTTGCGCGTCAGCCGCAGCGGCAGCGATCCGCCGCCCTGCGAGAAGTCGCCGCTGATCGTCGCGCCGTCGGCGGCAAGGGTGCCCTTGAAGGTCGGCGTCCCCGGCACGCTGGCCATGACGAACGACACCGCCGTGCCCTGCACCTCGACCGACAGCGGGAACGCCTTCAGGTTCTGGACGGGGATCGAGATCGTGCCGACCCACGCGGGTGGCGTGCCAGGCTTGAGGTCGACTTCGAGGTCGAGCGTCTGGGCCGGCGTGTCGAGCACTCCGGTCCAGTGGCCGGCCGCCGTAGCCGTCTGCGACGACGCGGCCGGGGCAAGCCCGGCGACGAGAGCGAACGCGGCGGCGCCGATCGACAGCAGTCTGATGGTCATGATGGCGAGCCTTCCTTCGCGCGCCGTTCGATGGCGCGCAGCCACATGCGGCGGATGAAGCCGCTGCCCGGCTGGATGATACGCCAGTACATCGCGAACCGCCGGGCCGAGCGCGGGTCGGTGGCGTGGACGCGGGTCTCGGTCGTGACGATCGATCCGCCGGCGCCGTCCGGCGCGATCAGGAAGTTCATCGTCGCCTTGGCGAAGCCAGGCTCGACAATCGCGCCGAACGCGTCCGCGCCGAGCGGCTGGAGCACGCGTGACTGGCCGATGACGACCGCCCCGACCACGACCTCGCGCGGCGGATCCTCGGCCAGCAGCACGAAACCGCCACGGACCGCGGTATCGATGATCGGCTCATCCTTCGGCGCGTTGAGGATGCCCGGCGGCTGCGGTCGCCCGAGCCGGCGCAGCCAGGTCAGGAGGTGGAAGAAGCGGATGTCGCCGGCCGGCAGCGTGCGGATCGCCGCATAGACGCGATCGGGCGGGGCCGCGATGCGCCGCGTGTGGTGCTCGTCGAACTCCCATTCCGGCGCGTAGTCGTCGATGATCGCGCGGCGGGCGGTAGTGGCCCGGCGCCGAACCGGCAGCCGCGCACCGGCGAGGGCAACGGCGACACCGAGTGCCGCTGCAGGCAGGCCGTGCAGCCAGGACCAGCCCAGTGTGCCGGCTGGAACGACGGCAACGACGAGGCCGGCGACGAAGAGAGTGAGACCGGCCTGCAGGACCGCGACGCCGAGCACGTTCGCAGTGTATCGGCTGGCAGCCGTCCGCTCACGCCCGGCCGCGGCAGCCCTCGCCCGGCACGTCGCGACCGATCGTCAGTTCGCCGCCCGCGCCGTCGACGCCTTGCCGATGCAGAAGAGGTGCTGGCCAGTGCGGATGAAGATCTGGCCGTTGGACGCGGCCGCCGAGCCGAGCACGTACTCGTTGAGCGGGTTCTCGGCCAGCACCTGGAACTCGCGCCCCGACTTGATGACGGTGGTGAGGCCGTCTTCGTTCAGCACGTAAATGCGGTCGCCAGCGAGGATCGGCGACGAGTTGTAGGTGCCGGGCTTGAGCCGCTGCGGCCCATAGACGACGGCGCCGGTCTTGTTGTCGAGCACGTGGACGACACCGCGATCGTCGATCAGATAGAGCAGCGTGCCGTCCGTCACCGGCGAGGGGACGTCGGGGCCCTTGTCGAACGCCCACAGCTTGTGGGACGTCGAGATGTCGCCGCGGCCGCCAGCGCGTACCGCGGTGAGTGGCTTCACCCGTGACGGCGCGAAGATCAGGTCGCCGGCGACGACCGGCGAGGCCACCACGCGGTAGTAGGGGTTGCTCTCCGGGTTCTGCCCGTTCAGCCGCCACAGCTCCTTGCCGGTCGCCGGATCGTGGCCGGTGACCACGTCGCCGCCGCTGACGACGATCTCCATCGCCTGGCCCAGCTTCACCGGCACCGGCGTCGTGTAGGCGTCGGGCGACTCGCGCTGCGCCGCCGTCGGCCGTTCGACCTTCCATGTCGTCTGTCCCGTCTTGCCGTCGATCTTCAGCAGGTAGGACGGGTCGTCGGTGTTCATGCCGTGCAGGACCTGCACGTAGAGGGCGCCGCCTTCGAGCAAGGGCGACGAGCCGTAGCCGTGGTTGAGCCCCCACGCGCCGTAGTCCTTCGGCAGGTCGCGCTTCCACAGCTCCTTGCCGGCGAAGTCGAAGGCCTTGAGGACGCCGGTGCCGGTCAGCAGCCACACGGTCTTGCCGTCGGTGACCGGCGACGGTGACGTCATGTCGCCCTTGCGCACCTTGTGGTTGCCGGCGCCCATCGGCTGCTTCCAGCGCACGGTGCCGGTGGCGCGATCGACCGCCCACAGTGCCAGCGGATCGCCCTCGTTGGCCCCCTC
>JBDSLU010000285.1:0-3972 GCA_039916225.1 Vicinamibacteraceae bacterium
GTGTCCGCGCATGAAGAAACGCCGTCACCGGGGGGCGGTCAGACCACGAGACCCACTCACTCCGGTCGGGCGAGTCGGATGTCGTAGACGGCACCGGCGCGCGACCCGGGCTGGGCAACGAACCGCACCGCGAGCACGCCGTCGGCGTCCGCCGCGAGGATGTCGGCGGGAATCGGGTAGGCGGTGTCGGTGAAGCGATCGGGCTTGCGGCCGTCCAGGGTGACGGTCGCCACCGGCCGATCGTCGACACGGATCTCGAACCGGCGGCCGCGGTCTCCCGCCAGATACGTCACGATCAGCTGCAGCGGCCCGGACGCCTTGCCGCGCTTCAATTCATAGCCGAACGAGCCGGTCGCCTCGCGATAGGGACGCCCGTGCGTCGCGCCCGTCGACGACGCCTCGCTGCGGACACCGTGGTCGATCTCGCTCTGCTGCTCGCCGGGGACGACGCGATCGAGCGTCCGCGTCTCGAGCCGCAGCCGCGTTCGCTCCGCGTCGCGCAGTTCGGTCACGACGCGCTCGTAGGCGTCCGGCGTGGCGACGCGCCAGTAGATCATGTAGCGGCTGTCGTGGACACGGAAGAACGGCTCCAGCTCGAGGTCGCGCGAGGCGGCCGGCCGGATGATCGTCGGAGCGCGGAACGTCAGGGGCCGCCCCGCTACCGGCTGGATGCGATCGGGCAGCGCCGCCAACTCCCCGACCAGCATCGGCGCGGCGTCGAGGGCCAGATACGGCCCCGTCGAGGTGTGTGCCATGCGTCCCGATCCGGCGACGAGGCCGTCGAGCTGTTCGGTGCCGGTGCGCGCCGCCAGCAGAATCGGGCCGTGCATGACCGCCGCGTAGTCCGATCCGTCGGGCAGCCGCTCGAGGCGCGTCCGCATCGGCAGCTCCACCTCGACGCGATCGCCGGCCCGCCAGGTGCGGTCGATGGCCACATAGGACGATGGCGTCGAGCGCGTCGCGACCGGCTGGCCATTGACGCGCAGGCGGAAGGCGTCGGCCGCCACCCACGCCGGATGGCGCACCTGGAGCGTGAACTGTCGCGGCTGTTCGAGCGTCAGGACGAGCCTGGTCCGCGGCTCGTCCGGGAAGGTCGTGTCCTGGCGCAGGGTCAGCCCGCGCTCCGGCCATGTCAGCTCAGAGGCCACGAACAGGTTCACGAACAGCTCGTCGCCACGGTGTGCGTAGACGAACTGCCCGTGCTTGCCGTGGTTCTCCATGCCGGTGCCGACACAGCACCAGAAGCACTCCTTCGGCTGCGAGTAGACGCGGTAGTGACGCGGGCGGATGGGCGTGAAATAGACGTAGCCGCCGTGCTCGGGGTGCTGCGTCGACAGGATGTGGTTGTAGAGCGAGCGCTCGTAGTAATCGGCGTACTCGGCCAGCGGCTGGCCGCGGAACAGCAGCTCGGTCAGCCGGAGCATGTTGTAGGTGTTGCAGGTCTCCGGCCCTTCGCGCGATTCGAGCATCGGCGCGAAGTCGTCGGCGGCGTTGAAATGCTCGCGGACGCTGTTGCCGCCCAAGGCCACGCTGCGGCGATGGACGACCGTGTCCCAGAAGAAGGCCGCGGCGTCGCGACCCGCTGGATCGCCGCCGAGCTCGGCGATGCGGCCATAACCGACGACCTTGGGGATCTGCGTGTTGGCATGCAGGCCGGTCAGCGGATCCTCGTGGCGGGTCAGCGGATCGAGCAGGGCCTTGTGCGAGAAGCGCTGCGCCAGCTCGAGGTACTTCCGCTCGCCGGTCAGGGCGAAGACGTCGGCGAGCACCTCGTTCATGCCGCCATGCTCGGCGCCGAGCATCTCCTGGATCTGGGCGTCCGACAGCGTGGCGACGAGGTTCGCGCACCACGTCGCCAGGGCCACCAGCACCTCGCGCGCCTGGCTGCTGCCGCCGATCACGTGCGCGTCGCGCAGCCCGGCGAAGAGCTTGTGCAGGTTGTACCAGGGCACCCAGGCGCCGTTGAGGCCGAAGCGCTCCACCTTCAGCGTGCCGGCGGCGACGCCGGCCCACAGCTCGCGGCTCTTCGGCACCGCGCCGACATAGCCGTTGCCGTGCGCGCGCTGACACTCGGCCAGCTCGCCGACCATGACGTCGAGGCGCCGCTTCGCTTCGGCGTCGCCGGTCGAGGCCCAGGCCTGGGCCAGTGCGGTCAGGTAGTGCCCGGCAGTGTGGCCCTGCAGGCCGGTGCTCTCCCAGTTCGGGTAGGGCTCGGCCTTGGCGGTGAGCCCGGCTTCGGTGCGGAACGGCGCCAGCAGGCGATCGACCTCGAGCGCGTGGACGTAGGCGACGTTGAGCGCTTCCGATCGCTTGAAGGGCCCGTCGAGCAGCTTGATACGGGAGAGTGGGAAGGTCGCCACACGACCCGCGCCAGTCGTCGGCTGCGGACGATGCGGTGCGCCGGCCATGGCGGCCAGCGAGGCGACGACCACGACGGAGGTGATACCGGCGACAAGGCGAATCATGGCGTGGGACGCATCATGGCGTAGTCGATGGCCGCTCGCGGTGCCTTCTGCTCACTATAGCCGGCCATGCTCAGTCATGGCCGTTGGCCATCTCCATCCAGTCGAACTCTTCCTCGAGCCGATGGAACGCGGCGTCGCCGATCTCGCCGGTCTCGCGCATCGCGAACACCTCGCGACGCGCCGCCGCCAAGGCATCGTGATGCAGCCTGACGTGTGCCTCGGCGGCGTGATCGCGCTCGCCGCGCGCCGACCCCAGGTGCGTCTCGAGCTCGCGGCGCACGGTGCGGGCGTCCTCGGAATCGTCGCCGTCGACGACGGCCAGCGCGGCGGCCAGCGCCCGCTGGCGGGCGGCGGCGGCTTCGCGCTCGACCGGCTGATCGTCGCGGAGGTCGAGCCGACGGAGCAGCGGCCCGAGCGTCAGGCCCTGGATGACCAGCGTGCCGAGGACGACCGCGAAGGCGGTCAGGACCATGAGGTCGCGATAGGGGAACGGCGTCCCGCCCAGCTCGAGCGGCAGCGCCAGCGCCGCGGCCAGGGTGACGATGCCGCGCATCCCCGACCACCCGACGATCAGCGAGCCGCCGAGCGTCGGCGGCGAGCGCGAACTGTCCGACGGGCGGAGCCATCCCTGCGCGACTCTGATGGTGCCGTAGTAGGTCAGCACCCACGCCACCCGCACGGCGATCACGGTGGCCAGCACGGTGCCGGCGACCCAGAGGTAGTGGACGCGGACCACCGAGTCGAGGCTGGCCAGGATCGGCTGGATCTGCAGGCCGATGAAGACGAAGGCCAGCACGTTGAGGACGAACACCGCCGTCTCCCACACCGCGTAGGCCGGGATGCGCAGGCGGGCCGGCGTGGCCTGCGATGCCGGCCGGGCCACCTCCAGCGCGAAAGACACCATCGTCAGCACGCCGGAAAGACCAATCTGCTCGGCGACGACCCACACCCCGAAGGTGGTGATGAACTGCACGATGATCGTCGTCGGGGCATCACTGATCCGCCGGGTCGCGCGAATCGACAGCCAGGCGGCGGCCGGACCGGCCACCAGACTGCCGACCACCGCGACCAGGAACGTCGGCGCGACCGTTCCGATCGAGACGGCATTGGCGGCCAGGGCGCCGAGGGCGAGCCGGTAAATCAGCAGCGCGCTGGCGTCGTTCAGCAGGCTCTCGCCTTCGAGGATCGTCAGGATGCGATGCGGCGGCCGGACGTGACGCAGTACCGCCGTGGCCGCGGTGGCGTCGGGCGGCGAGACGATGGCACCGAGGGCGATGACAGCGGCCCAGGGTGCGGCGGGGACCATCGCCTTGACCACGAACGCCACCGCCAGCGTGGTGACGGCGACACCACCCACGACCAGGCTGGTGAGCGGTAGCCAGTTGGCTTTGAGGTCGCGCGGCGAGGCGTCGTAGGCCGCGTCGAGCAGGATCGGCGCGACGAACAGGGCCAGCGCCAGGTGCGGCTCGATCGCGAGTGATGGCGTTCCGGGAACGAGCGCCAGCAC